>NZ_JBICNX010000005.1:0-424013 GCF_043107035.1 Staphylococcus sp. 231237_7MaSpsaltlick
GCAGTCTCGTGGTACCACCCAAATTCCTCTAATTAGTCAATTAACCAATTAGAGCTCATTGAATAACGTAACATGTTATTAAACGATGTACTTTCATACATATCTCCAAAGTAGTAAAGTATTTATAAATTATAGAAGCTTCCAGCCGATGGCCTCTATTCCCTGTTTTTAGTTAAACACTTTTTCTTTTTCTCTGAACTCGATATTTAATTATCTATAATCATATATTAGTTAACTAATTATTTCAATGTGCAAATATCTTATAAATAATGATGTTTATATTTCTTTAACTTTAATTCTGTATACAGTTTGTCTAGTAATATTAACTTCTTTAGCTATTTGACTAATAGAAATTCCTTGATCTAGCATTTCTACAACACGATGATATACCAAACGCTTTTGAGGATCTTTAGCATTGGGAGAATACAGAACAGGTCTCCCGTTATATATACCTTTTTCTTTGGCTACTTTAATACCTTGAGCTTGTCTACGTTTACTTTCATTTCTTTCTTGTTCTGAAATCATTGCTAAAATTTGAATAATTAAATCTTTCATGAATTTATCTAGTAGTGGATTTCCAATCACTTCATTCATCATAGGTAAACTCGTTATCATTAATTGCACTTCTTTATCTTTTAAATAATTAACTGTTTGAATTATTTCATCATAATTTCTTCCTAGTCTATCAATAGATTCGACAATTAAACGATCTCCCATTCTTAAAAAATCTAATACTTCCTGAAAAACAGGTCTGTTTTCTATAGATTTAACTGATTGTTTTTCTGTGAAAATTTTCTCAGCAACAAAATATTTTGAATTTTCAATTTGCCTATCTAAATTTTGATTAATGGTCGAAACTCTTGCATATCCAACAATCATTCCCCCCCTTAACTTACACCCTAATCACATAAAATGTTTAACGTTTATCTTTTATTATAATTTTATATTTTTGTTATATGATGATGTGAAAGGAGGCTAGATATAAAATATTTTGAATCAAAAAGCTGGAATTATGGAGGTGTTAAAATGGATAAGAATTTGGCCGACTACACACATTTTCAAAGCCAAGAAGCTATGAAAAAACATAAAATCATTGAAGCCTATATAAAAAAACAGAAGTCAGTTCAAGATATTAGTAATAATAAACAAATACCTCAAAGAACAATTTAATCTTGGGTAAAACGCTACGACAATAAGGGATTAATAGTATTAATAAACAAAAGACGAAAGGACTTAGATAAAGTTAAAGTAAACCAAGATACGCTCAATTATATTAAAAATGAATATCTATCTAACAAAGGTATACCTATAGCATCAATACACCGTAAAACTATATATTGGTGTAATCAAATGAACTACCCTTTACCTAATTATAAACAAGTTTATGCAAGTATTAAAAAAATATCTAATCATTTAAAATCCTACTCTAATTTAAATAGTAACAAATATGCTTGTCATAGTTACATCCTCCGATATGTACATATTAATAATTAAATTCACTTTTCTATCGATACATAAACACTTTTAGGTGAAAATGTATTATTCTTGGAGGATATTTATAACTTTATAGTAATGCGAAATTTTAAAGCAATTAATTTTCTTAACTACGTGAATATAGTATGATGCTTATAACAAATAAGTAATTAAGTTAGGAAGTTTTAATATGAAATCAATATTGCTAATAGGGCAGTCGAATATGGCGGGGCGAGGTTATTTGCATGATGTTTCGCCTATTTTAGATGAACGTATTATGGTTCTTAAGAATGGCAGATGGCAAATGATGGATGAGCCGATTCATAGTGATCGTTCTGTAGCGGGTGTAGGACTAGCTGCATCGTTTGCCAAGTTGTGGTTAGATGACCATCCCGATGAAACGATAGGTTTGATACCTTGTGCAGATGGTGGAACTTCTATGGATGATTGGGACCCTGAGGGTATACTTGCTAGGCATGCTATTACTGAAGCGCAATTTGCACAAGAAACGAGTGAAATTATAGGTATATTATGGCATCAAGGCGAGAGTGATAGCTTTAATCAACAATATAAAACGTATGCTTCAAAATTAAAGACGCTCATCGATCATTTTAGAAACACTTTGAAAATACCTGAAGTACCATTTGTGTTAGGATTGCTTCCAGATTTCTTAGGGAAGTCAGCATTTGGTCAGAGTGCAGTAGAATATAAAGAAATTAATGAAGCATTACAACAAACAGCTGAAGAAAAAGACAATTGCTATTATGTTACGGCAGAGGGATTAACTTCTAATTCAGACGCCATTCATATTAACGCGATTTCCCAACGTCTCTTTGGTATACGCTACTATCAAGCATTTGCAAAATCTGAACACGTTGTCCACCCGTTACCAGAAGAAACACAAGCAGATATATTATTATATAAACAAGAACAAACAAAAAACGAGGAGTTGTATATGCTTGTTGCTCAGTTCTCCAAAAATGAAATTACTTATGAAAATTTTATAAAAAGTATGAAAGAGTTACAATAAATCAAAATTTCCTGGGAAATGAACTTTCTCCAATTCCCCTGTCCTGCCTTTTTTAAATATTTCAATACATTTAGGGTAATTGTAATATTACAAGATATTTGAAGAGGTGAGGATATGGTCAGATTTTCAATTAGACGCGTTGTGCTTACAGGGGCAATCGGCGGGTTCTTAGCAGGCGCTGTAAAAATAGGATGGGAAGGTCTTTTACCACCACGAACGCCTAAACGTGATGAAGAACCACCACCTGTTAAGATGATGGAAATATTTAATGTGCCTGATAAAATACGTAATGCGTCTTATGTATATAACGGCAATGAAGTGTCATTTTCAGTCATGGGTATCCACTATGGTTTTTCTATAGTCAATGCTACATTGTACGCACTATTAAGTGAAAAATACAACTCAATTTCAAGTTGGAAAGGTGGAATGTTTGGTATAGGTGTCCACGTGTTATTTCATGAGATTATGTTACCCATGCTAAAACTTACGCCTAAAGTTGATGAAATACCACCAGAAGAACATTTTTCAGAATTGATTGGTCATATCATATGGATGAATACGATAGATTTTGTGAGAAATTCAGTGAAATAATTTTACGTAGTATAAATTAACGCCCTCACCATATACATCTTATAGTATGTGTTGAGAGCGTTTTTGATTGTAATAGCTTAATTAATACGACCTTTATTAATTTTTGTGAGACTTTCATTAACATCGAATATTTTAGCATTTACATAAGGTACACCCATAGATTTTATACGTTGGCTATGCATCTCTAAATACTGATTTGCATGAGTTTTATTATCAAACGCGTAAATACCACCTGCTTCTTGTTCGGACTCATTTTCAGTCCAAATCTTCCATAAAAATCCTGGTTCATGATTTATGGATTCTGCTAAATCTTTAAATTGTTCAGCCATTTCATTGCCAAATGGTCCATTTAAAGGAAAGTCTACTTGTAGAATTGTTACCATTTAAAACATCCTTTCGATTTAAATTAACTATAAGTTCATCATAACTAGAATTAGTAATTACGTGTACCAACAAAAGCTCAAGTATGTCGTATATTTCTTTAAAAATAGAACGTTAATAGTTAAAACAGTATAATTTTCGTTATTTTTAAAAATAAAATCATTTTGATTTAAAATCAGTTTTAAAGGGAAAGTAATTAAAACTATGTTTATAAGGAGGATAACTATGGATTATACATTATTAGGTAATTCGGGCTTATCGGTATCAAAATATGCGCTTGGTAGCATTCCATTCGCGGGGACAAATGGTTTTGAAAACGCGGGTGGCATATCTCAAGAGTTGAGGAATTACATGATAGACTATGCATTGGATCAAGGAATAAACCAATTCGATACGGCTAATTTATACGCTAAAGGTGATGCAGAAATTGCATTGGGTAAAGCGATTAGAGACAAACGTGAACAGATGGTGATCAGCAGTAAGACTGGCTTTCAATTAACAGATAATCCAAATGATGGTGGGGCAGGTAGAGTTAACATAGAGCGCTCTATTGACGCTTCTTTAAAACGGTTGAATACGGATTACATTGACTTATATTATACACATTTATGGGACGGCCAGACGCCTGTAGAAGAGACGATACAAGTAATGAATGATTTGATTAAAAAAGGTAAGATTCGCTATTGGGGCGTATCCAATTATAGTGGTTGGGCATTAGCGAAGACGCATTCTCTAGCAGTATCAAATCATATGGCTCCTCCAATAGCACAACAGATTTATTATACACCCGAATCAAGAGAAGCAGAATACGAGTTATTACCTGCTGGCAAAGAATTAGGGGTAGGTAATAGCATTTGGTCGCCTCTAGGGGAAGGATTGTTAACAGGTAAAATTAATAGACAACAGTCTGGTGAGTCAGGCACAAGACAAGGTGATGGCTGGGCGGAACCTTATATAAAAGATAAAGAACTATTTTATAACCTCGTAGATACATTACAAGAAATTGCTAATCAACATCGTGTTTCAGTAGCACAAGTAACGCTTGCATGGCTTAGAGATCGTCCGAATGTTGATTCTCTTGTGTTAGCTGCTAGAACCAAAGAACAACTACAAGATAATATTGCTTCATATAATTTAGAATTAACAAACCAAGAAATAGCCGCTATTACTGATTTAACTACTCCAGAGCCGATATATCCTCTATGGCATCGTGCTATGAATTCTTATGAGAAAGCATCAAAATCAGAGAAAGTTTATTTGGACGGTTATAATCAATTAATGTCTAATAAAGATACTTTGTTATAAAAAAATTTTTATAATTAAAATTTGCTAGCCGAGGCAATAAGTCTCGGCTATATTTTTGCGTTGATTAAATATTACTTTTGAGATGAAAATAGAAATATTAAAGCAAATTATAAAAAGTTTTACTAAGCATAAATTAATTTTTTCATTATACTATTAGAAATAAAAAATAATTTATTAAATGTTTAATATCATATTGCAATTAAAAATATTAGGTGTATGATTAAGGTGAATAATTACACTTTTGCAGATAGGTGCTCTAAAAATGGAGGAGTGATTATATTCGTTAGTTTGGTTATATATAAGTAAACTTAACATTGGTACTGTTTATAAGGACAATCTCTTGCATATTTAACGAGTAATGGTCAAGAAGTAAAAGTAATAACGTCAAACGTGAAGTTATAGTGAAGCTGCTGCTAATCTAAACTCTTTAAACCCTTGGATACAATTATAATGGATACACAACTCATGAAGTATTACTTCCAGTAAATAATGGAATTGTACAATTGCTAAAATACGGTAATAGCACAATTGATAGCTATAAAGTGAATTCATATCATTCTACCGGACTTGATTAATCAAAGATGGTATATGACACTACAATTAATTTTAATAATCAAAATTACCTATATCAGATAGAAATTCATTAGTAATAAAAAGTTGTTGTTTGGCAAAAAAGGACATTAATTTCAAGGAGTGATTTATTATGCGTAAAACAGGCAAGATACTTTCAGCAACTGTCGTTGTTTCAACGCTTGTCGTAGGTTCTTCAGCAGCATATATTACGACAAATAGTCCGAGTGCACAAGCAGTTGAGCAAGAGCAAAAATGGGGACATGGTGAAGGTGGTGCTGGTGGTGCAAATACTGAAAGTAATGCAGAACTAAAAGCTGAAACACCATGGTACAACTACGAGGGTTATACGACATATGACCCATCATTCACTCAAGATTATAACTTTGTACGCGCTTTAAAATACGACAATGTTTCAATTAATGGTTATAAAGTAGATACAGATGCTAAGAAAGAGTTTGACCATGTTAAAAAGGTTTATGACACTTCTGTATCCTTTAATAGCGATAATGAAGTTGTTCAAATAACATTCTTCACAAAATCGAACTCAGTTGCTAAAGCAACATTCAAAGATGCACACAATTCTAATGAAATTATTGAGGAAGGGAAATTAGGTAATAAAGATGGAACATTTGTAAAATATGAAACTAATAATGGTTTCTATACGGCTTTCTTTGATCAAAACGATAATTTAATGGAAATTACAATTGGTCAATAAAATAAGTTAATAACGATAACAATTTAAAATTGTGGATTGAGAGGCTGGGGCATTAATTGTCTCAGTCTATATTAAATTAATGATTCCTATACATAAGCTATTTACTTAGGTGTTCTAGTTTTGAGAATTAGTAGTGCTTATGCATAGTTCAGTTCGGATAAATCTTTATTCCTTTCAACTATAGTCATTATAATCGGGAGCACGGCGGAATCTTTTTAAATAAATTAGATTTTTGTCTGACTCTATTATAATGTTATTTTTCATTAGTGAATTTAACAGTTATAATTATAAAAAATCTAATAAAAACATTTTAAACAATTAGGAGGATGATTTTTATGAAAAAAGTATTTTTAGCTATTATGGTGAGTATGATTACACTGTTACTAGCACATTTAACGCATTATAATAGCGCATCTGCGAGTGAGATAAAACATATTGAAGACAAGAATGATGTAACTATAGGTGTTTATGGTATGAATACTGAAAATGGTAAAGTATACAAACACAACGCTGACGAACGATTTGCTTTTGCGTCCACGTATAAAGCGATTGCGAGTGGAATTTTGCTTAATAATACGTCTCAGGATAAACTCAATAAAAAGGTAAAAATAAATGAACAAGATATTGTTGCGTATTCTCCAGTTACCGAAAAATACATAGGAAAAACAATGTCATTAAAATCTTTAGTGAAGGCGTCGATGCTCCAAAGTGATAATACTGCAAATAATAAAATAATAAAGGAAATTGGCGGAATTAAAGGATTTAATAAAGAACTTAAAAATTTAGGAGATGCTACTTCAAAACCTCAAAGATTAGAACCAGAGCTAAATAATTATGATCCAGCTAAAATTGCTGATACAACGACGCCAAAAGCAGCAGCCACAACCTTAAATAAATTGTTATCTAGCAGCCAAATGGATAAAGAAAATCAAACGCTATTAAAACAAGTTATGGTTGAAAATGAAACTGGTGATAGTTTGATTAAAGCTGGCGTACCTAAACATTATACGGTAGGAGATAAAAGTGGCCAAGCTTTAACTTATGGAACGCGTAATGATTTGGCATTTATATACACTGACGAACACAAAAAACCTATTATTTTAGCAATTTATACGAAACAAGGTCAAAAGAATGCAAAACCAGATGATAAAATAATCGCAGCGGCAGCGGAAAAAGCAATTGAAAAATTGAAATGATAACTTTGAGTTATCGAGAAAACAAAACAATCACTTATAATAGTTAAACAAAGGGTTATAGAGGAGTTCAAAATGGAAATTAAGCAGATGAAGTATTTTGTGGAAGTTGTGAAAAATGGTGGTATGACTCAGGCATCGGAGCACCTTTATATCGCACAATCTACAATTAGCAAGAATATCAAAAGCATTGAAGATGAATTTAATATTACGTTATTCGATAGACGCAAAAAACACATTATACTGACGGATATTGGTCAAATATTTTATGATAAATGCGTTGAAGCTTTGGCTGTATTAGATGATTTGTCGCTAGAAATGGGAGATGTCACAAACTTAGAACGTGGACATATTCGTGTGGGTATTTCTGCTATTATGAATGTTCGTTTATTTACAGAAAGTTTGAATGAATTTCACAATAAATATCCAAATGTAACGTATGAAGTGATAGAAGGTGGTGGAAAAGCTGTTGAATCCTATCTGAATAGCGACGAAATTGACGTTGGTATCACGACGTTACCTGTAGATGACGACATTTACCATGCAGTGCCTTTATATAACGAAAAGTTATTATTAGTGGTGGACAAAAATGCAGAGTTAGCGAAACAATCATCTGTGTATTTAGGAGATTTGAAGAGTGAACAATTTATCATGTTCCATGATGATTATTATTTAAAAGACCAAATTATTGAGAGTTGTAGGAAAGTTGGGTTTCATCCGAAAACAGTAGCAAAAATGTCGCAAATTACTTTTATTGAAAATATGATTCGTGATGGAATTGGTGTGAGTATCTTACCCGAGAGTATAGTACGTATTTTAAATGACGGCGTTGTAGGTATTGAGATTACGGGCGCCGATGCGGCATGGAATTTAGGTTTGATTTGGAAAAAAGATAGTTATATGAACCATGTGACGCATGAATGGATTCAATTTTTAACAGAGTACAAATAATATTAATCTACACCAGCAAATTAATATTATTAGGTAATTGAAGTATTCCAAAAGAGAATGTTAAGCATTCCAACTATGTATTTTAATCATGTTAAAGGCCATACTATAATAGAGTTGTAGAGGGTTATAAGTACTCATTAATAAATTATTCATATTGATTTATAAATAAGTATTTCATGATGTATTTATTTTATCGTACACCTAAGATACGATAGCAGTTTAACAGACAGTGGTTATTAACTGGGTTCATAATTTATAAAGAAAAAATCGTCTGAAGTTATGTATTACTTGGATAATGCATTACTGCTACACAGAGTCGATGTAGCGAAACCTAACATGGTTGTTATTTGTAAGCCTTAAACAGATAAAAGATGTATTACTCATGAAAACGTACTCATAATATTTCGAAATGGTAAATAAAACCAATATTAAATTAACTTTCTCCCAGTCATGAATGTTAAAAACACCCCATCGAACGCTATTGGTTAAGCATTATTTCGACACAAGACGACGCAACGTAGATAAAACGAACCTATATATAACGTTATTATTACTGGAACTTAGTAAAACTTATCACTACTGACTGCTATAAATCGATAAGATGGCACGCGCATCTATGAAGTCACTTATTAGATTTAAAAAACAATTACCAGATAAAACTATAATACATTGGACGAAATAAATATTTCGTTTGAACTCATAAAAATGCGGTAACCCTCTAGATAAATATCTCTCAAACAATCACGCCCAAAACTACACTGTCCATGTAGTCTTGGGCGCTTTGTTTGTGTATATTGATTAGTTATCATCACTTGCAGAAGGGTGTAGGTGATACGCAGGTTCCGTAGGTTCATCTTTAATGACTTTATCTAAAGTTGTAACGATTTGTTGTGCAATTTCGGCAGTAGGTACACCTATAGCGTGAACAGGGTAATCCAATTTTTTAATTTGTGGAATATTATCATAAGAATAAATTATAGGTTGATGATCTGAATCCATAGCGTTAATCGTTCCTACAGTAATATCGTAGCTTCCACAAATGACACCAGGTGAGAGCGCTCCATCGTTTAAAAATTGTTTTACTGCAGCCTCCGCGTCTATCGCATTTAATCCGTTAGAATCGATAATTCGATAGGTAACATTGTTGTTTTCACAGTAATTGATGATGGCTTCTTTTTTGGCAATTTGACGCGCATCTGTTGTGTTGATATCACCAATATAGTCTATCGTATCGATACCTTTAGCAAGCAATCCTTTTATTGCTAGAATCATCGCTTCAGCGTGGTTCACGTTAACAATTGGGTAAGGGATATTACGATCGACGCCATAAGCCACTACAGGTACGTTGTTATATATTTCTGGAGGTAGATTAGAGTCGTCACCTTCGTCAAAAATTACGATACCGTCACAGCCAAATTCAACAAATTTTTTCGAAGCAGCAGCGACATCATCGATAGACACAAACATGACATAACCTAATGATTTAATAGCCAAATTAATTTCTGTAATGAGGTGCGTTACGGCGACACGATCTACTGATGGCCAGATTAATCCAATTGTGCCACTTTTTTTAGAAACAAGAGCTCTTGCTGAATGATTAGGGATATAATTCATTTCAACGGCCTTTTGTTGGATCATTTCTTTTGTTTTTGGTTTAACTAGTTGGGAATTTTTCAATGCTTTACTGACTGTGGAATAGCTGACACCACAGGCTTCGGCAACGTCTTTTAAAGTCACAGCCATAAAACTTCTCCTTGAAATAGATTGATTTAAGTTAGAATTAATTATACCATAGAGACAAGCATTACAATATTTTTTTGGATATTAATAACAACGTTGTTATTTTGCTACCAAACTATTTTTTAAAGGGGATGACAAGATGAATTCCATAGAAACAATGAAGACAATTCAACAAGGGCAACATATTGCGGTGATGCGTACAGATAATGCTGAATCATTTTTAGATATTGCGCACACCATCATAGATAAGGGACTTAACATTATTGAAGTAACATTAACAACACCGAATGGCATCGATATTATTGGCGAATTATCTAAGAGAGAAGATGCAGTTATTGGCGCTGGTACAGTGTTAGATAGTGTTTCTGCACGTAATGCTATTTTAAATGGTGCTAAATTTATAGTAAGTCCATCTTTCGATAAAGAGACTGCAAAAATAGCTAATTTATATGATGTACCATATATTCCTGGCTGTATGACAGTTAAAGAAATGGTCGAGTCTTTACGTTATGGTTGCAAAGTATTGAAGCTATTTCCAGCGACACAATTTTCTCCAAAGTCTATAAAGGATTTTAAAGGACCTCTACCTCAAATTGAAATTGTACCAACAGGAGGCGTTGGTAAAGATAATCATCAAGAATGGTTAGATGCAGGTAGTTTTGCAGTAGGTATAGGCAGCGAAATTACAAAAATTTATCAACAACAAGGTAAAGCAGGGTTAGCGCAATATGTAGCAGAATTAAAAAGCGAGGGATAATTTATGACGGTATTTGGATTTGGCGAAGTGTTACTACGCTATACTCCGCCTAATTATGAACAGCTTAAGGACACACATACATTTGACGTTAATGTCGGTGGTGCAGAATTAAATGCGCTCATTACACTAGCAGAATTTGGGCATAAAACAGAGATGTTAACGGTGTTACCACAACATGCGCTGAGTCACATAGCATTACAAAAAATGTATCAAACACGTGTAGGTACTGAATTTGTGAAACAACAACAAGGTAGAATTGGAACTTATTATATGGAAGAAAGTTTTGGTTATAGAAGCGGTAAAGTTATATATGATCGTGAGCATTCCACATTTGCTGAACATGGGAACACGGTTGTCGATGACTTAGCTACGCAAAGTGGTGATTACTTTATTTTCACAGGTATTACATTAGCTGTGAATAAAACGATTCGTGAGCAAATTGTATCGGTTCTTACTAAATTAAAACAACAGGGTACTAAAATTGTGTTTGATATTAATTTCCGTAGCAATTTATGGACAAAAGCAGAAGCTTTACCAGTAATTCAATCTGTATTACCACTTGTCGATGTATTGTTCTTTGGCAAAAAAGATGCCACACACTTGTTAGAGACTAATGATGAACATGATGATATAGAAACGTGTGCTAAGACGATACAAAAGCAATTTGATATACATTTAATGGCTTCCAGTAATAGAAATATTGAGCAAAGTACATTGCAAGGTATTACATTAGCTGGCGAAAAATTTATTAACGGTAAAGCATATCCATATACTGTACTTAATCGAATTGGTGCCGGTGATGCATTTATGGCTGGATTCTTACATGGTCTTGTAAAGGGCTGGCAATTAGACGCTGTAACTGACTTTGCTACAAAATGCTCAGTGATACAACATACGACAAATGAAGATGCATTAAATATAGAAGAAAATGCAGTTCATAATCTGTCATCTCACTTTGGTGAACTGAAACGTTAAGATCTAAATTAAAAGGAGCGAAAAACATGAAAAAATTTTTAGCTCTGTTTGTAAGCGCATTCTTTTTAGCTGGCATGTTAGACATTGCGTTATCAGATTATAAAGTTAGCGCAGAAAGTAAGGAAAAAGAAATTATGTTAGCGCATAATCAGCCAACCGAGCATCCAGTACACAAATCACTTGAAATTTTTAAAGATAGATTAGAAAAAGAATCCCATGGACAGATAAAAGTTAATATATACCCAAATGGACAATTAGGTAGCGAACGTGAAGCAATTGAAATGACACAAACAAATGCAATACAGATGACTAAGGTTTCAGCAGGAGCATTAGAAAGCTTTTCACCAACGTACTCCTTGTTTAATATGCCTTATTTATTTGAGTCACAAGATAGTTATCGACATGTGATGCAAAAACAATCCGTACAAGATGCCTTTTTCAAATCAACTGCTGATAAAGGATTTTTAGGTATTACTTATTATGATGCAGGCATGCGTAATCTCTATACAAAAGATAAAAAAGTTGAAACAAGCAAAGATTTAAAAGGATTGAAAACTCGCGTTCAACCTAGTAAAACGAGCGTCGATTTAATTAAATCACTTGGCGGTACGCCTACACCTATGGATTTTGGAGAGGTGTACACTGCAATGCAATCAGGTGTGATTGACGCTGGAGAGAATAACGAAACAGCATTAACAAGTAATAATCATGGTGAGGTGGCTAAACATTATTACTATACGGAGCATGCCATAGTTCCAGACATATTAATTATGAATAAAGAAACCTATGACAGTTTTTCTGAAAAACAAAAACAGTGGTTGAAAGATGCAGCGGCTTATTCAACTGACAAACATGAAACGATTTGGGATAACGCGATTGAAGATAGTAAGAAAACAGCTAAAGAACAAATGGGAGTGAAATTTCATGATGTAGATAAATCTTCCTTCAAAGCGTCTTCTAAACCTTTACAAGATGAATTTAAAAAGAATCCTGACACTAAAGCGGATTATAAATTAATCGAAAAGGAGGAACAACGCTATGAAGAAAGCAAAGACCATCATTGATAAATTATTGCTAACTTTAGCTGGTATTGCACTTTTCGTAATGGTTATCCTCTCGATTTATCAAGTATTGACACGTTTTATCTTTAATAGTCCAAGCACTGTAAGTGAAGAAATAGTGAGGTTTTTATTAATTTGGTTTGGTTTACTAAGTGCAAGTTATGTATTCGGTATTAAACAACATATAGCGATATTATTTATCCGAGAAAAACTACCCAAAAAAATACAATTAATAATGGAAAAAATTTCGGATATTATTTTAATAATTGTAGCACTCGTTCTAATGATTTGGGGCGGTTATGAGGTAGTTAAACTAACATGGTTACAAATCGCACCATCAACTGGTTTGTCAATGGCTCTGATGTACGGTGCACTTCCCGTTTCAGGTTTGTTTATTATTTTTTACGCCATATATAACCTGTTAGATAAGCAAGAATTAGCGACCGTCCAAGAAACTAATAAGGAAGATGGAGGTGAGCATATATGACAATAATGGCAGGTTTAGTATTGTTTATAACTTTTTTCTTCTTCCTATTATTCGGTTTGCCTATTGCACTGGCGATTATCTTGAGTTCTATCATCACGTTGTTAATGATTCTACCATTTGATGTGACCATAGTGACGGCAGCGCAACGAATGGTTACGGGTATTGATGATTTTACGATGCTCGCTATACCACTCTTCGTTTTGGCTGGTATCATCATGAACAATGGTGGCATCGCATTTAGGTTAGTTAATTTTGCGAAAGTCCTTGTAGGTCGTTTGCCTGGCTCATTGGCGCATACCAATATTGTTGGTAATATGCTGTTTGGTTCGATTTCAGGGTCGAGTGTAGCAGCTGCAGCTGCAATGGGGCGCATCATGGGACCTATGGAAGAAAAACAAGGATATAGAAAAGAGTATTCGGCTGCTGCAAATATTGCTTCTGCACCTTCGGGTTTAATGATACCGCCAAGTTCATTATTAATTGTTTATTCACTTGTGAGTGGCGGGACATCAATTGCTGCATTATTTATAGCTGGTTATATACCTGGGATTTTATGGGGCATTGCCTGTATGATTGTAGCTTTTACTATGGCCAAAAAACAAGGCTATAAAGTATCTGAAAGTATTGGCTGGAGAGATAAATTATTTTTAACATTAGATGCTTTACCAAGTTTGTTGTTAATTGTCATTGTTATTGGCGGTATCGTTTCAGGGATATTTACTGCGACTGAGGGTGCTGCTGTAGCCGTACTTTATTCGACTGTTTTATCGCTTATTTATAAAAGTTTATCATTGAAACAGATTCCTAATGTAATTAAAGAAACAGCAGAGATAAGTGGGATGATATTGTTCTTAATTACCGCTTCTGCACTATTTTCACTTGTCATGAGTTATACCGGATTACCCGAAGCAATTTCAAATGGCATTATTTCTATGACAGATAATCCAATCATTTTATTACTATTAATAAATGTCATTTTGTTGGTTATTGGTACTTTTATGGACATCACACCAGCCGTATTAATATTTACACCGATATTTTTACCAATTTCAGAAGTTTTAGGCTTAGACCCAATTCACTTTGGTATTATTATTGCTTTTAATTTATGTATTGGAAATATCACGCCACCGGTTGGCAGTGCCTTATTTGTAGGTGCAAGTGTTGGTGGCGTGCGTGTAGAGGCAGTGTTCAAATATTTAGTACCTTATTTCATCGCATTAATTATCTTAATGTTATTTATAACATTTATACCAGAACTTTCATTATTCCTTCCTAAATTATTAGGATTATAGAAAAGGAGCAAAATATTATGTCATTAATTACTGATGATTTTTTACTAAACAATAAAACAGCAGTGAAGTTATATGAAAAGGCGAAAGACCTACCTATATATGATTTCCACTGCCATTTAGACCCTAAAGAAATTTATGAAAATAAAAACTATGAAAACATTACACAGCTTTGGTTAGGAGGGGATCATTATAAATGGCGTTTAATGAGAGCTTACGGTATTGAAGAAGCATATATCACTGGTAATGCAGATGACTTTGATAAGTTCCAGGCATTTATGCATATGCTGCCGTATTCAATCGTTAACCCGATGTACCATTGGTGTGCGCTTGAATTAAAACGTTATTTTAATGAGGATACTGATTTAGATAAAGTAAATGTAAAAAAACTTTATAAAACATTAAACCGTAAATTAGCTAAGACGTCACACACGCCACAGAATTTAATAAAGCAAAGTAATGTGAAAGTTGTATGTACAACAGATGATCCATGTGATGATTTGAAATATCATCAATTATTAAATGAAGATAAAAAAGTAACATTCAAGGTGTGCCCTACATTTAGACCAGATAGCTATGTGTTTTTAAGTAGTGCAACAGTGCAAGAGAAAATAGATAAATTAGATGAAGCGACTGATTGTGATGTTAGTAATTTAAATAATTATATCGAAGCGTTGAAAGCACGTGTACATTACTTTGATAGACAAGGAGCTAGGAGTTCGGACCAAAGTTTTGAAAAAACACCACTGATGACAGCTTCGTCTGAAGAAGCTAATGCTATATTCGAAATGTTAGTAAGCGGTCAAAGTGTTTCAGAAACTGAACAATATGAATTAGCGGGCTATATTTTAACAGAAATTAGTAAAGTCTATCACGAATTGAATTGGGTAGTTCAGTTCCATTTAGGCCCTACAAGAAATAATAATACAAACATGTATGACAAAGTAGGTCCAGACAGTGGTTTCGATAGTGTTGGTGAACAACTCAGTGCTAAAAGATTAAACGCCATGTTAGACCACCTTGAACAACATCAAGCACTTTCAGATACTATTATTTACCCAAATAATGGAAATGACCATTTAATGGTACAAGCAACTGCAGGTAACTTTTCAAATAGTCAACACAAAGTACAGTTAGGTGCAGCATGGTGGTTCAATGATACGAAAGAAGGCATGGAAAAACATTTAGTGGAATATGCTAACGTAGGTTTGTTATCTAAATTTGTTGGCATGCTTACAGACTCACGCAGTATGATTTCTTATACACGCCATGAGTATTTCAGAAGAATCTTATGTAATTTCTTGGGAGATAAGATTGAAAAGGGAGAAATTGCATTATCACCATCAACAATCGATCAAATAGTGAAAGATATTTGTTATAACAATGCAGTTAATTTATTCAAAATTGAAGGAGTTAAGGAGGAATAATTATGGAATTATCATTTCGTTGGTATGGTGAAGATGACCCAGTAACTTTAAAGAATATTAAACAAATTCCAGATATGAAACAAATTGTTACGGCGATTTATGATATCCCAGTTGGTGAAGTTTGGACATCTGAAAGAATTTCTCAGTTAAAACAATCTATTGAAGCGGAAGGCTTAAAGTTTGAAGTAGTAGAAAGTCTGCCGGTTAGTGAAAAAATTAAAATGGGGACGACGGAACGTGATGCTTTAATTGAAAATTATAAAGTATCGTTAAAAAATTTAGCGGCTAATGGCGTTAAAACAGTCACATATAACTTTATGCCTGTATTTGATTGGACACGTTCACAGTTAGATTATGAACTTGATGATGGCTCTAATACGTTAATTTATAAACATGATCAATTGAAAGACATCGATCCTTTAACAACTGATTTGAATTTACCGGGATGGGACGAAAGTTATTCTAGAGCAGAGATGAATCAACTCATTACAACATATCGTGAAATGTCAGATGAACAACTGTGGGAAAACTTAAAATATTTCTTAGAAGCAGTGTTGCCAACTGCAATTGAACACGATATTGATTTAGCAATTCACCCGGATGATCCACCATGGTCAATTTTTGGTATCCCTCGTATTATCAAGAATAAAGACAGCTATAGACAATTATTAGCTATAAATGATAGTAGACATAATGGTATTTGTTTCTGTACTGGATCTCTTGGTTCATTAGCTGAGAATGATTTGCCAAGTATGATTCGTGAATTTGGCGAGCATATTCATTTTGTGCACATGCGTAATGTGAAACGTTTAGATGAATTTTCATTCGTTGAAACAGGGCACTTATCTAAAAATGGATCTGTAGATATGAAAGCAGTTGTAGAAGCCTTAAGAGATATTGACTTTAAAGGTACAATCAGACCCGATCATGGACGTATGATTTGGGAAGAAACAGGAAAAGCAGGTTATGGGTTGTTCGATAGAGCATTAGGGGCAACATATATTAATGGTTTAATTGAAGGAGTGAGCAAATAATGACTGAACAATTTAAAAACGTTAATGTCGTTATTACAGGTGCCACAGGCGTAATAGGTTCAACATTTGTGAAAGCACTTGTAAAAAAAGGCGCGAATGTTGGTATTTTAGGGCGTTCCGAAGAGAAAATTGTGGACTTGCAAAATGAAATTGATAAAGAAAAAAGACAAACTGTAGCATTAGTCGCAAACGTATTAGATAAAGCGTCGTTACAACAAGCTAAACAAACCTTTAACGATAAATTTGGAAAAATATCTGTGCTTATTAACGGTGCAGGAGGTAATAACCCAAACGCTACTACTAATGATGAAATGTACGATGAAGATGGTGACAAAACATTCTTTGATTTAACCGAAGAAGGCGTAGATAAAGTCTTTAAGTTAAACTATACGGGTACATTCTTACCATCACAAGTGTTTGGTAAAGATGTTGTAGAAGTTGAAACTGGGACAATTATTAATATATCATCGATGAATGCTTTTACACCATTAACGAAGATTCCAGCATATAGTGGTGCAAAATCATCAGTAAGTAACTTTACGCAGTGGTTGAGCACATACTTTGCAGGCCATATACGTGTGAATGCGATTGCACCAGGTTTCTTTGAAACAAACCAAAATAAAGCACTATTACGTAATGAAGATGGTTCATATTCTGAACGTGCTTCGAAAATTTTATCTCAAACACCAATGAATCGTTTTGGTGAACCTGAAGAAATATTAGGTACACTTTATTGGTTAATGGATAATAATATGAGTGGCTTTGTTACTGGTATCGTCGTACCAGTCGATGGAGGATTCTCGTCATATTCTGGTGTTTAGAGCAAATTTGTAACTGATTGAGCTATCAGTAAATTGGCGATGCGAATGAGAATATAATCAAATTTCCCTATGGAAGTTGTCGGCGTCAGTATAGTATCAAAGTTTTGACGTTATAATGAATATGGGGCCTAAAACATCTCTGACTAGAGAATAAGCATCAATTTCTATTGAAATTATATATATGAACTGTTCTAAAATAGTGGGGCTAAAATAAAAAACACTTTCGTTGAATCTATATCTATCATTTCGATAAGTGTGTCATTTAAATTCTAGTCGTTAACGATTTTGTAACATACTGAAGCCCAGCGGATATTAGAAGTAAGAGACTCCAGGCTGGAAGCATATTATAGGTAAGCGTGCACGGTCAAAATTGTAAAGTTGTTATATAGCAAGGACTAACCCGTTTTTAATACGCATTAGTCCCTTGTTTTGAGAAAAAGGGGTTTGTGTCCCAAACTCATTGTGCAAGATGACAAAACAAACGTTATAACAACATTATTAATAGTTAATATTCTTGTAGGAGTGTGATACGAAATCAACGTTAAGGCAGTTGGTTTCTGATCCACTCTTATTTTTATTGGGAAAGTATATTGAGTTTAGACGATAAATGTTACATTTAATTAATTTTGTGAATTGGCGCGAAATGAAGAGTGAGTAACTGTTATCATTGTAAAAATAACTACAGATTAATTGCGAAAAAGCATTGATAATAATTATCAATTAATCCATAATGTAATGCATATGCACATTTATAATTTATAGATTAGGTGGGATGTTGTGAAATCATTTTTGAATTATTATAAGCCATACAAAGGGTTGTTTTTTATAGATTTTGGTTCTGCCATAGTTGTTGGGTTATTAGAATTAATTTTCCCGCTCATAACAAGTATTTACATAGATCGCTTGTTACCAACTAATAATTGGAACCTTATTGTGATTTTTGGATTAGTATTGCTAGGCATCTTTGCTGCTGAATCAGTGCTTAAATTTGTAGTAACATACTGGGGACATAAATTAGGTACGAATATAGAGCGAGATATGCGGAATGATTTATATAGTCATATTCAAAAATTAAACTTTAAGTATTTCGATAATCAAAAATCTGGAAAATTAATAGGACGCCTAACCAATGATTTAATGGATATTGGGGAAGCGGCACATCATGGGCCAGAGGATATATTTTTATCTATTATGACTTTGGTGGGTGCGTTTGTGATTATGTTGACAATTGACGTAAAATTAGCACTAATTACATTCTGTGTTGTGCCAATTGTTTTTATATTAGCTATATATTTCAGTCAAAAAATGTCTCGAGCATTTAAAGGGCTGTTTGCGAATGTGTCTCGTTTTAATGAATTGATAGCAGATAATGTTGGCGGTATCAGATTAGTTCAAGCATTTACTAATGAGCGTCATGAACAACAGAAATTCAATCGTATTAATGATAATTTTAGAGCTACCAAATTAAAAGCATATAATTACATGTCGTGGAATATTACGATTAGTCATATTGCCCAAAAACTAACACTAGTTATCGTGTTAATCGTAGGTAGTTATTTCGTATTACATGGGGACTTGAGTTATGGTGGGATCGTAGCTTTTATTATGATTACGAATGTATTGTTTAAACCATTAGAACAAATCAATATGATTATCGAATTATTTCCAAAAGCAATTGCAGGTTTCAACAATTTCAGAGAAATTTTAGCAATAGACCCTGAAATACAAGATGATCCACAAGCTACTAAAATGCCCGTGAAACCTGAGACAATTGAGTATAAAGACGTGTCATTTGGCTATGGAGAGACACCCATTTTAAATCATATGAATTTAACAATTCATCAAGGTGAGAAGATTGCATTAGTTGGTCCAAGTGGAAGCGGAAAGACTACAATTAGTTCATTATTACCACGTTTCTATGAAGTGGATGAAGGTGATATTTTAATAGATGGACAAAGCATTCAATCTATCCAATTAGCATCATTACGTTCAGAAATAGGAGTTGTGCAGCAAGATGTTTTCTTATTCTCTGGCACGCTAAGGGATAATATTGTCTATGGACATTTAGATGCTGATGAAACACAAATATGGGATGCCATTCGTAACGCGCAACTCGAAACGTTTATAAATGAACTACCATTCGGTCTTGATACCCTCGTAGGTGAACGAGGTACAAAATTATCTGGAGGACAGAAGCAACGTATATCGATTGCTAGAATGTTTTTGAAAGATCCATCTATTATTATTCTAGATGAAGCAACAAGCGCACTAGATATTGAAACAGAAAATAAAATTCAAAAAGCGTTTAAAAAACTTTCTGAAGATCGAACTTCTTTAATTATTGCGCACCGGTTATCAACGATTAAAGATGTAGATCGTATAATATTTATTAAAGACGGTCAAATATTGGAAGAGGGAAGTCATGAAAGCCTCATGAAACAGGATGGTCCTTATAAGCAACTGTATGCATCACAATTTGCGGAAGTTGAGGCATTTTAATTTTGAAGTATATAAATAAGAAGCGTGCATCACTAGGTTCGAGACCTAATGGTGCACGCTTCAATGTTCTTACAAATAGAAAATGGTGTTAGTAGATTGACTGTGTGGCTAGAATGTTTCGGATTGTGCATCTGTATTTACTGTAATAAGTTTATTAAAGTGATTATGATAAGCTTCCCAATCAATTTTTGAGTTAGTTTGGTCAGTAATCAACACATCGATAATGTCGTTAGGACAAACATGATAAAGCGACACCTTATCGAATTTAGAGCTATCGGTAAGTACATAAATTTGTTTGGCTTGTTTAACCATTTGTATTTTTGTAGAAGCTAGTGTGTCATTAAAATGCGTAACTCCTTTTTCTAAGTCGATTGCAGGCGTTGCAAGAAATAATTTCGAAGGGTTAAAGTGCTTAAGCGCTTCGTTTGTCAACATACCATTCAATAAGTAATTGTCTTTATATAACGTACCACCAGTAACAATTACTTGGTTAGATGTTGATTTTAAAATTGAAGCAATATGGATGTCATTAGTAATAATTGTTAAATTACTTTTTTGTGCAAGTGCACGTGCAAAATGCAATGTCGTCGATCCAGAATCAATGAACAATGTGTCATTCGCTTCAATAAATTCAGCTGCTTTTTGACCTATAGCTACCTTTTCATAATAATAGCTAGTTTCACGGTCATCAAAGTTTAATTCATCCCAAACTTCAGTGTCATTTAATACGACGCCGCCATGTGTCCGTTTGATTTGGTTGTACTGTTCTAATTTATTTAAGTCACGACGAATTGTTGCTTCATGTACATTGAATTCATTAGCTAAGGTGTGTACTGTAGCTTTTTTATTAGTTTTTAAAAATGTAATAATATGTTGTTCTCTTTCAGCTGGTAACATCGACGACAACCTCCTAAATATATTGTTTGGTTATTGTTAATTATGATGGATATTCATCATTTTTCATATGTTTTGGCATTTTAATAAAATAAGTCATAAATGTACTGATAAAGTATAGAATGGCTAGAACCCAAATGACACCGATTGCTTCTATACTACCGATAAATAGGTAAACAATCATCGGGCCGACAAATACGGGTAAACCGGCGCCTAAATTAAGCACGGATAAAGCTGCACCCTTATCTTTTTTAACAAGGGAAGGTACTAATGCAGAAAGTGGTACATATGCTGCAATAAACGCGCCCCAACAGAAACCAACAATTGTTAATAATACTAAATTACCATCTGTCCAAATTGGGACATAACCCATCAATAATACCGAAATACCGCTACCAATGCCACCGAAATACATTACAGTGTTACGCCAGCCGATTTTGTCCCCAACAACACCGAAAATAAGATTGAATAAGATATTACCAACAAAAATAGTGGACCATACCGCTAACCATTTTGAAGTCGGGATGCCAAAGGATGATAAATAGATAGGTAAAAAGACTGGAAATGCGAATTGTGCTGTCGTATTAATTACACGGACAATACCACCTAATAAAACTTTTGGTTCTTCTGCTACAATAGTCACACCTTTAAATACTTCTTTAAGTTTTTCTAATGCGCTGCCTTGGCTTGAAGGGAGTGTATCTTTATTTAATATTAAAGTAAAGAACCCACCGAGAACAACCCAAATTAATGAGCTCCATAATGTATTTATGTGGCCTAAATATTCAATTGCCCAAATAGAATAGAGGGCGCCAAGCACATTTAAACCACCTGTGAATACAAACCAGAACCAACCTACTGCTGCGCCAAGTGTTTTTTGCTCTGAACGATATGATATCCATACTAAGAATGAGTACGCAAATAATGGATAGCCCAAACCTCTTAATGCGTATGCTGGTAACATTAGTGCTAAGTTTTGAGAAGGAATTGCAAAGCCGACGAAGAAAATTGTACCGATAATATAGAAGAATAAACCTAATAACATGGTACGTTTACCGCCAAGCGCTTCCGCAAATACCCCACTTAACCAACTTGCTATAGCAACTGTAACTCCGTATGCAGAGAAGAGTAAGCTTGTTTCTTGAACTGAGAAACCATGTCCATGTAACCAAGGGCTTAGCCAACCGATCTCTAACCCGTCACCCATCATAAAGATGATGATACCAATATAGCCCCAAATAATTTGTCGAGGCATACCTAGAATAGAACTTGAATTATTCATTTATAAACCACCTTTTATTCATTTTGCCAATGATATTGTAAATAAGTTTTCTTCCATCCTTTGTGTGCAGCTGTATCATCTAACGCTACTTTCAAATCATCTGTGTTATAAATATGGTAATATTTGTCAGGAATCAATTGTCTTAATGCTTTTTGATATTGTTTGTTACTGAAAGCATTGATAAGTTGTTCGAATTCGCGCTTTGTACTGCGAGAACTGCCTGAAAATGTTAATCCTTTTTCCAGTACATCTCGTGTGTTGATACCGACACGTTCTTCTGTGACTCCCATTAATACAATATGGCCTTGTCTATCAATTAAATCAATTGCTTGATTAATAGCAGATTCTGAGAACTTGCCTCCTGCACATTCAAAGACAGTATGAACTCCACGATGTTGTGCAAAATCATAGTCAAAGACTAAATGAGTCGTTGCAAAGCTTTCAAAAGCTGCTAATTTTTCTTCAACAGCTCCAAATACTAATAATTGTTCTTGCTCAATACCGTAAATATAATGTAATGCAGTGGCTGCTAAATAACCTACTGGACCATCACCGAATATAGCAACCTGAGGAGAGTTATCCGTAGTGATATGTTCAAGCTGATTGATAGGGAATAACGAAACAGAACATAATTCCGCTAACAAAGCAACATCTTCATCTAAAGTATCAGGTACTTTAACTACATTATCTCCAGGTACAACCAGCTTATCTTGGCATATACCATCAAAGCCGCTTCCCATAAATAATGCGTGTTCATCATAATTATCTTGATAGGAAGAAGGCGCAAATGATTGTTTACGTAAATAAGAAGGAATATTTGGAACGATGACAACCTTATCTCCCTGAATAAAGTCCGGATGCTTGGAATCTTCAACAATACCGATTCCTTCATGAAATAATGCCATAGGTAATTTTTCTGCAAGTGCTTCGGGACGACGGTTACCTGTATAATAGCGTAAATCTGCATGACAGACGCTTGCTTTTGTTGGTTTAACGATAATATCTCTATCGTCATAATCATGAATAAGTGTAGCTTGTTCGAATTGACCAGGTTCAGTTAATCGGAAAGCATTCGATTGAATTTTCATATTTGCGCATCTCCTTGTTTTTTATTGTTCATCTATGTTTATATCGCTAATAGTAAACGCTTACATAAGTGTTTGTCAAACTATTTTTGCTTTATAATGCATTTATTTGTCGTTTTATGATTTTTTATGTTGATTTTTGTAACAATCTTAATTATGCTTTAAGAAAGCGTTTTCTTATTAGAAAGTGAATGGGGGCTTAAACAATGACTTACAGTATAGGTGTTGATTTTGGTACAGGGTCAGGAAGAGCATTTTTGATTAATACTGAAAATGGAAAAATTGAAGGGCAATATATAAAAAATTATACACATGGCACAATAGAAGGCACGTTAGGTGGAGAAAAGCTACCTCAAAGCTTTGCGCTGCAAAATGGTAATGATTATATGGAAGTCATTGAAACAGGTATTCCTGCAATTTTAGAAAAAACTGATATTTCACCTTCTGAAATCGTCGGCATAGGTATTGATTTTACGTCTTCAACAGTTATATTTGTAGATGAACAAATGGAGCCTATACACAACAAAGCAGGTTTTCAAGATAATCCACACGCTTATGTAAAGTTATGGAAACATCATGGTGCACAAGATGAAGCAGATTTACTATTTAAGACGGCACTAGAAGCTAAAAATAGATGGTTAGGTTACTATGGATTTAATGTTAGTAGTGAGTGGATGATTCCTAAAATCATGGAAGTTAACAATAAAGCGCCTGAAGTTATGGCCGTTACTGCAAATATTATGGAAGCAGGCGACTGGATTGTAAATCGTCTGACTGGTCAGAATGTAAGGTCTAATTGTGGCTTAGGATTTAAGTCTTTTTGGGAAGAAGAGACGGGTTTTCATTATGATTTATTTGATAAAGTAGACTCAGATTTATCAGACATTGTACGTACAAAAGTTGATGCGCCTGTGGTTAACATAGGTGATAGTGTCGGTACGCTGAGTAAAGAGATGGCTGACAAGTTAGGACTGTCACAAGATACACAAGTTAGTCCTTTTATTATTGACGCACATGCAAGTTTATTAGGTATTGGTTCGGAAAAAGATAAAGAAATGACAATGGTCATGGGAACGAGTACATGCCACTTAATGCTTAATAAAGAGCAACATAAAGTTCCTGGTATTTCTGGCTCAGTTAAAGGAGCTATCATCCCAGATTTATACGCTTATGAAGCGGGACAAACGGCAGTAGGCGATTTATTTGAATATATTGCGAAGCAAGCCCCTTATGATTACGTTAAAGTAGCAGAGTCACGTGGGATTTCTATATTTGATTTACTTAATGAAAAAGCGTCTAAACTTTATCCAGGTGAAAGTGGTCTTATCGCCTTAGATTGGCATAACGGTAATCGTAGCGTATTAAGTGATAGTAATTTAAAAGGCAGTATCTTTGGGATGAGCCTACAGACAAAACATGAGGAAATATATCGTGCATATTTGGAAGCAACCGCTTTTGGTGCAAAGATGATTATGCAACAATACCAAGGATGGC
The DNA here is from genome assembly GCF_043107035.1 of Staphylococcus sp. 231237_7MaSpsaltlick. Classification (NCBI taxonomy): domain Bacteria; kingdom Bacillati; phylum Bacillota; class Bacilli; order Caryophanales; family Staphylococcaceae; genus Staphylococcus; species Staphylococcus sp. 231237_7MaSpsaltlick. Next base: position 25,058 of record NZ_JBICNX010000005.1, read on the forward strand.
AAATGGAAGTTGATCATGTGTTTGCTTGTGGTGGTATTCCTAAAAAGAATGGTTTGCTCATGGAAATCTATGCCAATATATTGAATAAAAAGATTACTATAATTGATAGTGAATATGCACCAGCCATAGGTGCAGCAATTTTAGGTTCTATTTGTGGTGGTGCACATCCTGATTTTAATTCAGCTATAAAAGCAATGAAAGAACCAGTGCTTTATCAAGTAGAACCAGATCCTCAACAAGTACGTATTTACAAAAAATTATTTAGCGCTTATAAAGAATTACATGATTTACATGGTTACAAAAAAGCACGTATTATGCGTAATGTTAGTGCTTTAATGTAAATTTATAGCATTAATGCGATGTAAAAAAGTAAAGACTACAGCTAAAAATGCTGAGTATTTGTGGTTTATAGGTATTAAAAGAGGAAAAAGATATAGTAACTAATGATACTAAGGGGATGACTATTGTGGAATGGGAAATCGTTAATTTAGATATGGAGTTTAAGGTGAACGCTTCGGTCGAAAAAGTGTTTGAAGCATGGACAAATCCAAATGTTTTTAAGCAATGGTTATTTACTACTAAAGAGACAAATAAAGTAGCACAGAACCAGTTTGAAATAAATGGGGAGTGGGAGATAGTTGATGAAAGAGGAGGTAAAACATATAGAGCCACAGGCACCTATATGGATATTGTAAAACCATATAAATTGATGTATTCGTTTAAAATGCCTCAATTTAGCTATTTAGAAGATATCATAACCGTTGAATTTATAGATTTAGAAAATGAGACGCAAGTTAAATTTAATCAAGGTTTAAAAGTACCATTAGATGATACATTTAATAAACAATCATACGAACAATCAAAGGAAGATGCTAAAAAGCAAACAGAAGAAGGATACAATAAAATGTTTGAACAACTAAAGCAAATACTAGAGTGAAAATATATAGCATTATCATATGTATGATAAGCCCCTCATTACATAATAAAGGTAGTGAGGGTTTTAGTATGTATTTTAGTTAGCTATTTTTTGTAATGAGAAGTTACTTTTTTCTATCATGTTCTTAATAAGGTTAAAGGCTAATTGGCAGCGATAGAGAAACAACATTGTTTATATTAATAAAGACTAAACCTCTAGGTTGATTAGAAGTCGAAGCGCTATTTTACGCTATTATTTATGCATGTGGGAAAATAGAAAAGTTATAATTCACTCTATAAAAACAAAAAACTACTAATCTCCCGTGAATACAGTTGATTAGTAGCTTGAAAAACTATATTTAGAAGTTGTACAGAGAATGTAAGACGACGATACTTGATTATAAAAGATTAGGACATAAAAGTACTAATAGCATCAATTAAACTATAAATACCTAAAAAGCTTACAACTAAAACCACTATCCCCCCGATAATATTAAGCCAAATGGTATTCGTAAAGTGACCCATTAAGTTTTTCTTATTAATAATAATAAAAATTAAAATGGCCACAATAGGTAAGATAATACCATTTAAAGCTTGTGCAATGAGTAATACTTGAAGCGGTTCAAAGCCTAAGGCCGAAGTGATAATACCTATAATTATAATAATCGTAAATATAGACTTATATTTTTTACTGTTCATACCACCTTGCCATCCGAGTAGACTGCTAATAGTAGCAGCAGCGCCTGTGGGGGAAGCAATAGCTGATGATAGACCTGCAGCAAATAATCCAATACTGATTGCAATTGGAGCTGCGTCGCCTAATACAGGTTCCAATGGCCCTGCAAGCTGTATAACGCTTGTGACTTCTTTACCTTGAATTAAAGTGGCTGCAGAGATTAATACTGCGGCAGATATGATACCACCTATTGATATCGAGACGATTGTATCCCACCGTGCGAATTTTAATTCTTTTATGTGGCCAAACCGTTCATGGACTGCCGTAGAATGGATAAAGAAGTTGTAGGGCACAACTGTTGTACCAATAAGTGCAATAACTGTGAGAATTGAACCATCTGGTATTGTAGGGACAAAAATGCCTTTTAAGATACCAATAATATCCGGCTTTATTACAATCATGGTAGTAATAAAAATAATGCCCATAATAACCATGAGTACGATCATTATTTTTTCTAAAAAACGATAATTACCAAATAAGCCGATTAGTAATATAAAGAATCCGATTACCGGAGCTACCCAATGCTCAGGCAAATTTAGCAAATATGAAGCACCAAGTGAGGTGCCAATCAAGTCACCACTGATATATGCTGCACAACCAATGGTTACTGCGATTAAAGTGAACCAAACTATAATCAGCTTGCCAATTTTATTTTTAAATAAGTCTTGGATAGCCTCGCCTAAACCTTCACGCGTGACAAGAGATAAACGAATAATCATCTCTTGTAGCACAATTGTAGCAATGATGGAAAATACTACTGCCCAAAGTAAACTATATCCAAATCCTGCGCCACCTTGAGTCATGGTAGTCACAGTACCTGGACCAATAAAAGAGGCTGTAATAATCATTCCTGGACCAAGTGAACGTAAAACTTTCTTAGCACTTTTTATCATCTAAACCACTCCTCAAATTATTTTGATTGATTTAAATAAGCGACGTGGCCAGCAAGCACATATAGTACTGCTGTAGAGACAAAGTGGGCTGAGTTCTGGTTGGCATCCATCATTGGGTATACTTCTACATAATCCATACCACAAAGACCTAATTTACCAAATTCATGAATCATCGTTAATAATTCATAAGAAGTTATGCCGTTACCGTCTACGGGCCCTCCTGGATTAAAAGCAAAGTCCAATACATCACTACAAATTGTTAAGTACACAACGTCAACATTTTGACTTGCTTGATCGTAAATGTCGCGAGCATATTGTTTTAAATCTTTAGCTTCACGAATATCATTAATTGTTAAAGTAACAGCGCCAGCTTCTTGAGCGTAACGTCCAGTAGCAGGTTGATTTCTAGGACCGTGGATGCCTGTATGAATAATACTTTCATTTCGTATGCCCTCGGTGTTATAAAGGTGCATAAAAGGCGTGTTACGTGCATAAGATTCACCTTCATAGTCGGGCATATTATCATAATGAGCATCTAAATGTATGATGCCAACTTTTTTACCAGTTTCTGTTAAAGATTTAAGGATAGGGTATGTAACACCGTGTTCACCACCAAAACCAACTAAAAATTTTTCGCTTTCCCAAAGTGGTTTAGTAAAACTTGCAATATTATCATAACTTTGTTTATTATCGTGTGCGACAAAAGGAACATCACCCACATCTCCGATAGTTAAGTGTTCGCTGATATCAATATGATTTAATTCAGGTAAATATTGGCTGTAGCGCGCGGAACAACTGCGTATTTGTTTTGGACCTAATTCAACTCCAGTATAATCGCCCCAAGTACTTTCGCCTTCGAACGGTGCACCATAAATTATGACATCTGTGTCTAAAGTGTTTGTTTGAGTCAGGTTCTTACTATTTAAAAAGCATGGAACATTACCGTAAATATTATTTTTCATAATGTATATCCTCCCCTTTATTGTAAATAAGTATATAGATAATTATTTTGTATTTCAAATAAATCTGAAAATTCGAATTTCTATAAAACGGTAATATATAATAAATAACTTACATAGATGTAAAATATATTTTAAGTAGAAAACTTTACGTTGTTGGTATTAATTGGTGTTTATTAAGTAGTAGGTTAGTGATAAATAAACAAAAACATCCACTAACGTCATTTAACGCCAGTGGATGTTATATACAATATCTATTTCATTATTTACACGCTTTATGAACCGGCCTGTTACGTATTAAACGCTAAGCCCAACCACGGAAGCGTGATGCTTCAGCAGTACGTTTGATTCCTAAGACATAAGCAGCTAAACGCATATCCATTTTTCTATCTTCTGCTAAGTCATATATTGTATTAAATGCTTCAACCATTTTTTCACGAAGTTTCATATTAACTTCAGCTTCAGGCCAATAATAACCCTGATTATTTTGTACCCATTCAAAGTAAGAGACAGTTACGCCACCAGCACTAGCTAAAACGTCAGGAATAATTAAGACGCCACGCTCAGTTAAAATACGCGTCGCTTCTGGTGTTGTCGGTCCATTAGCTGCTTCAGCGATAATTTTTGCTTTAATTTGATGCGCATTATCCTCAGTGATTTGATTTGATAGTGCAGCAGGTACTAAAATATCACAATCAACCTCAAATAATTGTTCTTTAGGTATACTATCATCAAATAATTGTGTGACTCTGCCATGTTGCTCTTTGAGTTCAACGAGACGATCTACATCTAGACCGTTAGGATTATGTAACGCTCTGAAACTTTCAGAAATAGCTACAATTTTAGCACCCATATCATGTAAGATCTTTGCGATAAAGCTTCCAGCATTACCAAAGCCTTGAATTGCAACACGAGATCCTTTAATATCAATATTCTTACGCTTTGTTGCTTCTTCGATTGTGATAACTGCACCTAGCGCAGTTGCTCGGTTACGACCTTGTGAACCACCTAAAGAAAGGGGTTTACCCGTAATAAATGCAAAGGCATTAGAACGATTAATCTTACTATATTCATCCATCATCCAAGACATGATTTGCGGATTTGTGTAAACATCTGGCGCTGGAATATCACTCTCAGGGCCAACAAATTGTGAAATGGCTTTAACGTAGCCTCGGGATAAACGTTCTAATTCTTGATTACTCATTTGTCGAGGGTCACAGATAATACCACCTTTACCACCACCAAAGGGTAGATTTGTGATGCCACATTTCAACGTCATCCACATAGATAATGCTTTGACTTCCTCTTTATTTACATCGGGATGAAAACGAATTCCTCCTTTAGTAGGACCAACAGCATGATTGTGCTGTGCACGATACCCAGTAAATGTTTTAACCGTTCCGTCATCCATACGGACGGGTACACGTACTTCTAAAAATCTTAAAGGTTCTTTTATGAGTTCATACATGCCATCGTCAAAACCTAATTTATGTAAAGCTTCTTTCGTAATTTCCTGTGTTGAAGTTACTAAATCATTATGTTCTGTCATTACATTACTCCTTTACCTATTACTTATTACTTATATTTCATGTTAATGGCATGTAGAATGAAAATCAATACTAAAAACTGAATTTTTATAAAAGTAAGAAAATTCAGTTAACAAGATAACGCTTACTTTTTCAAGTAACTTCCTATCTTGTATGCGTATGTGCGTTGAACTTAGCTTAGTATATTTTGTAACTTTATATTGACTAAATTTTCAGAAATCAATAGAATGATTAATAATATAAAAAATTATATATTGAGTACTTAAAGATAAGGAGCACATACAATGGAACAAACGACATTCAAACGTGCGATGAAGCAGCGTCATCTTATGTTATTAAGTTTTGGCGGCGTCATTGGTACAGGTTTATTTTTAAGTTCTGGATATACATTACAGCAAGCGGGACCGCTAGGAACTGTATTGTCTTATTTAGTAGGTTCAATCCTTGTATACTTAGTTATGCTTTGTTTAGGACAATTAGCTATTAAACATCCTGTAACAGGAGGATTTCATACATATGCTAGCAAATATATTCACCCATCTGTGGGGTATATCGTTGCATGGTTTTATTGGTTAACGTGGACGGTAGCTTTAGGGTCTGAATTTACTGCGGTAGGCATTTTGATGCAAAAATGGTTTCCTGAAATACCCGAATACATATTTGCTGCCAGTGCGATTATATTAGTATTGATTTTTAATATCGTATCGACAAGGTTTTATGCGGAAGTAGAATTTTATTTTTCAATGGTAAAAGTGATTACCATAATTGTATTTATTATTTTAGGTATATGTGTCATCTTAGGCATGATTCATTATAGTGGATATGAAGGCATAAATACCATTACGCAGAGATATACTAATCCGACTTTCCCTAATGGTATAGGAGCAGTATTTTTAACAATGTTGGCTGTAAATTATGCATTTAGCGGAACAGAATTGATAGGAATTGCGGCCGGTGAAACGGAAAATCCTAAGCAGGTAATTCCTAAGGCGATACGCGCCACTTTATGGAGGCTTGTTATCTTTTTTATAGGAACGATGGTTATTATTTCGATATTAATTCCTAGCTATCAAGGGAAATCTTTAGAAAGTCCTTTCGTGGTTATTTTCCAAAAAATGGGGATTCCATACGCTGGGGATATTATGAATTTGGTGATTATTACAGCATTATTATCTGCTGCTAATTCAGGGTTATATGCCGCCAGCAGAATGATATGGAGTTTATCAAATGAAGGTGTATTTCCTAAATGGTTTGGACGTTTAAATAAATATCGTATGCCTATAAATGCGACGCTATTTAGTATGGTAGGAGGCTTGTTAGCTTTATTATCCAGCGTTTACGCAGCCGATTCACTATATGTTGTACTCGTGTCTATTGCTGGTTTAGCAGTGGTAATTGTTTGGATGAGTATATGTGTTTCTTACTTTAATGCTAAAAGAATTGATCACAGTTTGAAGATACATCAATCGGTACCTATTATTGGATTTATCTTATGTTTAGTATCGTGTGTTGGAATGATTTTTGACTCTAATCAAGCACCAGCCCTTTATTTTGGTATACCTTTTGCAACAATCGCATTATTATATTATTTTGTTAAGTACCACAAGAAATGAGGCAAATAAATGAGGTTATTAGAAAAGTTAGAAGATCAATCACCATTAGTGTTAGATGGTGGATTAGCAACAACATTGGAACAAGCAGGGTGTAATTTAAATTCATCTTTATGGTCGAGTGAAGTATTAAAAAATAATCCTGTCAAAATTAAAGAAGCACACCAAGCATTTACAGATGCAGGAGCAGACATATTACTTACGAGTACATATCAAGCAAGTTATCAAACATTTTCAGATATTGGATTGAAAGATATTGAAATAGAGCAGTTATTTACTACAGCTGTTGGTCAAATCATGGAATCGACTGCTTCAACGCAAGTAATCGTTGGTAGTTTAGGACCTTATGGCGCATATTTAAGTGATGGTTCTGAGTATACAGGTGATTATGAATTAAGCTACGAGGATTATTTTAAATTTCATCGCGCACGTATAGATGCATTAATTACAAGAGGGATTCATGATTTTGTTTTTGAAACGGTGCCTAAATTTGAAGAGGTTAAAGCTATTGTTGAGTATATTGTGCCGTATTATAAGAATCAAACATTTTGGTTATCTGTAACGGTAGATGATTTTGGTAATTTATCTGATGGTACAAATTTTGAAGATTTATGCGAATATATCAAAACACATAAAGAAGAAATTCCAATATTTGGTATTAATTGTTCTTCTGTAGTTGGTGTTAATCAAGCAATCGATAAAGGGCTCACTAGTTTACCGCAGACAATTGCACTTTATCCTAATGGTGGCGCACAGTATAATGCGGAAACAAAGCAGTGGGAGAGTAAGGGCGACAGTCACTTGATTATTGAACAAGTCTCCAAGTGGTTAAAACAGGGTGTTAAAATAATTGGCGGTTGTTGCCAAACGACACCAGAAGACATTAAAAACATACACGTTAAAATAAATGCATAGACTTGATTATAATATGTATGAATATATTAAATGAATTTTTGTTATAACTTATGGAAAATACGCTGCAAGAAATAATTTTTTAGATTATTTCTTGCAGCGTATTTTAATGTAAAACGATAAGATATTAAGTAAAATTTTAAAATTGATTATATTGTTAGCACTATATAACTTTCATAAAACAAAGAGAAATTCAACTTACTTGAGTTTTAAATTTCAGTCAGTGACAAATAAACTACTTTGTGTTTTATTTATAGAGACGTATCACTTTTCGTCTTGTTCTTTTTTCTAAAGAAGAGAAGTGTAGTACCTATTAGTAGTAATAAACTACTCCAAATAGTTGTATTATGCTCTTTTTCACCAGTATTAGGTAATTGTTTCTTTTCAGCTGATGACTGTGGAGCATCTGTTGTTGAACCGGAGTTGTTTATTACTGTATTGCTTGGGCTAGCTTTTACAGTCGTACTAGTATTGATAGTTTCTATATTTAATTTTGTATATTTTTGTGAGTTGAGTTCAAATACTTTATTGTGTTCATTTGGTAAAACTTCAACTTTCTTATCTTTAGTTGAGAGCTCTCTATTTTCTTCAGATGTCGGTTCCGGATTTGGCGTAGGCTCAGAATCAGGTGTTGGTTCTGGGTCAGGTGTTGGCTCAGGATCAGGTGTTGGTTCTGGATCAGGTGTCGGCTCAGGATCAGGTGTCGGCTCAGGGTCAGGTGTTGGTTCTGGATCAGGTGTCGGCTCAAGATCAGGTGTTGGCTCAGGATCAGGTGTTGGCTCAGGATCAGGTGTCGGTTCTGGATCAGGTGTTGGTTCTGGATCAGGCGTCGGCTCAGGGTCAGGTGTTGGTTCAGGATCAGGTGTTGGTTCAGGATCAGGTGTCGGTTCAGGATCAGGTGTTGGTTCAGGATCAGGTGTCGGCTCAGGATCAGGTGTTGGTTCAGGATCAGGTGTTGGCTCAGGGTCAGGTGTCGGTTCTGGATCAGGTGTTGGCTCAGGGTCAGGTGTCGGTTCCGGATCAGGTGTTGGTTCAGGTTTAGGTTTCGGGTCGGTTCCTTCTCCATTTGCATTATTTTGATAGAATAAAACTCCGTTATCCCAACTTGCTTGCGTATAATAATTCTCATAATATGGTGAGAATCCTGAAAGTGTTGTTCTAAATGTTAGTGATTGCGCATCACCATCATAAGCGCTATCAAATTTTACTACATAGACACTATCTAAATTATCAAAGTCTATTTGATAATTACCATTAGTAACATTTAAATTAACGTTGTTCGTTACATCTTGGAACATTGAAGTATCTGAAGTATCGGCATATACGCTTTGGTTTAATTCATTAGGCTTAGTTACTTTAAAAACTTTTACGGATGGTATATTACCGTCTTGATGATTACCTTTAAGTATTTGACCATAAACAGTGGCACCAGAAATTTTAAAGTTATTTGGATTAATATAAGCGAGATGAGAAAAAGTATTATTTTGTTTATTTAATAAAGTAATACTTCCGTTAACGCTTAATCCGGCATTGTTTATACCATTTAAATATTTTATATAAACATCTTTTTGAGTCTTATGTCCATTTATTGTTGCAACAATTGATTGATTACTATCTTTAGTTACATATTTAGGATCGACAAATAAATTTAGAGACAAATTTGTCTTTATGTTCTCTCTGTTATTAACATAATCTGTAAATGTATATCTAATTTTACCATTTTCTAAAATATTTCCATTTGCAATAACTGTTTCTCCATTTTTAATTTCTGGAAATTTAGTTATGGCAGATACGCCTCGTGTATTTACATTATTAGAAAGTGAAATATCAAAATAATCACCTTCTTTAACACCCTCACCAAACGATAATTCATATTTTAAGGTTGATTTTTCACCGTTATGTGGTTTAACCGTATCATTTGATTCAATATTACTATTAACCACAGTAATTTTATCACTTACATCTTTACCAACTACATTTTCATTACTAGATACTTCAGGGTTTGGATTCGTAGCATTATATGTAGAAATTGTGCGTTTTGGTGAAGTAATGTTTTCAATTGATGATATTTGTGCTTTATCTTTATTAGGTTCACTTACTTCATTTTTCTGTGGTGTGTTTTGTTCAGATGTAGCGACAGATTGCGTAGTTTCATTTTGCGAATGGGCTACGTTAGAAGTTGGTACAGAGTTAGATGGTGTTTGTTCACCAGAACTAGCGTCTTTATTGTTTCTGTTCGTATCTAATTTAACATTTTCGTTTTTATCGTTCATATCTTCTTGAGGTGATTCTTCAAGTTTAGTGCTATCTTCAATTTTTAAAGTTTCATCTGCTTCGATTCTTTTATCATTGTTAACGGATTCCGTCTTTTCTACATCATTTTTATTTAACGCTGTATCATTAGGTGCAGTTATTTCATTGTTAATAGCAACCTCATTTGATGTATTGTTTTCACTTTGTGCTGCACTGTTTTGATTATTTGAATCGATTTTTGTTTCTTCATTCGTAGTCTCTGATGCTTTTGCCTCCCCAGAAGCACTTAGACCAATGGCTAGACAAGTACCTAAAAGTACTGAAGCAGCTCCAAATTTATATTTGCGAATACCAAATTTTTCATTTTTCTTTATAAACATAACATTCTCCTCTTTTTAAAATTCATATTATATTGTGATATAGATAAGTATTATAATTTATTTTATATACTTACGCAATGTAATAATTAATTGTTTTGAATTATTTATTAAATGATAAAAATAAGATTAGCTTTGCTAATCGTTTAAAAGTTAATTATTTTATGAATTTTAAAAAATGACGCACAAAATTTTTTGGGCGTAAAAAACTACTCAATCCTCATGAACTTTGAGAATCAAGTAGTGTGTTAGAGTAATTATATTTTACTGTGTATAAGTAATATTATATTTACGAAGGCTGTTTTTGTCTTAATGCAAATTCTTTAAATGTGATAAAGCGTTTATGGCTTTCATCATATAATTTAAATTTTAACGAAGCGAAACTTTCTCTAATCGTAATTGAGGTTGCATGATGTAATGGTGTAACATTGTCATGCGTGGCTTCTAAAGCATAATTTGGAATTCTAGGGTTTAAATGATGCACATGATGATACCCGATATTACCAGTTATCCATTGAATAAATTTTGGTAATTTATAGTAAGAACTGCCATCAATAGCTGCTTTAACATAATCCCATTCGGATGATTCTTCAAAATAGGAATCTTCAAAAGTATGTTGGATATAAAAGAGCCAAATACCGATCATTCCTGAAATAAAGACCATAGGAGCAAAAATAGCAAAAAATTGACTAACCCCTAATAGATAAATAAGCCCCCCATAAATGACTAATAATAAAATATTATTAAGCCATGTATTAGTACGTTCTTTTGTTTTAGCACCTTTTGCGTTAAAGCGATTAGATACAAATACTAAGAAAAACGGTCCTAAAACAAACATTACAAATGGATTGCGATAACATCTATAAGTTAAACGTTTAAAACGAGACGAAATTTGATATTCTTCAACTGTCATGACCCAAATATCTCCAATGCCACGCTTCTCCAAATTCCCACTACCTGCATGGTGCATTAAATGTTCTCTACGCCATTTTCGATAGGGAAAGAAGGTTAAAAAACCTGTCACATTACCTAATAAATCATTATGCTTCTGTTTTTTTAAATATGAACCATGACATGCATCATGAAAAATAATGAACGTTCTAATTAAAAAGATTGAAGCACATATACTAATAATAATTGCTAATGACCAATGTACTTGATATAAAAACCCACTTGCTACTAACAACGCAAGGAGGGGGATTATTGTATTGATTATTTGGATTGTACTCTTTGTATAGCTCGTTTTTTCAAACGGTTTGACCATCTTACGTAACAATTTCTTTTTATCTTTTTCCATTTACACCAAACTTTCTATCCACTCAGAAATCAATTTTTACTGAAGTGTTTAATTCAGTGTATAGAAGTGGGACACCTATTACAAACATTTATTTGAATTATTTGAATACTTTTTAATAAAAAGTGAAATAATGGCTAGTAGAAAGCTTTATCTAAAAATAAAATTTAATTCTCAGTTAATTTAAATGTTTATATTTTAATCAATTAATGCGTTGAAAAATTTAAAATTGTAAAACCTCAATGATATTTAAATAATTTTATATCAATAGTTGTAATTTTCAGAAAAAAAGAATATTATACAACCAAGCATTGTGAGGTATATGCATGCAATATTTAAATTAGTTTATTTATAGTAAAACAAAGGGGCAAATAAACTGAACATATATTAATTATGCTTAAAAACAACTGAGGTGGGGCTAGTTTTATGACGAATACTTTAAACAGAGAGTTAAGCAATAGACATATTCAACTTATTGCGATTGGTGGCGCTATTGGAACAGGATTATTCTTAGGGGCAGGACAATCCATAAGTTTAACGGGGCCATCCATTTTACTAACTTATATTATTGTCGGTTTCGTATTGTTTATGTTTATGCGTGCAATGGGAGAAATGTTATTACATAACACAGAGTACAAAACATTTGCAGACATCGCACATGATCAAATAGGTCCGTTTGCGGGGTTTGTAACTGGTTGGACATATTGGTTAACTTGGATTACATCTGGTATGGCTGAAATTACAGCAGTTGCAAAATATGTAGAATTTTGGGTGCCAGATTTACCAAACTGGATAACATCATTATCATGTATTTTGATATTAATGGCATTTAATTTAACAAGTACAAAAATGTTTGGAGAATTAGAATTTTGGTTCGCAATTATAAAAGTAATTACAATTATCGCATTGATTGTTGTAGGTATTGTAATGATAGTATTTGCGATACAGACACCCTTTGGAAAAACGAGTGTATCTAATGTTTTTAATAATGGTTCATTTTTTCCACATGGTGCATCTGGCTTTTTCATGTCATTCCAAATGGTAGTATTTTCATTTACAGGTATTGAAATTTTAGGTATTACAGCAGGTGAAACGAAGTATCCAGAAAGAACGATACCGAAAGCAATTAATAGTGTGCCTATAAGAATTTTATTATTTTATGTAGGAGCATTGGCGGTTATGATGTCTATTATTCCATGGCAAGATATTGATCCGAATAACAGTCCATTTGTTAGTTTATTTGCATTAATTGGTGTGCCATTTGCAGCAGGACTTATCAATTTTGTAGTATTAACAGCTGCGTCGTCAGCGTGTAATAGTGGTATTTTTGCTAATAGCAGAATCCTATTTGGATTATCAGAGAAAAAGCAAACACATCATTTATTGATGAAAACTAATAAAAAAGGCGTACCGTATATCGCAATTTTAGTGACTTGTGCGTTATTATCTATAACAGTGTTGCTCAATTACTTAATACCTAATGCAACTCAAGTATTCTTTTATGTAACAGCAATATCAACTATATTGTTAGTTATTGTGTGGATGTTTATCATGCATTCTTATGCGAAATACGTTAAATCACATCCAGAAAATCATAAAAAGAGTGCATTTAAACTTCCTGGTGGCATAAACATGGCAAGAACGGTTCAATTATTCTTTGTTTTCGTATTAATTATTTTATTCTTTGTTCCTGATACGAGAATGGGTATTGTGTTATCGCCAATATGGTTTATTCTACTTGCATTAATTTATTTGAGGTATACAAGAAAAGCGCGTAAATTAGAGATGGACGGTCATGGTCATAAATAGATGTCTAAGATTGTGTAGTTATTTAAGCAGTAGATGACTAAAGTGAAAAATCCCTAGTTTTATGCAAGGGTTTGGCAATGGTGACCATTGGTCAAAAACATTATACTCTGGGGCATTTTTGCTAAGGATGAATTATTACAATGACACTATTTTAACAAAAATGTTTTCTGTACTATTCAAAGTTTAAATAACTCATTGTAGGCATTATGATGAAATTTAATGATATTCATTAAATTTTTTGATGTACGAGAGGAGGTAAGTTTGAGATGGAGGCTGTATATGCTAAGGACGATCAAGGTGCTTATCAAACACTGAAACTAACTATTGAAAAAGATAGTGAAACTGTTTTTAGTTTATTAAGCACGACTGAGGGTGTTCAGAAATGGTTTCCTCAATTATCATTTAAGGAACGAAAAGTTGGTGGCAAGATGACATTTCATATGGATGAACAAGACGATATGGAGATGGAAATTACTGCTTTCGAAGATAATGTAGCTATTGGTTACACATGGGACACCGGTGCAGTAAGATTTGATTTGTATGATAGTGGACGTGAAACAGTGCTTATATTAGATGAGTTTTTACCGTTTGATTTTCCGCATATCATTTTAGACTTTTCGGGTTGGCAGTTCCAAATGCAAAGTATAAAAAACGTTGCAGAAACAGGAAAAACCTTAGACCAAAGTGAATGTGATTTGGACAGTATAAAAGATGAAGTAGAAACACAACTTGATTTAGGTTAAAAATTTAAATTTAGTAGAACTTCAAAAAATAAAGACTATACGATTGTATAAGTGCAACTAATTCAATAAACTAAGTAATGATTTTAGCAGTTTGATTTTTTATTGTGATAATTGTCGCTTAAAACCAAAATAAAGCTGGGACATTAAATTTAATGTCCCAGCTTTATTTTTTAGTCTATAAAATTAGAATTTATCTTTTAAGTCTTTTGCTTTATCTGAAGCTTGATCTTTCACTTCTTTTTGCTTATCTTTGTCGTTTTTTACTTCGTCAACCTTATCTTTTGCTTTGTCTTTAAATTCGTCAAATTTACTCATTATAAAAACCTCCTTTAAGATTTGTGACACAAGTAATTTTCCACTTATTAATGTAAATAAACATATTTCTTTATATTGATTGAAAAAGATAAGAAGACAATGACGTTAGTATTATTAGAAAAATATGGTATATCGACTTTTTAACAGTTTAGTTAGATGAGAAAAATAAGTGACGATTTTAATAAAAAAGTAGAGAAAATAGAGGATATATTTTATAATATGGTAGATTAAAAGCAAGTCAATAATTTAATGGAGGTTTAAGCATGGAATATACTTTACCTAATTGTCCAGAGTGTGATTCAAGTTATACATACGAAGATGGAAATTTATTCGTTTGTCCTATGTGTGGTCACGAATGGTCTGAAGCTGAAAATGATGAAAACAAAGAAGCTCAAATTACAAGAGATGTGAATGGGCAGGAATTAGTTGACGGGGATGCTGTTACAGTTATTAAAGATTTAAAAGTAAAAGGTACATCATTTGTAATCAAACAAGGTACGAAAGTAAAAAGTATAAAAATAGTTGAACCTGACGATGGCCATGACATCGACGCGAAAGTTGATAAAATTGGACTAGTGGGATTAAAATCTTCACTTGTAAAGAAATTAAAAGGTTAGAGCAAAATTTAGCATAAAATAACAACATTGAGGGATGGGATAAAACCTGATTTAAATAAGGAATCTCATCCTTTTTGTTATTTATATTTAGTGAAGTTAAGTAGCTGAAAGATTATTTATAGTAATTGAATAAGTGTATTTACTATAAATGAATATGACGTTACATCGAAAAATTACATGTTGTGTATATCTCTATATGTTATTATAAATCTAACTATTTTACATTCGTTAATTATGTTAGGTATGAAATTTATCTATAATTTTCTCAGATAACAAATACGAATTTAATTACTTATTACGAGGAGATTGAGTATATGTCAAAAGATAACATTTTTATAAAAATTAAAGAAAATATAAAAAACTTATCTCAATCAGAAAGAAAGGCAGCCAATTTTATAACTAAAGAACCAACAGATATTATGTTTGATACTATAAACGAATTATCTGAGAAAGTTGGTACCAGTACTACAACAATTATGCGTCTCGCAAGTAAATTAGGTTACTCTGGTTATACAGAGTTGCAACGAGACATTCAAAATTTTATAAAAGATGGAAAAGCACCTCAGTCTAGATTAACTTCTAATTTACAAAATATAGAGAAAGATAATTTGTGGACAGAAACGGTTAATTTTCATGCTACACAATTACAACAATTTTCAAACCAACTTGATGAGCAAACTTTGGATAAAGCTATAAATTTAATTGAAAATGCTAATCTTATTTGTTGTACATGTGTGAGAAGTGGCTTGCCTGCAGGTCATTATTTTTCACAAAATATAAATAGAATAAAAGGCAACTGTAACCTTATAGTAGCGGATACTTCAGATTGGGTAGATGAAGTTGTGTCAATGAATGCTCAAGATGTGTTAGTGGCGATTAGTTATCCTAGATATGCTAAGCGTATTAATGATTTCGTGAAAATCGCCAAAAATAAAGGTGTGAAGATTATTGTAATAACAGATACATTTTCGTCTCCATTGGTTGATTACGCAGATGTAATTCTACCTTGTGATTCTAATAGTTTAGCTTTTCACAATTCACCGATATTGTCACTTGTAGTAATTGATTACTTGATTAATGCTTTGGCAGTTAAAGAAACTAAGAAGAATTCAAGTCGCTTAGATGATATAAATGAAATATTAAAACAAATAAAATATCACACGAATAACTAAAAAACAAACCATTTTAAAAATATAATGGTTTGTTTTTTTATGTAATTTTTTATGTAAGGGTTTACATTTGTTTAGGCAAGTGGTAACTTTGTAAATAATATTACAAATAAAAAGTTATATGTAATAAATTTTACGAATGGATGGTGGCTCAATGAATGGTAATAATGATGAGATTTTAAAGCGTTTAGAGAAGCTAAGTTCAACGTTAATTGCAGATAGCATGAAATTTGAAAATATTATGAATCATAGATTAAAGCCAGTTAATTTTCAGGAACCTCTTGTCGGGCAAGCAAGAACGGTATCACTTTATCCAGGAGATAATCTCTACTTGCACCTTGGAATATATGAGGCAAAACCAGGAGAAATATTGATTGTTGAAGGAAAAGATTCTACAACTTCAGCTTATATGGGGAACTTGATGGCAGCAGCAGCAGAAAAACTTGGTATAAAGGGAATAATTATTGATGGCTTAATTAGAGATAAAAAAGAATTAGAAAGTATGAATATACAAATCTACGCAAATGGATTTATACCTAAAGGACCGAGAAAAAATGGACCAGGTGCATTTGATATACCAATTCAATGTGGAGGAGTTTTAGTAAATCCATATGATTTTGTAGTTGCAGATGAGGATGGTATTGCAATCATCCCTTATAAAAAAGCAGAAGAATTTATAGTAAAAGCAGAAGAAAAATTAATATATGAAGAAAAAAGATTAAATACTATAATGTCATTTAGCTTGGAACAGGGGTATGACAAAAGCACAATAGAGCCGTCCTGGTTAAGAGAAAATATTGAAAATCAATAGGGGTGGATAAAATGAATATAGGATTTATAGGGTTTGGAGAAGTTGGAAAAGAATTGTCTAAAGGATTTAGTAAACATGAAGTAAATCGTATATATGCTTATGATCCATTACTGATAGGCTCAGATTCTAAAAAGTTATCTGAAAGAACCGAGATTAACTACGTTGAAAAGGCAGAAATTGTAGCAAAACAAACGTTATCTATATTATTTGTTGCTGTTCCTGCGACAAAAACTGTAGAAGCTTGGTCAGAAATAAGTGATGTTGTTGCTAATGAAACAGTACTAGTAGATCTAACAACTGCTAGTTCTGAAGAGAAAAATAAGGTGAATGAAATGATGTACAACAAAGGCATGACAATCATAGATGCTGCAATACTTGGTGCATTAAAAGTATATCAAAATGAAGTGCCTATATTAGCATCTGGAACACAAACAAATAAGTTTATAGAGTTAGGTTATCAAATTGGGATGAATATTACTAAATTAAATGAAAAAGTCGGCGATGCTACTAATTTTAAATTTGTGAGGAGTATATTTACAAAAGGATTGTCTGCATTATTATTTGAAGTTATGGCATCTGCAGAACAACTTGATATTACAGAAGAAATATATGAATCTATCACCAGTACGATGGATAAAGATAACTTTGGAGAAATTATAAGTAGATATATAAAAAGTAACGTAAAACATTCACAGCGCCGTGAGAAAGAAATGAAAAATGTAAGTGAATTTTTAGAACACCATCACATCAAACCTGTAATGACTAAAGCTACGATTCAAAAATTGAAAAATATAACTCAATCAAATTTAGAAAATAAATTACGAGATGAAGTTGATGATTGGTGTAACGTGATAAAGGCTTACAATCAAAAATAAATAGGAGGCATGTATATGGGGATATTGGCTTTATTAATTTTTGTATCTATTTTAATTATATGGAGCGTTTTCTTAAAAAGGAATTTAGGAGAAGCGTCATTAATTGGGTTTATCGCGTCAAGTCTTTTAGGTGGCAAAGAAGCTTTAGGATTACTTGCAAATGGTTTTTCATTTGCGGCAACATTTTCAGTGCTTTATGCTGCACTAGCATTTGTATTTATGGCATATATCATTGATAAATTAGGGATTGTTGAAAAGCTATTAGCGATTTTAAATTCTATGGTAGGAAAGATTCCAGGAGCGCCAGCGTATATGGACGCAGTAGGGTCAGTTGCATTAGGCACGCTGTCAGGTGGTGATTCCGGTAATACGGCTGCCACTGGTTCAATTACAGGACCTTGGATGTTGAAAAATAAATGGAAGAAAGAGATTGCCGCATCAGTCATGGTTGGGAATGGTGGTATAGCATCCGTATTTCCACCAACTACTTCAATGTTTATCATACTTGGCTTCGCTCCAGTTGCTGCGGCGGTAGGCGTTGGTGAGTTTTATATTGCATTGTTTATTGCATCATTATATCAACTTGTCCACAGATTATTAATGATTTGGTTCTTTGTAAAGAAGCAGAATATAAAAGCATTCTCTATTGAAGAATTAGAGCCATTAAGTAGTTCATTTAAAAGAGGATGGACTTCGATATTATTATATATTGGCGCCATTATTCCTTTAGCTATAACAATTGGACCATTAGGGGAAAAACTAGTAAGTATACCATCAATAGGAGAAAAATCATTAGATAGTATAGATATCGTTGTATGGATACCAACTTTAATGATTACTATCGCCTTTATATTAGGAAGAAAAAATTTACCAAAAACAGTACCGGAGTTTATGAAGTTTATTCAAGCTTCAATACCGAGATTTACTACAATTGGTGCTTTAATATTCTTTGCTGTTGCAGCGAGTGAAGTTTTAACTAAATTAGGTTTATCAAATAATATTGCCTTTCTTATAGAAACGGCGAATGCACCAGCTTGGTTAACGCTATTACTCATAGGTGTAGGTATTACAATTATTGCTGGACCTTTAACATCTACTGGGACGCTTACGGCAGTAGGGCTGGTTTCCTATCAAATTTTAATTTCAAGCGGATTCTCGCCATTAATTTCTGCAGTAGTAGTGATGACGTTTGCTTCTACATCGGCACAAATGCCACCTGCCTCAGGATCTATTTATATTGCTTCAGGGATTGTTGATGCTAAACCTGAAAAAACATTTGGCATGTTGATTGTACTTTATGCACTGCCTGTAATTATTATAGGTTGGCTTATAGGTATGGGTATATTGCCAATATGGGGAGGATAAAATTTATGGAAAAATTACTAGAAAAAATTTTCGCAATTTTCTTATTACTTTCAATTGTAACGGCACTTATTATGGTAAGTGCACAACTACTTGGATTAATTATGCTTAACGGAGAATTTATTATAAAAGTAAATGATATGTTGTTAACACCTGCTATTATTTTAGCCGCAATATTTTCAGGAGTAGCATTTATATTAGGTTACTTCCCAAAATATAAAGATAAAAATTAAAGTATTAAAAATATATTTTATGTCTGAAGTGAAATGAATAAAATAATAATTCTAAGCTACTAACTTCAATTTCTTTAAAGAATTTAGTAGCTATTTTAATGTTTTATTTATTTGAACATTTTAATCTTTATGTGTAAAAATTATTTGAATTAAGTGCATAAAAGTAATTGTTTTTATATACTATGTGTAATTAAAACATTGTGAATTTTTTCGTAATATCTTACTTTGTAAGATTATAGTGATAAAAATTTCATAATAATAAGGGGATTAGAAGACAATATTATGAAGAATCAGATGCATATTGTTTCACTTATTTATAGTACAGGTTTACATCCTGCTTCATGGAGACTAGAGCATTCTAAGATTGATGAAATAGGCCAAATTACATACCAACAAGAAATTGCTAAAATTGCAGAACGTGGTTGTTTAGATGCTATATTTTTAGCGGATGGACAATATATTTCCCAAGAAAATACAGGACATTTATCTTATTTTTTAGAACCTATCACTACATTGACGGCTATTTCACAAATCACTAAGCATATTGGATTAATAGCTACGTTATCTTCTACATTTTATGATCCATACAATGCAGCACGCTTAATAGGTAGTTTAGATCATATTAGTCATGGGAGGGCCGGTATTAATATTGTTACCTCACAATTTGACAATGAAGCACGTAATCATTCAATGACTCAACTTCCTCCTTTAAATGAAAGATATAAAAAAGCAGAAGAATTTGTACATGTATTGAAACAATTGTGGCAATCGTTTGACAGTCATGCATTAATTAATGATAGAAAATCTGGCAGAGGTATAGAGTGGTCTATAGTAAATGAAATTAATCATGAAGGAGACTATTTTAAGATAAAAGGCCCTATTAATTTACCATCTAGCCCTCAAGTATATCCGGTTTTGTGTCAAGCTGGTACTTCGCTTCCAGGTCGTGATTTTGCTTCGAAAGCAGTAGATATGATCTTTTCAGTAGCTTGGAACAAGGCAGACGCTAAGAGATTTTTGAAAGATATTGAGAAACGAACAGAACAGCTTAATAAGTCTGAGGGTAGACCATTGATTTTACCAGGTTTGACTGTTTATGTTGCAGATACGATGGAAGAAGCTGAAGAAAAAAGAGCGGCACTAGATAGTTTCATAGATGTGAATGATAAAATTAAGCAGATTGAACAAAGTATAGGGCAAAGTGTTGAAGGATGGGATTTTGATGCTGTAGTCCCCCCTTTACCATCTTTTGATAAATTACCGACAAAAGTTGTGTCGAAAGCGCGTTATGAAGCAATAAGAAATACTATAGAAACAGAATCGCTTACATTAAGAGAACTAGCACAGCGTGTAAGTACATGGATGGGACATAAGACAATTGTTGGAGACCCAATAACAGTTGCAGATATGATGCAAGAATGGTTTGAAGAGGAATGTTGTGATGGTTTTACGCTTATGCCGCCTACTTATCCAGATATGTTTGAAGCTTTTATTGATAAAGTAATTCCTATATTGCAAGAGCGTGGCTTATTTAGAAAAGCGTACACGGGAACAACTTTGAGAGAAAATTTACAATGCGTAGTGGAATAGCGCGTTAATGCAAAATATAGTAGCAAAAAGAGTTACAAAATTTCATGAAAACAAAGAAAACGTCAAATTCTATATCTCAAGAGAATTTGACGTTTATTTTCTTCATAGAAAAACTTACTATATTCTTGATTTTTTTGTTATAAATTGTAAAAAGCTGTAAAAGTTTGATCTAAGTCGATTTCAGCATTTTGTAAAACTGTGATTCAGACAATATTGTTGTTCCTTTCTTTTTATACAATTTAGAACATATTAATACGGTTGACGAGCACGTTGTTTACCATGCATAAAGTAATAAAGTATTATCGAAACAATTACTAAAATTGACATAGTTAAGTATAGATTTCGGTATCCCATCAATGGAATGACAACTCCTAGCACAAATGGTCCAATGCCTGCGCCGAAATCTGCAAACATATAAAACGTAGATGTCGCTAAGCCGATTTTATCTGTAGGTGATTGTTGAATAGCGATGGCTTGGGCAGTTGGTACTATCGTGCCATAGCCGATCCCAATAAATATTGCAGCAATGAGTAATAAAATACTTGTGTGGGTTAGACTTAATAGTATTAGACCGAAGGTAAAGCTGATTAACACAGGGTACATGACCTTATTTTCACCGTAATTATCGTAAATCTTACCTGTAAATGGGCGAGTTACAAAGGTGCTCACTGCATAAACAACAAAAAAGAAACTTGATGCAGTGGCAAGGTTGATTTGTTCTGTGTAAACCGTTAAGAATGATAAAACGCTTGAATAAGCAATACCTACGAAAATAATAACAAATGAAATTGGTAGGGCTTCTTTTTGAATATATGCAGCCACGCCTGTAATTTTCTCAGTATTAGATGTTTGGACAGATACTTTTGGTAACCCTTTGATTAATAATGCCACAATTAAAGCGACGACAATAACGATAAGACTAACTATAAAGATAGATTGGAAACCAAATTGTCGATTTAATATTATGCCACAAAAAGGTCCAATCGCGGATGCAGTTGTTACACTAAGTGCGTAATAACCAATACCTTCGCCTTTGCGCTTTTCTGGAATAATTCTTGATGAAATCGTACCGGTTGCAGTTGAAGATAATCCAAAGGCAATTCCATGTAATAGTCGTACAATCATTAATATTAACAGGCTATGAATTGCGAAATACAAGCCAACAGTTATGATAGAAAAGATAATCCCAAAGAGCAGCACTTTTTTTGGTTTCAAATTGTCAATCACACGTCCAGAAGCCAAACGTCCGAATAGCATGCCGATAATAAATATGCCTGCCGCTAATCCTCCCATACTTTCTGAAGCGTGATATTTATCAATAGTAAATATGGTGACTGTAACGATTAATGTATAATGAATCAAATACATTAAAAAATTTACAATTGTAATGGAGATAAAATCTTTTGACCAGAGTTTATCATACATACGAAGACCGTCCTTTAATTAATTTTTCATGCACTATATATTATAATGATTAATATACGCTAATGTAAAATTAGAATTTATGATATTTGTATAAGTATTGCTTATATAAAAGGGGGTGGGATAATGAACTTTGAACAATTAACTTATATTCAAAAAATATATGAAACGGAATCAATCGTTAAAGCAGCAGATATTATGCATATCAGTCAATCTGCGATGAGTCAGTCAATCGCAAACCTAGAATCAGAAGTAGGATATAAAATATTTAATCGATCACGTAAAGGAACTTTGCCAACTGAAGTTGGGAAGAAACTGATTCCGTTAATGATTAATATTATTGAAGCGCGTAGTGAATTATTATCTGAGGTAGACGCGATGCATTCAAATATCGAGGGTTCATTAACAATTGCTACGATACCTACACTATTCAATAAAATTATTCCTAAAGCATTATCTGCATTTAAGAGAGATTATCCACATATTGAAGTGGAAGTAATCGAAAGTGATAGAGATGACATTTTAAAAATGGTTGAAGCTCAGGTAGTTGATATAGGATTGATTGGTAAAGCTGAAAATGAACAGTTTGGACAGCACATTGTAGCGCATTCATTGAATATTGCTACAGATTTTAGGTTGATTGTGCCTAAAAAATCAAAATTATCATTGCAAAACACGGTAGATATGAAAGCGATTAGTGAATATCCTTTTGTTTTGTACGATCGCAATTTCTACCATCACAATTTCAAGCAATTTGAAGATGACAATGGCCCCTTGAAAATTGTGTTCCGTACTAATAATCCAAGTGTGTTAATTAAAACTGTGTCAGAGGGTTTAGGGATAAGTATTGTATCAAGTTTGATGTTGGAAGATGATCCGTTTATATTGAATGGCTTGATAGAAATGTTGCCTATTGGCTCCCCGTTTGATTATTATATTTATTTTACGGCACTTACACAATCAGATAGAACTAATGAACAAACAATAAAGAGATTTATAGAATATTTAAGAAAATGAATAATCGCAAAATAAAGCAGAACCTATAGGGTGACATTGAAGTCCTTATAGGTTCTGCTTTTTAATTATTTTATTTTATTGAGAAAATGATAAAAGTAGGATAAATCAGAGATTTGTTGATTACAAACTGTACTATCGAAGCATATATAATCACCTTTTTTAGTGTATTGTCCATCACTAGTGGTGCGTGTTTTCCTCATGAATAAGGTAACACGAGACTCCTTATTACAAATTGAACAAAAGCCTTTAACTGTTTGGTTTGAAATATCCCCATAAAACCCATCTAATTTTCCAAAATCATTATAATAGATTATATATTTTCTATTGGAAGCCACATCGTTCCAACCAATAAATGTACTTTCTAATAGCACTTCATTACTGATAAGTGGTGTTTTCAATTTCTTTACTTTTCTAAAAACCTTATCTACTTGTTTTTTAGAAGGGTGTTCGAAAGGCAAAACATAACCTTGAAGTGTACTTAAGATTTTTTCAGCTTGCATTTTTGATAATTGGTAATTCATTAATTTTTCAACTTCTAATTGAATATGTGAATCTACTTTTTGAAACGTATTGAGAATTTGTTCACGTGTAGCCTCTTGGATAGAAGTGATAGTATTAAGGTCATTGACTGAATTGTACACATTGATTAAATGCGCGACATGTTCTTTTATATAATTAAACTGATAAGGGTATAGTTGTTTTTTCATAATTTGATATTCCTCTCACATTTTAATAACTGTATGCATAAGATAGATGCTCTGTGAAAAGAAAAAGTTTTACAAAGCATCGACTATTTTACTCGAAAACTTTGTATTAACAATGTGGCATTTGTATGCAACATATTATCATCTCCATAAATACTTATTAAATAACTTATACCAACATATAATACCTGTGTCAAACGTTGAATTTTATCACAATTTACTAGATAAATTTTATATTAAATAGAGATATAGCAACTAGAAATAGTGAAGAATGTAATGGCTAAATAGTAGACATTAGCGATTTACACTGCTAAAATTCAAAGCGAATGTTCACTCAAAGTATACAAAAAAGCGTTTTTATAGTATAATATTGTTGAAAATAGGGGTATTGTCCACTGGGAAAATACATTACAATTTCTGTAATATACAAGGGAGATATAAATATGAAAAAAATTATTATTACTGGTGCATTAGGACAAATAGGAACTGAATTAGTTGTGAAGTGTAGAACATTATATGGCAATGACAATGTTTTAGCTACTGATATTAAAGAGCCAGAAGCTGATGCTGCAATTGCAAATGGTCCATTTGCAATATTGGATGTGACTGATAAATCACGTATGAATGCACTTGTTGAATCGTTTAAGCCGGACACGATTATGCACATGGCTGCTTTATTATCCGCTACTGCTGAAAAAAACCCGTTATTTGCATGGGATTTGAATATGGGGGGATTAATGAATGCTTTAGAGATTGCACGTGAGCATGATTTATTATTCTTTACACCAAGTTCTATAGGTGCGTTCGGTCCATCAACACCTAAGGTAAATACACCACAAGTAACGATTCAGCGTCCAACTTCAATGTATGGCGTGAATAAAGTTGCAGGTGAATTGTTATGTCAGTATTACTTTGAAAAGTTCGGTGTTGATACACGCAGTGTAAGATTTCCAGGCTTAATTTCACATATTAAAGAGCCAGGTGGCGGCACAACAGACTATGCGGTTGATATTTATTTTAAAGCTGTAAGAGAAGGACGTTATTCAAGCTTTATTGAAAAAGGCACATTCATGGATATGATGTATATGGAAGATGCAATCGATGCCATTATCCAACTTATGGAAGCAGACGGTGTTAAATTAATTAACCGTAATGCATATAATTTAAGTGCGATGAGTATTGAACCAGAAATGGTTAAAACAGCAATTCAAGAATATTACCCAGACTTTAAATTAGACTATAATGTAGATCCAGTGAGACAATCAATTGCTAATAGTTGGCCAGATAGTATTGATGTAAGTTGTGCAAGAGCAGAATGGGGCTTTGATCCACAATACGATTTAAACAAAATGACTAAAGTGATGTTAGATGCTATCGAAGGTAAAGAAACAGCTGAAGTAAGATAAAACAATACCAGCTGTTATTCAATAGAATTTAAAAATTCAAGCAGCTATGATGATAATTAAAAATGGAGCGTTTGCTGTTATAAATTATAACTAAATACTATTTATTTTCGTCTGTTAAGCGTATAGAAAGTCTAATACGGCGTGGATATGTTGCCAAAATTTTGAATTTGATAACATGTCTACGCTATTATTATTAATAAAAATATTAAGATCAATGAAAATGAAACAGTTATAAAACAGCATTTTACCAGTTATGAAAATTAGGCACTTATGCAGAAACTTTAGCTTAGGTGCACCTATTATATAAATCTTTTCAAACTTTCAATCGTCATATTAAGGGGGAGGTGAGTATAACGAAAACAGTGTATTAAAATTGTTTTCTGTTCCTCTCCCTTATTATTTCTTTATTTTAAATTTTTTGAAAATTATTGAACAGCACTCGTTGGATTGATATAATTTAATGTAATACTCAAAGAAATACCATTAGGAGGAAAAATCATGTCAGAAAAAATTGAATTTGTACAACGAGAAACACTTAAAGAAAAACCGGATCCAAGTGATTTAGGTTTCGGGAAATATTTTACAGATTATATGTTAAGTTTCGACTACGATATTGATCAAGGATGGCATGATTTAAAGATTGTGCCTTATGGACCAATTGAACTTTCTCCGGCAGCACAAGCCTTACATTACGGCCAAGCAGTATTTGAAGGTTTGAAAGCTTACAAGCATGACGGTGAGGTAGATTTATTCCGTCCCTCTGAGAACTTTAAACGTATTAATAATTCATTATCACGATTAGATATGCCGAAAGTTGATGAAGAGGCAGTGTTAGAAGGGTTGAAGCAATTAGTAGATATAGAACGTGATTGGGTGCCAGAAGGTGAAGGTCAATCGTTATACATACGTCCATATGTTTTTGCCACAGAAGGTATTTTAGGCGTACGCCCTTCTTATTCATATAAATTATTAATTATTTTGTCACCATCAGGTTCATATTATGGTGGGGAGTCGTTAAGTCCAACTAAAATTTATGTAGAAGATGAATATGTGCGTGCTGTTCGTGGCGGTGTAGGCCATGCAAAAGTTGCTGGAAACTACGCTGCTAGTTTATTAGCACAAACGAATGCATCAGCACAAGGCTATGACCAAGTATTGTGGTTAGATGGCGTTGAACAAAAATATGTAGAAGAAGTCGGTAGTATGAATATCTTCTTCGTAGAAAATGGTAAACTTGTAACACCAGAATTAAATGGTAGTATTTTACCAGGTATTACACGTAAAACTGTAATTGAATTAGCGCAAAATTTAGGCTATGAAGTGGAGGAACGTCGAGTATCTATCGATGAACTTATTGAAGCGCATAATAAAGGTGAATTGACAGAAGTATTTGGTACGGGTACTGCAGCAGTTATCTCACCAGTAGGTCAATTAAAATATGGTGAAACTGAAATTGTTATTAATAATAATGAAACTGGTGAAGTTACTCAAAATTTATATGATAATTATACTGGTATCCAAAGTGGTAAACTTGAAGATCCACAAGGTTGGAGAGTCGTTGTACCAAGATACTAAACCACACAAAAATATAATGATTATTGAACAATAATCTAAATTATGAGAGTAAATTGTAATAACTAATATAATATTTGAGGCTGAGACATACCAATGTATGTCCCAGCCTCGCTTTATGTATGATTTGATAAAATGTATTCCAATAGAATTATTATTTTGAAGATGACTGAGATTGATTTTCCTCTTTTATACCATCTTTAGCACCTTTTTTTATATCATCTATATGATAAAATCCACTAACGACAATCATAGAAACTACAATGACACCAATACCTTTAAACCAACTAGATGGAGACATTTGTTTTTCTCTTTTAGCAAAATATAACCCGATTAATACGGCAACAATAATAAAAGTAATTGCGTAACCCATAAAACAAACCTCCTTTTTGAAATGTTTGAAAATAAACAAAACTAAATTTTTAAGAAAATACCTTCATATCAAAATAGTAACACAACTTTTTAAAACATTAAATATTTAAAAAATAGTGTTTAATGCAATCATTATTAAAGTGAAAGTTGTTTTTGAAAGGAACATCGACGTGAATAAAATATTGAACATTACCAGTTTTATTATGCTTATCTTGTTACTACTATATATATTGATAAATTATAATGCTTTGCCTAAAACGGTGCCAATTCACTATGATTTATACAATCATCCAGATGGATGGGGTGATAGAAATTCATTGTTTGCCATTCCTTTGGTAGGTTTGATGATATGGTTTTTAATGTATTCATTGTATAAATATTATCCAAAACTTATAAAACTAGATATTAACTTAAGAGGCGAACAACCGACAAAGAAGGCGATTAAAACGCATATAACTTTTGTTGTTATTTTGAACTTTGAAATTACTTTGTTTATTTTTTTAATGGGAGTAATGGATATCTATAATATCAAAGGTGGGTCGATACATTTAGGCATCTTTCAGTTTATCGCTTTCGCTATAGTTATTGGAGTAACCTTAATATGGTTAGTAGTGATCGACTATAAGAACAAAAGGAAATAATATAACGAAGGCAGTTTCATTATTTGTATACAAAGTTAGTTTTATATTAAAATAAAATAGGTTTTAAAAACAAAGATAGTGTGAAACTATAGGAGCTGTTCTAGCGATGAAATGGATTTTATTTGATAAAGATGGCACGATTATATATTTTGATCGTAGTTGGATGAAGATTGGTTTACAACTTGTAGATGATTTTATGGAAGTTTACCAAGATGAAATTGGAGATAAAGAAGCGGCTTACGCGCATTTAGGTGTTGTCGATGGAGAAATTCAACCAGGCACAATCATGGCTTCAGGTGCCTTAGATGAAATGGTTAAAGCGTTCTGTGATATTGCAGGCCAAGATGTTACTAAATGGGCACAAAGTAGAAGTCAAATACTTGTAGATAACCGTGTTCCAGAAAATGTCTTGGTAGAAGGTATTGAAGAGACACTTGAAACCTTAAAACGCCAAGGTTATAAGATGGGTATTGTAACAAGTGATTCTAAAAAAGGTGTGGAGCAGTTTCTAGAAATTACGAAATTCGATCATTTCTTTGATGTGGTTATTTCAACAGAAGCAAACGCAGTTGAAAAACCAAATCCAGAAGTACTTAATCCGTTATTTGATTATTATGATGTAGCGCCTCAAGATGTAGTTATGGTAGGTGACACTGCAAATGATATGCAAACAGGTGTTAATGCGGAATTAGGCTTGAAAATTGCTGTTTTAACGGGTGTGGGTTTGGAACAAGAATTTACAAATGCGGATTACATAGTAGAAACTGCAAATGATATTGTGGAAATAATAAATCAATAGGCTTAACCACTAAATTATGTCATAATATACGTAACGTATATTATGATTTTTTTATATTTAATATAAGTGTCGAGGTGATTAGATGATTGATGGTAAATATGCCGATTATCAAGGTGAAACTTATAAAGTAGTGGAAATTATTAGTAATGAAGTTGTATTGGTCACTGAAGACGAGCGAGCTTTAGCGCATGGTTTTAAAGCAAATACGACAAACCACACTGCACACGCGTTGTATTTTAAACACGTTGCACGAGATGATATAGATGAAATGTATGCACTGTATCAAGAAGCGAGATACGGTGGTGCTGTTTTTGATCTCTATCAAGATACTGAGGGGCAATTATATATTGGTACCGAAGATGAAGATAAGGCTAGCACCTTTGGCTTAGTACAAACAGATGAATATTACTATAGTAAATACGTGACTGAAGATGAAATTGAAAAAATTATATATCGAAGTCATATTGAATAAATTACGATACCTGAATAAAAAGTCACTCCGACTAAAAGTTTAGTGGAGTGACTTTTTATGTAATGTTAGAGGCTAACGTTGATCAACTTTACGGTATGTGTCAATGACATGACGTATTTTATCGATAACTGGGTTTAATGATTCGGGATCCTCGTGTAAGTCATATTCATTAATGTTTACTCGAACAACAGGGCACGCATTAAATTCGGAAATCCAATCTTCATAGCGTTGGAATAATTTTTGCCAATATGCTACATCTGTTTCAATTTCCATTTGACGACCACGTTGCTTAATTCGTTGAATTACATCGTCATAATCACATTCTAAATAAATTAAGACGTCTGGTTTAGGGAAGTAAGGTGTCATTACCATAGCGTTGAAGAGTTCAGAATAAGTTTGAAAGTCTTCAGAACTCATTGTTCCTTGTTCTTCATGCATTTTGGCAAAAATATCAACATCTTCATAAATAGAACGGTCTTGAATAAAACCGCCACCGTATTCAAACATTCGTTTTTGTTCTTTAAAGCGTTCTGCTAAGAAATAAATTTGTAAATGGAAGCTCCAACGTTCAAAATCATTATAAAATTTATCGAGGTAGGGATTATTATCGACATTTTCAAATGACGTTTTAAAGTTAAAGCGTTCTGCTAAAGCTTTTGTTAATGTTGATTTGCCAACGCCTACTGTACCAGCGATAGTAATTACAGCATCTTGTGGAATACCATATTTATTCATGCTCATGTCCTCCAATAAGTGGTTTCACTAATTCTAAAATATAATTATAATCTTCATCATACTTAACAAAGTCAAGTTGAGTAGTATCGATTCGTATAACGCGAGCGCCCTCTGATTTAAGAGACTCGTAATAAGCATTATAGTCACGCTTTAGATTTAATAAATAATCATCTGCAATTTGATGTTCAAAGCTACGATTACGATGTGCAATACGTGTTTTTAGCATTGCTAAATCAGCATCTAAAAAGATGATAACATTCGGCATTTCTAAATCTTCGGTTAAAATATCGTATATTCTTGAGAATTTATTATATTCTGATGTGGTTAAGGTATTATTCGCAAATATCTTATTTTTATATATGTGATAATCGCTAACAATCCCATTATTAATTAAAGCAAGATCTTGAAATTGTTTATATCGATTACATAAGAAAAACATTTCTGTTTGGAAACTCCATTTTGAAATGTCATCATAGAAATCTGATAAAAAAGGATTTTCTGTAATAATTTCTTTTTCTTCATAATATTTATAAGTTTGACTGAGTTTATGTGCTAAAGAAGATTTTCCGACTCCAATCGGACCTTCAATTGCGATAAAATGTTTTTTCATATTTTCCGCTCCAATGTTAAAATAGACATTAAATATTGTACCATATGTGAGGTGTGTGAGACACATGACAAATCACCAATTTTATATGAAAATGGCGATTGAAGAAGCTAAAAAAGCTGGCGATATAGGTGAAGTACCTATTGGTGCTGTGATTGTTAAAAATGATGAAATTATTGCAAGAGCACACAATTTAAGAGAATCAAAAAAAGACCCAACCGCACATGCAGAATATCTTGCTATTCAAAAAGCATCAAAGCTCTTAAATAGTTGGCGACTGGAAGAATGCCAACTATATGTGACATTAGAACCTTGTGTTATGTGCGCTGGTGCCATTGTAATGAGCCGTATTCCACAGGTGATATATGGTGCAAAGGATCCCAAAGGCGGATGTGCGGGTAGTCTAATGGACCTCTTACAAGAACCTAGGTTTAACCACCGTGCACAAGTAGAAAGAGGTGTAATGGAAGAAGCATGTAGTCAATTATTGACTGAATTTTTTAAGAACATAAGAAAAAAGAAAAAAATCATACAAACAGCCGATAATACAAATAACTAAACTTTTGGTAGAATAAGAATGTGTTACAAAATTATGGCAAATGAGAATGAGATGTAATTAAATTTGTGTAATCGATCTAAGAAGGGAACGAGGTAAACGAATGATAAACTTAATTGCTACAGATATGGATGGGACGTTACTTAATGCCGCACATGAAATATCCGAGGAGAATATTAAAGCCATTAAATATGCGCAGTCACAAGGGATTACTGTTGTAATAGCAACAGGTCGTGCTTTTTATGAAGCAAACACGCCTGTAAATCAAACAAATTTAAAAATGCCGTATATTTGTTTGAATGGCGCTGAAGTGAGAGATGAATCATTTAACATCATGAGTACTTCTAATTTGAACCGTGAATTAATCAATAGAATTACGCATGAACTTAAGAATGAAGATATCTACTACCAAGTGTACACAAACTTAGGTATATATACAGAAAATCCACAGCGTGACTTAGAAATTTATATAGATATTGCTGAACGTGCAGGACAAAATGCGGATGTAGAAAAGATTAAAGCGGGCATCCAAAAACGTATTGATAACGGTACTTTAAAAGTGGTAGATAATTATGACAAGATTGAAGATACACCTGGTGAAATTGTAATGAAAATTTTAGCGTTTGATAGCGATTTGTCTAAAATTGACCGTGTCAGTGAAAAATTAGCACAATCAGAAAGTCTTGCAATATCTTCATCATCTAGAGGTAATATTGAAATTACGCATTCAGATGCACAAAAAGGTATAGCTTTAGAAACAATTGCTGAACGACTAAACATTGATATGAAAAATGTTATGGCAATCGGCGATAATATGAACGATATTTCAATGCTTGAACGTGTAGGATATTCTGTTGCTATGGAAAATGCTGCGCCAGAAGTGAAAGTAGTAGCAACATACGCAACAGATTCTAATGAAGCAAGCGGTGTTGGTAAAGCAATAATGAAACTACTCCAAGAAAACAATGAAAAATAGTATGAGGTGAAGTAATAAATGAAAGGTTTAATTATAGTAGGTAGCGCGAAATTAGGTTCGCATACTACTGCATTATCAAAATATTTAAAAGGTCATTTTGAAGAACATGATTTTGAAGTCGATATCTTCGATTTGGCAGAACGTCCAATCCATCAACTTGATGTATCTGGTGCTTCACAACCAAGTGAAGATTATAAAAACAATTTAAACATATTAAAGGAAAAAGCGAGAGCAGCAGACTTCTTTGTGTTAGGTAGTCCGAATTATCACGGTTCATATTCTGGTATTTTAAAAAATGCATTAGATCATTTAACAATGGATGATTTTAAAATGAAACCAGTTGGCTTGATTGGTAATAGTGGGGGTATAGTAAGTTCTGAACCACTATCACATTTAAGGTTAATTGTTAGAACGTTGTTAGGTATAGCGGTACCAACACAAATCGCTACTCATGATACAGATTACAAAAAACTTGAAGATGGTACATTATACTTAGATAATGAAGAGTTCCAATTACGTGCACGTCTATTTGTAGATCAAATAATCTCATTCGTTAAAAACAGTCCTTACGAACATTTAAAATAGGGTGAGAGTACCATTTCATTTATGAACTAAAATGGTGCTGTTAATCAGTGTAAAATAGTTATAAAAGGAAGCAAAAATCCTACATAATACTCTACATCACAATAATGGGCTGGAACATATATGTTCCAGCCCATTATTTATATTATAAACTTGGTTGATTAGCTTTTTCTACTTAATATCGTATCGACTATTAAATGATATTGCTTAATAATAGATTTTATTTTAGAGAAATCAATATCATGTAAGAAAATGCGTCTTTCATCATAAACGTCTCTTGATTTTTTAAACAATCCTAAGTCACTTAAGTGATTAATTTGTACTGATATTGGTGTATTTTCTATATTTAAGTGTTTTTTAAGTTCTACAGCATCAATTTTTTCTTTATTGAGGTAATTTAGCTTTTCTAAAATTACAATTTCTAAAAACGACATGTCTAAATTCTTCTTTAGTGCTCTTTTAATTGTATTTCTATTTTCTTCATAATAAATTGTATCCATATTTACCCTCTCAATTCTTTTTAAACTTTGTATAAAGATTTGTCTTATTGGTTCACTTTATAGTGCGCATCCATATTGACTATGCCTTTAATACGTTTTATTTATTAAAAGATTGATAGGGAGCATAGCCTTTAATTTTTTCAAATTGTTGCAAATAATTTTGAAAAGTACGGAAATGATATATTTTCCAGACGTCTTCTAATGTATCTCCGTTCAATAATGAACAATTAGAAAAATGAATTTTTGCAGCAACAATATATTGTGACAATGTACTACCTACGATCATTGTAAAAGTTCGAGATAAAAAGCTAGCATTTACAAAAAATATTTCGGCAATTTGCTGACAATTTAATTTATCTTGTATATGATTGTGAATGTAAATTGTCACGTTTTTAATTAGCGCATATTTATAATTATTTGCTTCATATCCAAGTTGATTGTTACACATGCTTAATGTATGTATAGTTGTTAAAAGTGTTAAAAATGCTTGATTAGGTATATGACTTTGTTCCGTCAAAGTTGAAAAAAGATTTGTAAATTGTGATTTTAGTATACGGTGCGCTTCAAGATGTGTAACAATGGTTTTGGACATTGTTTGTTCGATATCATTTATGTAATGGTAGTTGTTTATTGATAAGCAAAGTAAGTCAGCATCAATAGATATAAGCTCGGTATATTCATAATCATGGACGTAAAAAATATCACCAGCAATATATTGTTCAAAGATATCGTTTTTTAGTAAAGTGACATCGCCCTTTGAGACCCAATAAATATTTAAAAAGTGTGGCGTACTTAAATTATAATCAGTGCTTTTTATAAGTTTATGAAGTTTAATTTTATAGTCCATCTTTTCATTACCCCACACTTATCGTATAAAAATTGATTTAAAGTTACTATCATAATCATTTTAATATGGAAATCGTATATAGAACATTAGCTAAATTTAAATCTTAGTATTTATTGTTTTAAAAATAGAGAAGTGCAGCTTAAATAGATGTTAAAATTTTTAATCTAACATACTAAAATTTTACTCAAGTGTCACTTATACTACCAAAACATAAAAAATATATTATATATGCAAACAAAAAAAGCGTACAAAAAGTCTGGTTAATATCGACGTTTTGTACACTTTTTAAATGTCTAAATTTTATTTTCTGTATTTTAATTTTGCAAAAGCATCATGTTGATGTATAGATTCTTCGTTACGACATTCTATATCGAATCCATCGAGCCATTCAAAACCGACTAAGTCTGCAGCGATTAGACGAATTAAATCTTCTACAAATCTTGGGTTTTCATAAGCGCGTTCTGTAACGCTTTTTTCATCTGGACGTTTGAGGATAGGGTATAATATAGAGCTTGCGTTAGCTTCCATGGCATCAAGAATTTTTCCTTTATAATCGTCTACTAGTTCAACATCTTTATTGATGTATGCTTTGACAGTTACGATACCACGTTGGTTATGAGCTGAGTATTCACTAATTTCTTTAGAACAAGGGCAGAGTGTCGTTACTGCAGCTTGAATTGTGATTTCCTTACGTGTTACTTCTTTTTTATCTATTGCTAGGCCGTAAGTAACATCTGCATGACCTACAGCTTTAATTTGAGTTACTGGGCTGTGTCGATCAAAAAACCACTTTGCTGATACATCTAGGCCAGCAGCATTTTGATTCATGCTTTCTTGTAAACTACGTAGCAGTTGATAAAGTGAGTCAAAGTCTAATTCTATACCGTTATGGTAGTGTTTTTCTACGCTTTCTAAAATACGGCTCATATTGATACCTTTTTCATCTTGATTAAGGCTTGTTGAGAAACTAAAGTTTCCAGCAGTTTGGAAACGATCAACAAGTACAGGATAAACAAGGTTTTTAATGCCGACTTCTTCTATCTCAAATAAGAAGTCTTTATGAGTGCTTTGCAAGTCTTTCATATTTTCTTTTACGGTTGGTTTAGTTCCTTCAATAGGGTCGACGGAGCCGAAATGTTTCCAACGACCTTCTCGAGTAGATAAGTCAAATTC
Organism: Staphylococcus sp. 231237_7MaSpsaltlick; assembly: GCF_043107035.1. Lineage (NCBI taxonomy): Bacteria > Bacillati > Bacillota > Bacilli > Caryophanales > Staphylococcaceae > Staphylococcus > Staphylococcus sp. 231237_7MaSpsaltlick. Next base: position 60,459 of record NZ_JBICNX010000005.1, read on the forward strand.
TGTCATGCTATTGCCTCCACTTAAGATTCAAAGTTATAAGTCCAATAAGGTTCTACTTCTAAGAAACTGTGCACTTCTCCAGGGACATCAGGTGTTGCTAATTGCTCTAAAAATGGTCCTGTTTGTGATGCGTGTGCTTCAAATGCACGAAGTTTTACCTCTTTATAATCACTGATCTCATTTAGAATGTCAGGTTCACCTAATTTTTCAGGTGCGTCATTACTAAATGCTACAAGTTGTAAACGTGGTCTTTCAGATGCTGGCATACGACCAACTGTTCTTACGACTGCCTCAGCAGTAGCTTCATGGTCTGGGTGTACAGCGAACTGAGGATAGAACGAAATAATTACAGATGGTTGTAATTCATCAATTAAAGATTTAACCATAGCATCCATTTCGTCATGTGGTTCAAATTCAACCGTTTTATCTCTTAATCCCATTTTACGTAAATCAGTTATGCCTATTGCTTCCATGGCATTTTCTAATTCTTTTTCTCTAATGTCCGGTAATGTTTCACGTGTTGCAAAAGGTGGGTTACCTAAATTACGACCCATTTGCCCAAGTGTTAAACATGCATAAGTGACCGGAACGCCATTGTCGATATAACGTGCGAGTGTGCCCGCAGATGAAAATGATTCATCATCTGGGTGTGGAAAAATTACTAATACTTGGCTTTCCTCTGACATAATATGCCCTCCTTAAGCTTTAAATGGTTGAGTACTTATTTCTAAAGCAGCAGCTAATTGACCTTCATAGTTAAATCCCGCTAATAGAAACTCGTCATTTTCATTTACTTCGTAATGTGTTAACCCCTGAACATAAACCCAACCATTATCTTTTAATTTTAGTCCAACGCGGTAAGGATCTTTGTTGCCGCCTTTCAGTTGCGCATGTTCATAAGTCACTTGTATATTTCTTAAAAAGGTTCCCGCATTAAATACACATTGGTCAAAGTGTGCAGCGTAAGCACCATTTGTCGTTTCGACGTGTAGGTATACAGGTTTATGCTCATATGAAGAAAGTAAAGATTGTACTTTTTCATGATTTATTTCTTCCAAAATTTTGCCTCCTTGCTTTCAAAACCCAACATTACAAAATTCATTTGATTTAAATTTAGTACAAACAATGTACGCAAAAAGATATCTACAGTCTAGTTTAAACCGACTTTTGTACATTTGCCACCTGAAAAGTAAATTTTATATACAAGAATTGTACTGTAATTTTGATTATCTATCTATTCTACTAAAAACAGCAATAGAAATGTATAACTCTGCTCATTTTAATATAATTAATTTATGAATTTTTTTAAGGTGTAAGTTCTAAAATTCAATTTCTGTTAAAACGAATAAAAAAACGTATAATGAGTAGTGTGATTGTATATAGTATAAAGTAGTAGTTTAATCATCTTAATAGGAGGGCATTTGTTTATGAAAATAACAAATCTTGGAACAAGAGATTATGCTTCTTTTTATGTAGCTTGCGAATTATATAAACAGATGAGTCAACAATGTCATAGCAAATTAGGTTTGGCTACAGGTGGTACCATGATAGGGGTCTATAAATTTTTAGTCGACTTATTAAAGAAAAATAAATTAGATGTATCGCAAATAGAAACATTTAATTTAGATGAATATGTAGGGCTTGATGCAAATCATGCACAAAGTTATCACACATATATGAATAACGTATTATTCAAACGTTATCCTCACTTTAATCTGTCATTACTTCATGTTCCAAATGGTAATGCAGTGGATTTAGATGAAGAAACAAAGCGCTATGAATATTTGATTAATCAACAAGGTCCAGTAGATATTCAAATATTAGGCATCGGTGAAAATGGACATATTGGTTTTAATGAGCCTGGTACAGATGTGAACAGCGCAACGCATATTGTAAATTTAACAGAAAGTACGATTAACGCGAATAGTCGTTATTTTGAAAATGAAGCTGAAGTACCAAAACAAGCTATTTCTATGGGGCTTTCTACTATTTTAAAAGCTCAGAGAATTATTTTACTGGCATTTGGAGAGAAGAAAAGAGAAGCTATTGAGAAATTAGCTGAAAATGAAGTGAACAGTGAAGTTCCAGCTACCATATTGCATGCACACCCCAATGTAGAAATTTATGTTGATGATGATGCAGCACCTAGATTAAAGTGAGTGAGTTTTAATCATACAGAAAAGGGTAAACATTTTAAGCGTAAGATTTTAAAGCGTAAGCATAGCCAAATGAGGCTTTGATAATCTAATTCAAGAAGGGATGATCATTTTGGAATTACAACTAGCAATTGATTTATTAAACAAAGAGGAAGCGGCAGAGCTTGCAAATAAAGTTAAAGATTATGTAGATATTGTAGAAATTGGTACACCGATTGTAATAAATGAAGGGTTACCAGCAGTACAACATCTAAATGATAATATTGAAGGCGTTAAAGTTTTAGCTGACCTTAAAATTATGGACGCAGCAGATTATGAAGTGAGCCAAGCGGTGAAATTTGGTGCAGATGTAGTAACTATTTTAGGTGTTGCTGAAGACGCTTCAATCAAGGCTGCAGTAGAAGAAGCTCATAAACACGGTAAAGAATTATTAGTCGATATGATTGCAGTACAAGATTTACAAAAACGTGCGAAAGAATTAGATGAATTAGGTGCGGATTATATTGCAGTTCATACAGGTTACGACTTACAAGCTGAAGGTGAATCACCGTTAGAAAGTTTACGCCAAGTGAAGTCGGTAATTAAAAGTTCTAAAGTTGCAGTAATTGGTGGTATCAAACCAGATACAATTAAAGAAGTAGTAGCAGAAGAACCAGATTTAGTTGTAGTTGGTGGCGGTATTGCTAATGCAGATGATCCAGTAGAAGCTGCAAAACAATGCAAAGATGCGATTGAAGGCAGATAATATGACTGAAATTACAAATTACCGTCTAATCTTAGACGAACTAGACCATACCCTTTCACATGTGAAAGATAATGAAGCTGAAGTATTTTTAGCACAGGTCGTTAAAGCGAAACAAGTTTTTGTTGCTGGCAAAGGCCGTTCTGGCTTTGTAGCTAATAGTTTTGCCATGCGTTTAAACCAATTAGGTAAATATGCGTACGTTGTTGGAGAGTCAACGACACCATCCGTCACTTCAGAAGATTTATTTGTGATTATTTCAGGCTCAGGAAAAACCGAACACTTGAAAATTTTAGCTGATAAAGCTAAAAGTGTTGGAGCTGAAGTTGTTTTATTAACGACAAGCCCTAATTCGCCAATTGGCCAATTGACTAATGCAATCATTGAGTTGCCAGCAGGTACCAAATATGATGCAGAAGGCTCAGCTCAACCATTGGGCAGTTTATTCGAACAAGCATCGCAAATATTCTTAGATAGTATTGTTTTAGATTTAATGACGGAACTAAAAATAGATGAAGAAACCATGCAACAAAACCATGCAAATTTAGAATAAGTAAGGTGTTAGTCACTTAAATTATTAACATCTTCTAGACTGTCGACAGGGTCTCCGACTTTGTTGGCAGTTTTTTTGTGCAATTATTATGTATATTTTTCGTGAGTTTCTTCAATCTTCGGCTGTACGCTACAGTTATCGCTTTTCGCACAAAAGCATACTTTAATAATGAATAGTTTTTTTGTACGTATACATAATTTGCGATGGAATTGAATATATATTCTGTTGTAGGATTATATATTATGAATATACGATGAGTTTATTAATATTTCATTTTTATTGGAGTAAGGGCTTTCAAAAAATGCGTATATATTTTAATATTAATTGAATAGATAAAAATAAATTTAGCTAACTATTTATAAATATAGTTTTTATAAATAAATTTAGTGTGATTAATAAATAAAAAGTTAAGATATATTGATGTTTTAGCGTCTAATGTGATGAAGGTGAGATATTTGAAGAAACGACAATGGAAATTAAGTACAATAATTATTATTTTTGTATGTATCGTTGTGCTAATTTCTTTAGTTATTACTAGTATTTTAATAGGAAATACTGTTAAAAATTCTATTCATAGAACTGCTGAAGAGAAGGCAGAAGCTGTGTCTAGCACAACGGCACAATCTAATATTGTTAAAAGGGGTTTGAAAGATAAAAGTAAGGAACAACAAATACAGCGTTATGCTTCTGAAATTAAGGCAGCGACAGACGTCAGTTTCATTGTTGTTATGGATATGAATAGTATAAGAAAATCGCATCCCAATTCTGATTTAATAGGTAAAAAATTTCAAGGAGGAGATGAATCACCAGCCTTAAAAGGGAAAGAAATAATAACTGAATCTAAAGGAACTTTAGGCAAATCTTTAAGGTCATTTACTCCAATTTATGATGAGGGGGAACAGATTGGTATAGTCGCAGTTGGTATACCCATTGAAACTGTAAATGAAGCATTTGCATCGGGAATGAAAGATATTTGTATTGGTCTGATTATAGGTTTGTTTTTCGGCATTGTAGGTGCATACTTATTGGCGAGGTATATTAAAAAGATATTACATGGTTTAGAACCTGGAATTATTGCGAAACGATTAGAGGAAAGAAATACGATGTTGCAGTCTGTTCATGAAGGTATCGTTGCAGTAGATAAAGAGGGTAAAATTAATTTGGTAAATAAATCGGCTATACAAATATTTAAAAAAGCGGGATTAGCTGCATATCCAATCGGCATGAAAATAAATGAATATTTGGATTCAACTCAATTAGATAAAGTGGTAGAGATTGGACAACCTCAAGTTGATGAAGAACAAAATATTAACGGCGTGAAAATATTAGTTAACAGAGTGCCACTATATGTTAATAACCAAATCGTTGGAGCAATTTCAACTTTCAGAGATAAAACAGAGATGAATAGATTATCCGAACAGCTAGTTGGGGTGAAAACTTATGCGGAAACTTTAAGAGCACAATCTCATGAATTTAGTAATAGGTTACATGTTATTATGGGCATGTTACAAATGGAAAATTATGAGGAAGTAAAACAATATATTCGAGAAATTGTGAGTTATAGTGCTCAAGAAAATGTTAATATTGCTACACAAATTAAAGATGCGGCATTGGCAGGGTTTCTAATTGGTAAACTGAGTTTGGCTAGGGAGAAAAATATAGAATTAACGATTCACATAAATGAAGTGGTTCCCGAACCTCATGATAGTCGCTTAACACATGAAATTATTACCGTAATTGGTAATTTAATTGATAATAGTATAGATGCTTTAGAACATCAGAATGACAAAATAATTAAAGTTAATTTAAACTATACACAACAAAATTTGAAATTTGATATAACAGATTCTGGAGAAGGTCTAACAACACATATGCAACATAAGATCTTCGAAAAAGGTTACTCTACAAAAGGAAAAAACAGAGGGTATGGTCTATATTTAATAAAAGAAAGTGTTAAGAAGCTCAATGGCTCGATTAATGTCGATAAAGATTTGGATGGATGCACTAAATTTATAGTTGAAATCCCATATGATTGAAAGAAGGGTAAAAGATGATTGATGTATTAATTGTTGAAGATGATCCGATGGTCGCTCAATTAAACCAACAATTTTTAGAAAAAATAGCAGGATTTAATATAAACGATATCGCATATAACATTAAAGATGCCACAGAAATACTTCAATGTAAGAAGGTTGATTTAGTATTATTAGATGTCTATTTACCAGATGAAAGTGGTTTGACGTTACTTAATTATATACGTCAACATCAATTAAAAACAGATGCAATCTTAATTACAGCGGCCTCAGACATAGAAAAAGTTCAAACTGCGCTACATTATGGGGCAGTCGATTACTTAATTAAACCTTTTGAATTTGAAAGATTTGAACAAGCATTAGTTAAATATAAGAATAAATTTCAAATATTTAATCAACGTGAAGTAGTAGATCAAACCGCGTTAGATGAGGCGCTACTTAATAAGCGCAATGCTGTTAATGAGACTAAAGCAACACTCCCTAAGGGTTTAACACAGAGTACATTACAAGCGATTGTTAATAACGTGAATCAATCAGAAAAGAGTGAGTTTTCTACGTCAGAAATTGCAGAAGTGGCACATATATCTAGAGTCTCTGTACGCAAATATTTAAAGTTTTTAGTAGAAATAGATATTCTTGAAGAGTCACTCACTTATGGCATTGGTAGACCAGTTTATTTATATAAATTTAAGAAGAAAAACATCGATTTTCTACAAAGATATATCTCAGTTACCTAGAAATTATGTAATAATGGCTCAAGTAAATCTTTGTAGTGTTCATAACTGCTGATTGAATATCTACTGCTGAATTTGGACTATGATTGAAGTCTAAAGTTCAAAAAGGCATAAAATTAGTTTATAATTGGAATTAATTAACTTTAGGAGTGTTTTTTTGAAATACTTTTTAATTACTATGGGTGTATTATTTACAATTATTGGTTTTGTAGGAGCTGTATTACCGCTATTACCTACAACGCCATTTTTGTTAGTTGCTGTTATTTGTTTTTCCAAGAGTTCGGAGAGATTTGAAAACTGGTTAGTAAATACTAAAATTTATATAACTTATGTAGAGAGTTTTAAAAACAACAAAGGCTATACTTTGAAAAATAAATTTAAGTTATTGATTAGTGTTTATATTGTTGTTGGATTTTCGATTATTATGATAGATCATTCATTAATCAGACTAGGTTTGGTAATAATGCTGCTCATCCAAACAATTGTACTATTTACAGTTGTTAAAACATTACCTAAGCATTTTTAAGCCTAAAAAATTAGAAATAAGCAACAATAGGATAGCGATTAAACTGTATTTAATTTTTATTTTGACCATTTGTATTTATAAAAGGTAGAAATGGTCAAATGCTCATGTATAATCTCACAAACTCAATATGCAGATTACAAGAGAGGGCTTAAAAATAAAGATATAGGGTCGATGTGCATAAAAACTAGTTTTTAAGCGTTATGCTTTATAACTGGAGGATTAAAAATGAAATTTATCAGTATTATTTTAGGTATTTTAGTGATACTTTCTTGGTTGTTTGTACTAAAAGAGTACAAACAAGGAAATGAGAAAACAGAAAAAGGTAAGACAGTCATTCTAATTGCTTGTGCTTTGACTTTAGTAATGACATTAATGAATTTCTTTGACTAGTTAGAAAGTTGAACATCATACTAATTGGTTTTAAAAGTGATCGAGTTAAAATTTATAAACTTTAGTCATTATATGACATAATATGAATAGAAAAGCTCCCTGGAATCTTTATAGTCGATTTCGAGGAGCTTTTTAACAAGGAATTTATTTTATTCTTTTAAATATAGTTGAAGCCATGGCACAAAAAATGGTAATACAAAGTAAGGCACATAAAAGTATAAAGCTACTGCCAGTGACATTAAAGCCCATTTCAAAAGTAGTATTACGCTTATATCTATAGAAATTTATAATTATATTAATTACCACGCCAATAAAGGAAAGTATGCCTATTATATCAATCATTAATTTAGCGTAAGGGTACTTGATATTTTTAGTAGTCATATCTTCACCGCTTTCTTTAAATTTAGTTTATGGAAAATGCTAGTTGTTTGTACTTAAAGTAAAGTGATAAATAATAGATAAATCAAACAAATTTTTTATAGGAAAAATGCTTCACTTATCATCAAAGAATTAGCAATTTATTTTTCTTTAAACTTTAAATGTTAATCATAATTATAAAATACATAATATTTTGTGATAAATACTATATACACAATAACATAGTTTATTAATATGTTATAATCGTAACAAATATATTTTAGGAAAAAAGGGTTTGATAATGAAAGTTTTAAAATACTCATTACTAATCGCGGTAACATTACTATTAACAGCTTGTAATAATGCTAAATCGGAATATGAAACTCCTGATAAAGAAGCACAAGGGACAGAAACACCAACTGAAATATTTTCAAGTCAGAAAATAGATGAAACTATTAGTGAAGAAGAAATGGATTCAAGTATTAAGCAATATTTAGAAACGTTTAACGCGTTGGAAGAAAACACTTCAAAAATGAGTGAGAGAGATGAGTTAAGTGAGAAGGATCAAGCAAAATTAAATAGATTAACAAAAATGGCTCACAAGAATGATGAAAACTTTAAGCATTTTATAGAATCAAATCAAATACCTGAACAATATGAAAAAGGAAGTTTTGAAGTTAGTGATTATGTAACTTCTGTGAATGAATTAATGAGTAAAATTAATGATAAAGTAAACGAAACGAAAAATGAGGCACATTCAGATAAGGTAAAATTAAAAGCTGTAGGAGAAATTGAAGATCTGAATGCTAAATATAAAGATAGAGTTAATGGAAAAAAACAGGAAAAAGTAGAGCAATTTCTAAATAAACATGATATTAAAACAAAGGCGTTTGATTAAAATAAAAGAGAAATATATTGATTAGTAATGTTAATCCCCTCACTGCTGTATATATGTAGTGAGGGGATTAACTGTTTAAATAGGTTCATTTAGTTACCGAACTTATTTTCTTTTAGATCATTATAAGTATGTTGTTTATTCTTATTTTTTAATTTAATAAATGTTGGATATAGCAAAATTAATAAAACGACTAAAATTTTGGGCGACACTTTTATACACCTCTTTTCATAGGGATTATAAGTAGTTATTAAGCAGTAAATTAATATAAAAATCTAATTGTTGTTAGTTATTTTGATGCTTTTCTATTTTGTCAAAAACTAATTCTACTACGTAATGGGTTACAACTCCTAAAATAATGGATAACAGTATAAGCGTAAAAATATTTAATTTGTCATACCAATCATTAAGTGTAAATAAAGTTGCATATACGAAAAGTAAAATAAATTTAGTGAATGTTTTTTCACCTTCCACTGTACGTCACTTCTTTCGCAAAATAAATTTTAGAATGTTGATATAGAAACCTAAAAGATCTTATGTAAAAATAAAAATAACTTTTTGATGAGTTTCAGTATGAAATAAGTGATGAAAATTAATAGTTCTAAATTTAAAAATGAGACCATCTGTGACAATTTTGATGATAAATACTTTTATTGTTATGAACTCTAATTCAACAAAAGATACAAAGGCTAATTAATCATTTATACTATTAAAACTAGTAGGATAAAAATTAATTTGTATATCTTTTAAAGGTAAAAACCTAAAACTTACTTTGCCAATAACTTTATCTTTTGGAACTAATCCTAAAGCCCTTCTACTATCATTACTTATGTATCTATTATCTCCTAGTACCAAATACTTCCCTTTAGGGATTGTTTGATGACTTTTAGCATGTTTCAAATCAGATACATTAAAGTTTTTAGTAAGATATTTGGTAGACTTGCTATTTTTATTAGTATCCAAATAGGGTTCATTAATATACTTGTCATTGATGTATAAGTTATCTTCCTTGTATTCCACCTTATCTCCAGGAATCCCAATTAACCTTTTAATATAGTCTTTATCTTTAGTTGCGTGAAAAACAATTACATCTCCTCTATGTATTTTATTTAAAGGAACTGAAAGTTTATTCACGATTAATTCGTCGTGGTCATGGAACGTGGGGAACATTGAGCTCCCGCTAACAGTGTATCTAGTAAAAATAAAAGTATTAATAAGTAAAGCTACGGCAATACCTATAAGTATAGAAAGTACCCATTCAATAATATGTTTTTTCATGCAAATAATCCTCTTTACTATGTTTAATGAAAAAATTTAAGTATAACTATTTATAAATTTTTAAAAATAAAATTGGGAATTGATATTTCTAAAAATAAACACTAAATAAGTTTAACATAATATTTGTTCGAAATAAATATTACTTAAAGATAATAATTTTTAAGTTTCTATAGCAATTGGTAAATTTAAACATTCAAATTATATTGAGTAGCTTAATGATTATTAAGAAAATCTTTTTATTAGAGTAAATGATTACATTTGAAAATAAACATCTATAATATAATTAATCATAAAATTTATTAATAAAAATCAAAAAACTATTTATTATTGTATTGATAAAAGATAAACTTATTATGAAAATAAATTGGAGGTTTATTATGGGGAAGATAAAAAATTTTTTAAACAGATTTAAATGGTTTTTGATTGGAGCATTAATTTTGGTGATTATTATCACTGTTATCGCAACATTGATAGTGAAAAACCATAAAGTAAGTGTTGAGGATGATGTGAAAGTTGATTTTAGTGGTTACAATAAATCAGGATCAGCAGAAATCACAGATGACTCCTATGAAAAAGTTATGAATAAGCTTTATGTACGTGCATTAAAACAATCTAACTTCAAAAACAAAGAAGTAATTAAGATGATTGAGGGTAATAACACAGAAGAAATTGAAGAAGAAAATTTAAATTATGAAGAACAACAACAAGCTAGACAAGCATCAAAAATCATGGAAAATGTAGATTTTGATATACATAACGATACCGATTTGAAAAACGGGGACAAAGTCAAAGTTAAATTAGAAATCAAAAAAGGTATCTCAAAAGATTATAAATTGAAAGCCAAGGAATTCACAAAAGAATTTAAAGTGAAAGGGCTAGAAGAACCTAAAAATTTAACAGCCAAAGATTTATTTGAAGGTTTAAAACCAAAATTTACTGGTGTAAATGGCGCAGGTTCATTTAATTTAATAAGTAAAGACGCACCAAAAGTATTAAAAGATTTGTCACTTTCTAATTATGAGTTCACAGTACCTAATAATGGAAATTTAAAAAACGGTGAAGAACTTAATCTAAAAATCCCTCAAGATTTAGTAGATGATATAAATAACAGTGGTTCCAACACTTTCAGCGGTAGTAAATCTTACAAAGTGAAGGTTAAAGATTTAAAAGATATTAATAATATTGATAACATCACTGAGGTGCTAGAAAAAAATAATAAGTTAATTAATAAAGCGTATGAAAGTAGCGAATACAGAAAATATAATACAGAAAATATAGGTAATTATTATAAAGTTCAAAATGGAAATTCTGGAAGTATTTATTCATATGAAGACGAAGATAAACAAAGTGAAAAAGTAACGCCTGTTTCAGATATTGAACCAACAAATCTAACGCTTATTACAACGACTAAAATTACTGAAACAGGTGAATTTACTGATTCAGAAGTTAAATATAGTTATGAAGGATATGAAAATTATAAGCTAGAAGATAATAGACTTGTTAAAGACGATACCACTGAAGAACTTTCTATGACAAGCTCAAAAGAAAAATTAGATGAATTGACTAAAAAACTCGACTCAGATAATTATAAAAAAATGTAGTAGTTAATAATTATAAGAAACAGTTAAAACGTTAAGAAAAAGTTATATCAATTTAAAATGTTTAGTAGAAAAAGCAAGTGAGGGGATAATTCATGATATTAGAATCTGCTATGTTACAAGTTAAGAAAAACATGGAATTTGATTTTGAAAAATCATTTGAGGAAGCATCAGGAATTATTAGCTCTATGGACGGTTATATAAGCCATTCATTAAACAAATGTTTTGAGGAAAGTAACAAATATTTATTGTTAGTAAAATGGGAAAAGCTAGAAGATCATACAAAAGGCTTTCGTAATTCTTCAGAATATAAACAATGGAAAGATTTATTACACCATTTTTATGAGCCCTTTCCAGTAGTTGAACACTTCAAAGAAATTGAATTTTAAGTAAGTTAGCAAGTGCGACTTGATATGTGTAATTATATTTAATTTGTTTCAAAATCAAAAATAAATGAATATTGAAATTATTGTTGGAATGATATATGATTATAAATAATTTAAAATTAAAATCAGAGAAAAAGAAAAAGTATACAGCATAAAAACAGGGAATAGAGGCCATCGGCTGGAAGCTTCTATAATATATAAATACTTTACTACTTTGGAGATATGTATGAAAGTACATCGTTTAATAACATGTTACGTTATTCAATGAGCTCTAATTGGTTAATTGACTAATTAGAGGAATTTGGGTGGTACCACGAGACTGCGCTCGTCCCTATATCTATAGGGATAAGCGCAGTTTTTTAATATAAAATAAAGGAGTGTTATCAATGTTTGAAGATAATGTGAAGATTGAATTATCAAATAATAATGAATTGGAGGTGCCACAGGAAACAACATTATTTCATATTGCTAAAAGTATTGGTAACTCTTTCTCAAAAAAGGCTGCCCTAGGATATGTTAATGGTGATTTAAAGGAAATAACTTATGCGATTAAAGAAAATAGTAAAATAGATTTTATAACTTATGAAGATCAAGAAGCTGAGGAATCAATAAAATATACATTAGCTTTTTTAATTAGTTATCTCATACAAAAACAATTTGAAAATATTAAAATTGCAGATTTAGGCGTAGATAATAATTCTTTTTATTGTGATTTTCAAAATCCAATCAAGAACATTAATAAAAATGACTTGAAAGATATAAATAAAGCATTGTATAAACTCATTGAATCTAATCCAACAATAGAGATATCGGAAATGTCTAAAGAAAAAGCTAAAGTAGTTTTAGCGGACAAAGCATATATGAAGTACCATATTGAACATAATGATGAAGAAAATATTAAAATTGCTAAAATTGGTGATTATATATCATTAATTACTTATCCTATTATTAGTAATTTATCAAAACTTAAAAATTATAAACTCAAAAATATTTCATCTACAAATTGGTTAAGAGATGTAAATAACGAATCTTTACAACGTATATCAGGAGTAGCTTTTTCTAGTGAGAAAGCCTTAAAAGAACACGAAGAATTTCTTGAAAAATACGAAAATATAAATCATAGAAAATTAGGTAAAGAGCTGAATTTATTTACATTTTCTGATTATGCTCCAGGTATGCCTTTCTATAAGCATAATGGTCAAATTATAAGATTAGAACTCCAAAATCTTTTAAGGAAATTACAATTTGAAGAAGATTACGAAGAAGTTTATACACCTTTTATAATGAATGAATCATTATGGAAGAATAGTGGGCATTGGGATCACTATAAAGATAATATGTATTTTACAGAAGTAGATGATATAAAATATTCATTAAAGCCTATGAATTGTCCAGGGCACATGCTCATTTATAAAAATGAACATCATTCCTACAGAGATTTACCTATTCGCATGGCTGAATTTGGTCAAGTGCATAGACATGAACTGAGTGGATCTTTAAATGGACTGTTTAGAGTAAGGACATTTAATCAAGATGACGCCCATATCTATATAAATAAAAAACAAATAGAAAGTGAAATTCTTAATGTTCTTAATTTAATTGATAAAGTATATACAATCTTTGGATTTGATTATGAAATTGAATTATCTACACGACCAGATGATTACATGGGAGATATCAACTTATGGGATTTTGCTGAGTCTTCTCTTGAAAATGTTTTAAAATATAATAATTTAAAGTATACACTTAATGAAAAAGACGGTGCCTTTTATGGGCCGAAAATAGACATCCATATTAAAGATGCATTAGGTAGAAGTCACCAGTGTGGCACGATACAACTTGATTTCCAAATGCCTGAAAAATTCGATTTGAATTATATTAATGAAAACAATGAAAAAGAAAAGCCTGTAGTTATTCATAGAGCTATTTATGGGTCTATAGATCGATTTTTAGGTATCCTACTTGAACACTACAGTGGCAAATTACCTCTATGGCTATCACCAAACCAGGTTAATATTATACCCGTTAATAACAAAATACATTTAGCTCATGTTGAGAAAATTAAAAAACAACTAAAATCTAAAGGTATAAGAGTTAATGTTGATAAAAGTGAGGAAAAAATGGGCTATAAAATTAGAAATGCTCAAGTTAAAAAAGTGCCCTATACTATTGTTATAGGTGACGATGAATTGAATAATCAAACTTTATCAGTACGAAAGTATAATGAAAATAAAAATGAAATATATAATATTGATGAATTTGTAGAAAAAATTGTAAGTGAAAAAAATGTGTTTAATTAAACAAAATTGAATGTTTTGCAATGAAAATGATCCCCCCTAAACTAGGATTCGAAATTCCGTCATTTAGGGGGGGATTTTGTATGCGAAAATAACTTTTACATATTTGATGAATATCGAAAGGAAAACATATAGATTTCATACTAAAAGTGATCAATATAATAACGAAGTTTATCTAATGCATATTTAATATTTGTATCATTTTCATAGGAATAAGATAATCTAATAGTATTTTCTGTACTTCCATAAATATATCCTGGGTTAATAAGAATATGTTCTTTATCTGCAAGTTCAATAAAAAGTTTTTTAATATTAATACTGTTTTTTAATGTCAGCCATATGAAAAATCCGCCTTCAGGAACATTCCACGTCGCAATTGTTGAAAAGTTTTCATTCAATATTTTTAACATATAATCTCTTTTTTGTTTTAGTGCTTTACGTACAAATTTAGTATGTTCATCATATTCATTACTATTCAACATTTCATAAACAACCATTTGAGATAATATACTAGATCCGTAATCAATTTGCATTCTAATATCTCCAAGTTGTTCTACAATTTTCTCAGAAGCAGCTATCCAACCAATACGCATAGCTGGCGCAATTGTTTTTGAAAAGCTATTAATGTAAATAACATTGCCATTCGTATCAAATGATTTGATTGGTATATTTGGTTTATTTTCAAACCATAAATCTCTGTAAATATCGTCTTCAATTATTGGTATATTGTGTACTTTACTATAGTTTAATATATTTTCTCGTGCTTTTGATGAAAGTACTGTTCCTGTAGGATTATTAAATGTTGATTCTACATAAAATGCTTTAATGTAAGCATTTGAGTAACTATTTAATAGTGCCTTTGATTCTTTAGGTTGATTGTAATTTATATTAATACTACGCATATTTAATATATCGAAGACATTTGTAGAGTCGACATAAGAAGGCGTGTTACGGAATATAAGTGTATTTTGGCTCAAAAAACCTATTGAAAGTAATTGAATAGCGTGAAGGGCACCGGAGGTTATTAATATATTTTTACTTGATACGAAAATGTTGTGCCTTTCTAGTCTTTTGGCAATAAGTTCCCTCAATTTAATATAACCATATCCATTATTATAGCCAAATGACAGATCACCTATGTAGTCTGAAACACGGTGCATTGCTTTTTTTAAGGCTTCGTGTGGTAAAATTTCGTCTCCTAATTCGCCTTTGCTTATATGTATATATAATTGATTTGTTTCTAATTTATTAATAAGTTGTACAGTGTATTGACTACGGGTACTTGAACTCCATTCCATCATTTCTTCCCATTTATTTATAATATATGTTTTGTCTAAATAATCATTAACATAAGTACCGCTACCTCGTGTGGTGTATATAAAACCTTCAGCTTCTAATAACTCAATGCTTTTGATGATTGTAACTCTGTTTACATTAAATTGGTCTGCTAATTTTCTTTGTGATGGAATGCGCATTCCATAAAACCAGTCACCATTAATGATTTTCTCTCTTATATATGATGCAATATCCTTATATTTCATAAATATCTTCCTTTTAAAATTGGTTGGGTTAATTTTCGTTGAATTGGTTGTACTTAGTGTAACGTTAATTCTTTATTCTGAACACATATTAAATTAAAGGTAGGCGTTCAGAGATGAAAAAAGATAAAGTGTATATTACTTTCATAGTAAGTGTGGGCAATTTATGAATGATAAACAAACAAAAATAAAAGTCTGTTTTGCTTTCATGGTTACTATATTTTTGTGGGCTTCAGCGTTTCCTATGATAAAAGTAGCATTATATGATTTTAAAGCAGAAAATTTATCTGCATTAAGACTAATGTGTGCGAGTTTAATCCTTCTAGGTATAGCGATAATTAAAAAAGTCTCATTACCTGAACTTAAAGATATTCCTATTATATTGCTCTTGGGATTTTGTGGTTTTACAGTTTATCATACGGCATTAAGTTTTGGAGAATATTATGTAAGTGCTGGTGTTGCGAGCTTAATTGTCTCAACTACACCAATATTTGCGACACTTTTAGCTACTTATTTCTTAAGAGAAAAATTTTCTAAAATAGCATGGTTAGGTTCAATTATTGCATTCGTTGGAGTAGCATTTATATCGTTGGGGAATGATGCGACATTGCATGCTATGATTGTAGGTATTATTTTAGTATTAGTAGCTTCCATAGGTGAAAGTATATATTTTACTTTTCAATCGAATTATTTAGAGAAATATGGATTTATACCATTTACTATTTATACTATTATCGCTGGTACATTGTTCACTGTGATATTTTTACCTGATGCATTTACTGAATTGCAAAATGCGAGTGTGATATCAATCTTATCTGTTTTCTATCTAGGTGCATTTCCAACAGTTATCCCATACATTGCTTTAGCATATACTATAAATAAAGTGGGAGTTTCCGATGCTACAATGGCTCTTTACTTAACGCCTGCAGTTTCTCTTATTTTGGCGTTTTTTATACTTGGAGAGGTTCCTAATATTGTAGCTATGATAGGTGGTGTTATTACATTAATAGGTGTCACTATAACTACTAATCAATCGAATGAATACATGTGAAATCTAATTTTGAAGTATTAACAGTTAAGAGATTTTCTTGTTGATACTTCAATTTTATAAAAGATTTAAATTCTAGTTTGTTATTCTATGACTTTTATATATAAATATAGGTTTCTATTTTATTTACAAAGCTAGTAGATGAGCAAAATGGAAATAAATAGCTATTATGCATTTTAGTTAAGCTGAATATTTTATATCAAGCTTTTTAATTCTCTGAGTATCTTTACTGAAGTTAGGTCAGTTCTATAAATGTATTTTAGTGCAAATTGTTCCCTTTCGTACTACTAATGTTTATTTTTAGATTAAATTATTGAAATTAATATCTGATTTGGTTATGGTTCTAACTGCATAATTGCTCCAAAGTGTTGTTGGCAAGTAGTAAAAGATACAAATGCTATCAATTCACTTATTTCTGAAGGAGTTAGATGATCTTTCAATATTTTAATAGCATAATCAGGGATTGCATTTCCTAATGTGAGATATACTTCTACAAAACCAATACAAATGGCTGATTTTTCATCAGTTAATTCATGGCTTGGTTTTCCTTTTGCTTTACAGTATTTGCAACCATTCTTTTGAGCTAGCATTCTGCGTAATTCTTCTTTTAAGGCTTGAGATAATAAACGTTCCTTTTCTAATGATTTACTAAGGTTATTCCAGTTATACATAATTTCCTTGTTATAACCTAATAATTTTTGGAATGGTGTTTCGCCGCAAGCAGACAATTCAATTATAGGCATATATATTCCTCCTTTAACTTAGTTAATTTTATGATACTTATAAATTTAATTACATATTAAAAATTAGGTATAATGTAAATATTATTGCTAAATTGAAGGGGATTATATAAATGGACTTAACAGATAGAAAAATCTTAAAAACTTTAAAAGAAGATAGTAAAGTTTCTCTAAATTATATTAGTAATGAAGTTAATCTTTCAACGCCTTCGGTGCGAGAAAGAATAAATAAATTGAGAGATATAGGTGTTATAAACAAATATACAATTGAAATTGATTATAAAACGTTAGGATATGACATTGAAGTCATAATAGATATAGTGATTAAAAATAATTTATATAAAGATTTTAAACTATACATAGCAGAACAAAATAATGTGGAATTTTGTTATAGGATTTCTGGGGAAAGTTGTTTTATTTTTAAAGTAAGATTTAAAAGTATGATAGACGTAGAACGTTTTGTCGATAGTATGCAAAGGTATGGTCATACTAAAACGCATTTTATATTTTCAAAAACAATTTAAACTAAAGCATGTGGCATAAATATATGATCCACATGCTTTTATTGATTTAAATGTTACCTAAAACTATGTTAAAGGTTTTGACATACACAGCATTTCCAGAAATTTTTATATCATAAGCATCAGTATGAGTTGTCACTTCAACGTTCACTTTACCATCCTTTTCTAGTTCTTGACCTTGTTCGATGAGTAGCGTTAATGGGTTAGATACCCTCTGCCTCTGTTTTATATATTTAATGTAATATGCACCCATTACACCGGATGCAGTACCTGTGACTGGGTCTTCTTTAGTACCTGAAAAGGGTGAGGAAAAATGTCTTGCATGCATATCAGTGTTGAAATGATGCGTTTCCATGCAGAATGGATGAATAGAAACGTGTGGCATTTCTTTTAATATTGAAGGAAATAGTTCATTATCTGGGTTCAATTTTTCACAAACTTTAAGGTTTTTAACCGGCGTAATAAGTGTCCAAACACCCGTGCTTCCATAAACAATAGGTAAATTGTCGTCAAAATCGCTTGTTTCTATACCCAAAACCTTAGCTAAATCAACCTTAGAACCAGAGAATGTTTTAAACTGTGGTGAGGATTGTTGCATAGTAATATATACACCATCACTTGAATTATCAATTTTTATTGGTAACACACCAGCGTTGGTTTCGATTGTAAAGTCGGTTTTATTCTGTAATAAACCTCTAGTTTTTAATGCGTAAAGCGTTGCAATAGTTGCATGACCACACAGATTCATTTCATGACCTGGCGTAAAAAATCGTATCCTTAAATCAGCTTTATTAGATTTAAGTGGAAAAGCAGTTTCATTGAATCCAACTTTTAAGGCAATTGCTTGCATTTCTTCAACCTTTAAGTCATCACCACATAATACGACACCCGCTGGATTACCCTTATTTGCTTCAGTACTAAATGCGTCATAGTGATAAACTTCTACAGATTTTGTCATTAAATCACTCCTACATAAGTAACAACCTCACACTTTAAGATTGTTGATAAAATAATTTGTTGTTATATATAATTTATCAAATTTTAGCAGCTTGATAATAATTAAATACTAAAACAACCCTACTTGTAATCTTATTTAAAACCAAAATATTATTCTGTTTACCCGTTATTATTTAATAATGTTACGTATTTTTGGTTTTTTTAATTACAAAAAGATTTAAAAATTTACATAATCTATCATTCGTCCTTATTTAGCAATATTATGAAAATATTCATTATTTAAGGGGGATGTCAATGATATCTAAAAGTGAAATGAAAGCGCTTACTATAGATGGGGGAGAAAAAGATGGCCGAATCTGGTCGAAATTAACACATATGAAGGTAGGGGTTATACCTTTACCTCTCTATATAACATTAGCAGTAATCATATTTATTGCCTCTGTTTACAATGCATTACCGGCTGATATGATCGGTGGGTTTGCGATCATTATGATTTTAGGGGTACTGTTTGGTGATTTAGGAATGAAAATTCCAATTTTAAAAGATATAGGTGGTCCTGCAATTTTAGCTTTATTAATACCATCTACTTTAGTATTTTTAGGTGTGTTTAATACAGCTTCGATGAACGCCGTTACAACGTTAATGAAAACATCAAACTTCTTATATTTTTATATTTCATGTCTCGTTGTCGGTAGTATTTTAGGAATGAAGAGTAAAGTTTTAATACAGGGTTTTACTCGAATGTTTATCCCATTAATTGTTGGTACTTTAACAGCAGTTATTGTTGGATTACTTGTAGGTATGTTATTTGGTTATGACATCAAACATACATTATTTTATATTATTGTACCTATTATTGGGGGAGGAATTGGAGAAGGCATTTTACCTTTATCAATAGCATACTCATCAATTTTAGGGGAATCTGCTGAATCCTTTGTTGCGCAAATGATACCAGCAGCCGTTATCGGTAATATTATTGCAGTTGTGACAGCTGGATTAATGATGAGATTAGGAGAAAAGAAAAAGTCATTATCTGGTGATGGGACATTAGTAAAGGCATCTGATGATAAAGAGATGGCAGCTGATACAAACGACGATAATAAGAAAGTAGATTTTTCGCTTATGGGAGCTGGTTTATTAATAGCCTGTACGTTTTTTATTTTTGGTGATCTTGCACACAAATTTATTGGTATTCCAGGACCAGTAATTATGATTTTATTAGCGACGTTGATTAAATGTTTACAATTGATGCCTAATAAAATGGAACAAGGGGCACATCAACTATACAAATTTATATCTACAAGTTTGACTTGGCCTCTTATGGTTGGTCTAGGGATGTTATACATCCCATTAGAGGAAGTGGTTAAAATTGTATCACCTGCATATATTGTAATTTGTGCTTCAGTTGTTATAACGATGATTAGTTCAGGATTTTTTGTAGGTAAATTAATGAAAATGTATCCAGTTGACGCCGCTATTGTGACAGGGTGTCATAGTGGATTAGGTGGTACAGGTGACGTCGCAATTCTGTCAGCATCAAAACGCATGTCATTAATGCCGTTCGCGCAAGTAGCAACAAGATTAGGCGGTGTATCAACAGTAATAGCTGCAACATTCTTAATGAAATTATTAAGTTAGTAAGAATGCATTCACTACTATTTATAAATAAAAGACGAAATAACAAATAATTAAGGGAGTAGAAATACATGACTATAAAAAACTATAAAGCTGAATCAATAGAGCTTCATCAAAAACATGCAGGGAAATTGGAAATTAATAGTAAAGTAGATGTGAATACGCAAGAAGATTTAAGCACAGTTTATACGCCTGGTGTTTCGGAAGTGTGTAATGTAATTGCTGAAGATGAAGAAAAGGTAAACACATTGACGTCTAGAGGTAATATGATTGGCATTGTCTCAGACGGTACAGCTGTTTTGGGGCTAGGCGATATTGGGCCTAAAGCTGCGATACCAGTCATGGAAGGAAAAAGTATATTATTCAAAAAATTTGCGGACTTAGATGCATTTCCAATTTGTTTGGATACTAAAGATACTGAAGAAATTATTAATATTATAAAAGCACTTCAACCTAATTTTGCAGGAATAAATTTAGAAGATATTGCAGCACCTCGTTGTTTTGAAATTGAAAAAAGATTAAAAGAAGAATTAGATATTCCTGTGTTTCATGACGATCAACATGGGACGGCTATTGTTGTGCTTGCTGCATTAATTAATGCATTAAAAGTTGTCGAGAAAGAAGATTATGAAGTGCAAATAGTGATTAATGGTGCAGGGTCAGCAGGTATTGCAATTGCGCAATTATTATTAAGTGCTGGATATAAAGATATTGTATTATTAAGTATTGAAGGTGTGGTTTGTCAAGGCGAGACATGGATGAATGATGCACAAAAGGATATTGCTGAAGAGACTAACTTAACGCAAAAACGCGGTGGTTTAGATGATGTGATTCAAAAGGCAGACGTATTCATAGGTGTTTCGGCACCTAATGTTTTAAATGAAAGTCACGTTAAAGCGATGAGTGATCAACCAATTATTTTTGCATTAGCCAATCCAATACCTGAAATCTTTCCAGAGAAAGCAATTGCTGCGGGCGCTGCTGTTGTAGGAACTGGTCGTTCTGATTATCCAAATCAAATTAATAATTTACTAGCGTTCCCAGGTATCTTTAGAGGCATTTTAAATGCGCGTAAGCAGAATATTACGACTGAAATGAAAGTAGCTGCTGCACAGGGTATTGCAAATGTTATTTCTGAAAGTGAATTAAGTAAAGACTATGTAATTCCACATGCATTAAATTCAGACGTGGTAGCAACGGTAGCCAATGCAGTTGAAAAATCAGCTTTGGAAACAGTCCATAAATAAATTGATTTAAATGAAGTGGATGATTGATAGAGTCAGTAACTGTAACTGATTTTTAAACCTATCAAAGTTACCGATATTAAAAATTCTATTTCTTGTAAATGCTGTTGAGAGCATTCTAAATCGTATAATAAATGAGGTCGGTATGAGTCGAGGATAGTGTTTCTGTCCCGAAATCATGTCGACTTTTTTATTTAAAATGGACTGATTGTTATAGAAATCGTAATAATAAAATATAAAAGCATTTGCAAAAGAAACAGTATATATCTACACCGAACAATAGGAAATCTATATAAGAAATGTTAACATTAAGAATATTATAGTTAACAATAAGGTGATAAAAATGCAATTATTAAAAAATATTGAAATGTACGCACAATATCAACCGTACGATTGTGCACTTCAATTTGATGCAGAACTTATAAGTTATAAAGCGTTGCAAGCACGCATAGTAGCGATTGTAGAACAATTACATGATATTCCTGAAAATCAATGTGTTGCACTTACGATGAACAACCCGATGTCTACAATATTGTATTATTTGGCTTTAATCAAAAAAGGGTGCATACCTTGTGTTATGGATTTTCGATGGACTCAAGAGCAAGTAAACAAGCTCATAGAAAAATACGATATTGCATATCTTATAAATAATGATTTAAAAGTCATATTATTTAAACAAGTAGAACAAAATACTACAGAGATAGATAATATATTACATATTGGTTTTACTTCTGGAACGACAGGTCTGCCTAAGGCGTATTATAGAAATGAGTTGTCATGGTTATATTCATATGAAGAAACAGAAAAATTAATGGAAAATGAAATAGATACTATGATTGCACCAGGGCCGCTATCACACTCTTTATCTTTATTTGTGTGCATCTTTGCTTTGTATAGTGGTCGCAAATTTATTGGGCAGCAACAATTTAATGCAAAAGTATTAATGAATAAAATGAAAACAGACAAAACAATAAAGCATTGCGCTTTATTTGTAGTTCCTACAATGTTAGATACTTGTGTTGCTTGGAACAGTTCTATGCAACAAATTAGATATATATTTACGACCGGAGATAAGTTACAACATCGTTTAAGAAATAGCGTTACCATGCTTTTTCCTAATGCAACATTAATAGAGTTCTTTGGAACTTCGGAGGCGAGTTTCATTAGTTATAACTATAATAATGAGGCACCTAGCCATTCTGTTGGAAAACTATTTCCTAATGTTAAAGTCAATCTTGACCAAGTTGATGAATATGGTATTGGTAAATTAAAAGTTAAGAGCAACATGGTATTCAGTGGATATATTGGGGATTCACATCCAAATGATGATTGGATAGAAATTGGTGATTTTGCATCATTAAATTCAGAAGGTTACTTATATTTACATGGTCGCCAGCATGATCGAATGATTATTGGTGGTAGGAATGTTTATCCAAGTGAAATAGAACGTTTCGCTCAAAATTTTAAAGAGTTCAAGGAAGTATTAGTCATTAGTGAGTCTCATTCAAAATTTGGCGAAATCGCAGTATTACTTTATACCGCTAATCAAGAAGTGACGTATCGGGAGTTTAAGCATTATTTAACTCAGTATTTGGCTCGTTATCAGGTGCCATCAAAGTTAGTGAAAGTAAGTAAAATGTATTATACACAAAGTGGTAAAATTGCACGCAAACTTATGAGAAGTCTTTATTTAAAGGGTGAATTAAAACAATGAACGAAGCAGTTGTAATCGCAGCGAAACGAACGCCATTTGGCAAATATGGTGGGAAATTAAAGCATTTAGAACCAGAAGCATTATTAAAACCATTATTTGAGCATTTCAATGAACAATATCCACATATAATGTCAGAAATTGACGATGTTATTTTAGGTAATGTGGTAGGAAATGGTGGCAATATTGCTAGAAAATCTTTGCTAGAAGCTAGATTGAATCAAAATATTCCAGGGCTTACATTAGACAGGCAATGTGGTTCTGGGCTAGAAGCTGTGATACATGCATGTCGAATGATTCAAGCTGGCGCGGGTTCAATATATATTGCTGGTGGTGTAGAAAGTACAAGTAGGGCGCCATGGAAGATTAAAAGGCCGCAATCCGTTTATGACACGCAGTTACCTGAATTTTTTGAACGTGCCTCTTTTGCACCAGATAGCCAAGATCCATCGATGATTCAAGCTGCGGAACATGTAGCACAAACATATAACATTTCAAGAAAAGATCAAGATGCATTTGCATGTAAAAGTCATAGCAAGACAATTATGGCTTATAAACAAAAGCATATTAATCAAGAAATTGTTCCGTTGGAAGTAAAAGGTGAAATTTTTAACAGAGACGAAAGTATTAAAGAAAAAATGGGTGAACGCACATTAAATCGTTTGAAACCGTTATTAACTGAAGGAACAGTCACTGCAGGTAATTGTTGTATGAAGAATGACGGTGCAGTATTATTGTTGGTTATGGAAAAAACAGTCGCTGAAGATTACGGTTTACAAGAAGGTTTAATTTTTAAAGATGGTATTACAGTGGGAGTTGATCCTACTTTACTTGGAATTGGTCCAGTACCTGCGGTAAACACATTACTTAAGAGAAATAAACATACCATAGGTGAACTAGACGCTATAGAATTAAACGAAGCATTTGCATCTCAAGTATTAGCAAGTCAAAGAGAGCTAGGTATGTCACTAGATAAGTTGAATGTATATGGTGGCGCAATCGCTACAGGACATCCATATGGAGCAAGTGGAGCTGCCTTGGTTACACGCTTGTTTTATATGAAGAATTATCATAGAACTATTGCAACTATGGGTATTGGAGGGGGCATGGGGAATGCAGCATTATTCGAACGATGGTCATGAAGTTAGAGATGTTATGTTCAATGATAAGGAAGTAAATATTTACAATCAATTTTTTGGCGGTGAGCCAACTAATATAGTTCCTCCACTTTTGTGCGCAAAGCTATGGCCAGAATTTACCTTGTTTCAAGAATTTATAGAAAATGAAATTTTACTTAGAGAAACCGAGGTTACTCAAATACAACCTTTAAGTGTAAATGAACATTATTTAGCACATATGTATATTGTTGACTGTAAGAAAATTCGTCAATATATGAAATATATAGTCAAGTTAGAAATTAATAAAAATAAATATAAATGTATATCTATTACGCAAACTTTTTTGGAGCGTATTTAAAATGTTTGAGCTAAATATAAAACAAGTAAGTGAATATTTATCATTAATTAACGATCATAATCCTGTACATAAGCAAATTGTTCCAGGCCAAATGGTAGTTCAAATAGCCCTTACAAAAACAAAAGTAAATTGGTCATCTTACAGAGTCAAATATGTTGAATCTATTGAAATATCAGAAATTATTAAAGTTAAATTTGAAAAGCCTAATAAATTAATTATTTTAAATGAAAATGACAAAATAAAAATATGTATAACAAAAAAATGAGTTCCCAAATTTACTTAAGGGAACTCATTTTTTATTTTGTTATAAGTTTTATATGTGCGAAAAATAAAAAGACTAGTATACATTTTTTGCATAAAAATAAAGAGAAAGGTGATTAAAAGGTTGAGGTCAGTTTGACAATATTCATTAACTACGTATAATTGTATAACATGTTAAAGGGAGTGGACATATTCATGGATTATGAAAAGGATTTTGATAAAAGTAGTATAAATAAGGTTGATCCCAAAACTGCTAAAAAAACTGTGTTTGCCACAGGTATCGGAAACGCAATGGAATGGTTTGACTTTGGTTTATATTCTTATTTAGCGGTGATACTCGGACAAAACTTCTTCAGTTCGGTAGAAAATGATCAACTCAAAACAATATTTACATTTGCAACATTTGCAATCGCGTTCTTACTTAGACCAGTCGGTGGTATTATCTTTGGTATGATTGGAGATAAATACGGTAGGAAAGTTGTATTAACAACAACCATTATTATGATGGCGTTCTCAACGTTACTTATTGGTATATTACCTACATATGATCAAATTGGTGTTTGGGCGCCGATACTACTTTTATTAGGTAGAGTGTTACAAGGATTTTCAACAGGTGGGGAATATGCAGGTGCAATGGTATATATAGCAGAATCTTCACCGGATAGAAAACGAAATACGCTTGGTTCTGGCCTTGAAATTGGTACATTGTCAGGTTATATTGCTGCATCAGTATTAAGTGGATTATTATTCTTCTTTTTAAATGATGATCAAATGGCTTCATGGGGTTGGAGAATTCCATTTATCTTAGGCTTATTCTTAGGTATCTTTGGTTTTTATTTAAGAAGAAAACTAGAAGAATCTCCAGTGTATGAAAACGAACTTGCAGATAAACCGAGAAGAGATAATATCGGTTTCTTAACAATTATTAGATATTATTATAAAGATATTATTGTATGTTTTGTTGCAGTCGCATTCTTTAACTGTACAAATTATATGGTAACTTCATATATGCCATCATATTTACAACAAATTATTAAATTAGATAGTACAACAGTATCTGTTTTAATTACAGTTGTTATGGCAGTGATGATTCCATTAGCATTAATGTTTGGTCGACTTGCTGATAGAATTGGTGAAAAAAATGTATTTTTAATTGGATTGGTTGGTACTGCAGTGTTTAGTATTGCTGCTTTTTCACTTTTACAAACAACGTCGATTATCTTTATTATCGTTGGTATCTTTGTCTTAGGTTTCTTCTTATCAACATATGAAGGAACTATGCCTGGTTCGTTACCAACAATGTTCTATACTCATATTAGATATAGAACGCTGGCAGTAACATTTAATGTATCTGTGTCATTATTTGGTGGCACGACACCGTTAATCGCATCTTCACTTGTAGCAAAAACAGGCGATCCATTATCCCCAGCTTATTATTTAACAGCAGTGAGTATTGTGGGTATTATAATTATTTCGTTATTACATGTAAGTACAGCTGGGAAATCACTTAAAGGTTCATACCCTAATGTCGAAAGTGACGAAGAATATGAATATTATAAGGATAACCCTGATAAAGCATTGTGGTGGACGAAAGATAAGCGAGTTTAATTAAAAGTTTTAAATATATTTAAAAGAGGGACAGAAATCAATTTTTTATAAAATGATTTTTGTCCCTTTTTAGTATGATAAGGAATGAAATAATTTTTGAAGCAAGAAATGCTCGAGTTAGTGCTCATATATAAGCAAGACTAACTCAATAAGGTGATTGCAAGGAGTAAAACTACTTATGTTCATTTCAGTTATTTACAGACTATATGATGAAATAGTGCCAGACATTCAATGACCAAGACTGATTTTTTATGTTATCTTAAGATTAACTGAGAAAAATTAGGAGGATGAATATGGCTGTAACAGTAGAACAATATTGGAGAACATTTATTGAAGCATTTCCAGAATATAAGGGTGTGAAATTTGAAGCATGGTCCTTTGGTGTTGATGAAGATGAATTAGCAGAATTAGTAAAGCAAGGTGAGAAAACTGCTACGACGAGTGGTTACGAAACGTATAAAGTTGAAGAAGAACCGCTACCTCAAGTAGGAGAAGTTAGTGTGATCTTAAATGAAAAGGGACAGCCAAAATGCGTAATTGAAACAACACGTGTTTATCAAACTCCTTTCAATGAAGTAACTGAACATCACGCATACTTAGAAGGTGAAGGCGATAAGTCATTAACATATTGGCGGAAAGCACATATTGATTTCTTTAAGCCGTATTACGAGTCTTTAGGATTGGAGTTTAATGAATCTATTATCGTAGTATGTGAAGAATTTAAAGTGCTATATGTATAAAAATAGTGGTACATAAGTTAGGACTGCTTCGAGGTTGCTCTCCAAGCAAACAAAGGGGACAATCTTTGCCTAACTATGTACCACTTAGGGTGAGTGTTTATAGGGTTGTGTGTTCAAAGTGTGTATAAGGGGACAACTTATACACACTTTGCTTTTTTAACTTCATATGTCTTAAAGGGGAGTTAATTGTATATCTTAAATTCTGAATTCTTCTTAGTGCAATTTCTGCATAGTCTTCGATGTATAGAAAATGTGCTTAATAACTTAGCTTCATGTTATCAACATCATTTTCAAGTAGAGAGAGTAACTTATATAATTCATTCATGTTGAAATTTTCATCGAATTTAACAGAAATTGTTTTGAAAGTCTTGGTGATAATTTCATATATTGGGTTACCATTTTCAAAAGCCTGTTTGTAGATAATCATGTTGTGATTCCCTCCTTTATCTCTCTACACTTATTATAATAATGGAAAATCAATGTAAATACATGAGTCTACAGTATCAACTTTTTATCAGACTAATGTCGTATATTATTTGAAGATTTAAATAATTGTGCGTGTTAGGTATGATTTTATAGGTTGTTTAAAGTCTGTATTATATATTTATAAAAGCCTTATTTTTCAAAACCTTCCATAGTATATATATAAAGCACACCTCACTAGTAACATTCTTTTGAGGTGTGCTTATGGCTTTTATTTATTTAAACTTCTGTAACTTCTACATCTATGTGTTCAACGCGGTTAAATGCGCCGTGATCAACTGGACCAACGAAGTCGTTCATTTTCCAACCATTTTTAATTGCTGAAGCAACAAATGCTTTTGCAGCGATTACAGCATCTTTAGGTGATTTGCCATTTGCTAAGTATGCAGTGGTAGCAGCTGCGAAAGTACAACCAGCACCATGGTTATAACTTTGTTGGAACATATCTGTTGTTAATTGATAGAATAGCTTTCCATCATAGTATAGGTCATATGATTTATCTTGGTCTAATGCTTTGCCACCTTTAATAATTACGTGCTTTGCGCCTTGTTGGTGGATAATTTCAGCTGCCTTTTTCATATCATCTATTGATTTTAAAGTACCTAAATTCGCAAGTTGGCCAGCTTCAAATAAGTTCGGTGTTACGACAGTTGCTTTTGGTAATAAATGTTCTACCATTGCATCTGTGTTACCTGGGTTTAGCACTTCGTTTTCTCCTTTACATACCATTACTGGATCTACAACAAAGTAGTCTGCGCCAGATTCAACAAATGCTTCGCCAGCACGTTTGATAATTTCTTGTGTACCCAGCATTCCTGTTTTTACCGCGTCTGGGCCGATTGAAATTGCTGTTTCTAATTGTTTTTCAAATACATCAAATGGAATTGGCGTCACATTATGTGACCATGTTTTTTCATCCATTGTTACGATTGAAGTTAGGGCTACAATGCCGTATGTCTCTAGTTCTTGAAAAGTTTTTAAATCAGCTTGCATACCTGCACCAGCGCTAGTATCTGAACCGGCAATCGTTAATGTTTTTTTCAATGCCATTAAATTTCACTCCTAAATATCTTTTGCACTTATCATACCATGTTTAACGT
Source organism: Staphylococcus sp. 231237_7MaSpsaltlick (assembly GCF_043107035.1). NCBI lineage: Bacteria > Bacillati > Bacillota > Bacilli > Caryophanales > Staphylococcaceae > Staphylococcus > Staphylococcus sp. 231237_7MaSpsaltlick. The sequence goes on from NZ_JBICNX010000005.1 coordinate 89,466, forward strand.
GTATTCTAAATAACGAGGTGTTGATAAAGGTGGCTTTGAGAAGCTTGTAAGGTTTTAGAGGGATTTATGTAAGTGAGGGTCGTTAAATTAATAAACAGAGCGTACACCTGAGCTCAAGCGTAAGAACCCCTAATATTGCTAAAGCAAAAAAGTGTAAAAGCCTCTCGTTACCGAGAAAAGAGAGAGGAACACCTGAGCATAAGCTCAAGCGTAAGAATCCCTAATTTTGCTAAAGCAAAAAAGTGTAAAAGTCTCGTTACCGAGAAAGAATAGAGGAACACCTGAGCTAAAGCTCATGCGTAAGAATCCCTAATTTTGCTAAAGCAAAAAAGTGTAAAAGTCTCGATACCGAGAAAGAATAGAGGAACACCTGAGCATAAGCTCAAGCGTAAGAACCCCTAATATTGCTAAAGCAAAAAAGTGTAAAAGTCTCGATACCGAGAAAGAATAGAGGAACACCTGAGCTAAAACTCATGTGTAAGAACCCCTAATTTTGCTAAAGCAAAAAAGGGGTTCTTTATGTTACTATATGAATGAGGTGAGACGATATGGAATGGTCGGATGTTTTTCATGATATAACTACGCGACATGACTTTACTGCCATGCATGATTTTTTAGAAAAAGAGTATACTACTGAAGTGGTGTATCCCGATAAAGAAAATATTTATCAGGCATTTGATTTAACGCCTTTTGAACACGTGAAAGTGGTCATATTAGGTCAAGATCCTTATCATGGACCTAATCAAGCACACGGACTAGCTTTTTCAGTACAGCCAGATGCCAAGTTTCCGCCTTCTTTAAGAAATATGTATAAAGAACTGGAAGATGATATTGGTTGTGTGAGAAAATCTCCACATTTACAAGATTGGGCGCGTGAGGGTGTCTTATTATTAAATACTGTTTTGACAGTTCGCCAAGGAGAAGCGCATTCTCACAAAAATATTGGTTGGGAAATTTTTACTGATGAAGTGATAAAAGCGGTATCTGAACAATTGAAAAATGTTGTGTTTATTTTATGGGGCAAACCTGCGCAACAGAAAATTAAGCTAATAGACACTACGAAACACCATATTATTCAGTCTCCACATCCAAGTCCGCTGTCAGCATATCGTGGTTTCTTTGGATCAAAACCGTATTCTCTGACAAATAATTATTTACAAACAAATGGCATTAAACCAGTGAATTGGTGTGAGAGTGAGGATTAATACATGGAAAAAGAAAAGATTATTCAATTGATTGAACAGGAGTTAGTCCAAGCAGACGAAGCTCAAAGTAATGTTGATTTTGAGAAGCATATATATGCGATTCATACATTAACATCATTAGTTACTGAGACCCGTTCTAATAAACAACGTTATAGTGACAATAGTTTCAATGTATCATCTTCTTTTAAATCATCAACAGTACAACATGGAAATACTAAATCGAATATTTCTGAAAATGAAATCAGAGCGATGGGCGGAAAAGTACCAAATAGTTCCAGTCAGAATGTAACAACCGACACTGGATTAAATTCTAATAAATTGGTTACAGATGATGAAATAGGTAACGGTGACTCAATTTTTGATTTTTAAATAATGGAAGGATGGAAATTAACATGATGAAAGTGTTTATTGTTTTAGGTGCGCTTAACGCGATGATGGCAGTGGGTACAGGTGCTTTTGGTGCACATGGGTTAGAAAATAAGCTATCAGAAAAATACTTATCCATTTGGGAAAAGGCGACAACTTATCAGATGTATCATGGTCTAGGATTATTAGCGATAGGTATCATTAGTGGTACTACATCTATTAATGTCAATTGGGCAGGTTGGTTACTATTCTTTGGTATTATATTTTTCAGTGGTTCATTGTATATTTTAGCTTTAACTCAAATTCGTATATTAGGCGCGGTTACCCCAATTGGCGGCGTACTATTTATTGCTGGCTGGCTAATGTTAGTTATAGCAACGATTAAATTATAAAGTTATAATTGTTATAGAATTCATCTTATGGGTATAATACACTCCATGAGGTGAATTTTATTTATGAGTCAAAATGAAAAACAGATAGATAGAGGAGATTTAAAACAGAATTTATCTGAGAAGTTTGTATGGGCAATCGCCTATGGATCGTGTATAGGTTGGGGTGCTTTTATATTACCTGGTGACTGGATAGGTCAATCAGGCCCGGTTTCTGCAGCGATAGGTATCGTCATCGGAGCATTATTAATGATACTTATAGCAGTAAGTTATGGTGCATTAGTAGAACGTTTTCCTGTATCTGGCGGAGCCTTTGCATTTAGCTTTTTAGGATTTGGGAGGTACGTAAGTTTCTTCTCATCCTGGTTCTTAACATTTGGGTATATTTGTGTGGTCGCATTAAACGCCACAGCATTTAGTTTATTAATTAAATTTTTATTACCTGATATTTTAGAAACTGGTAAATTATATACGATAGCAGGATGGGATGTGTATATCACTGAAATTCTGATTGCTTCATTATTATTAATTGTCTTTATGTTTATAGCAATTAAAGGTGCAAGTGTTTCAGGGTCTCTGCAATACTATTTCTGTGTAGCAATGGTTATTACAATAATATTATTATTTTTCGGATCTTTCTTTGGTAATAACTTTTCTTTTGAAAATTTACAACCATTAACTAATGAAAGTAAGGGATGGTTTACTTCCATCATAATGATTGTGGCAATTGCGCCATGGGCATATGTTGGATTTGATAATATACCACAGACGGCTGAAGAATTTGATTTTTCGCCTAATAAAACATTCAAACTTATTGTATATAGTTTGTTAGCCGCAGCATTTACCTATGTATTGATGATATTATACACAAGTTGGTTAAGCACTTCGTCAACCAGTTTAAATGGAAACTTATGGTTAACAGGTGCTGTAACACAAGCAGCCTTTGGTTATATTGGTTTAGCAGTATTAGCAATTGCTATTATCATGGGGATTTTTACTGGATTAAATGGCTTCTTAATGAGCTCAAGTCGTTTGTTATTCTCTATGGGCCGTTCAGGTATTATGCCATCAGTATTTAGCAAATTGCACGGTAGATACAAAACACCATATATAGCAATTATCTTCTTGGTTACTATTACGTTAATTGCTCCGTGGCTAGGACGTACGGCGTTGACTTGGATTGTCGATATGTCGTCAACAGGAGTGTCGATTGCTTACTTTATTACTTGTCTGTCAGCTGCTAAATTGTTTAGTTTTAATAAAGCTAGTAATACGTATAGTCCTGTATATAAAATATTTGCAATATTGGGCACGGTTGTATCATTTGTCTTTTTATTGTTATTATTAGTTCCTGGTTCACCAGCGTCGTTATCTGTACCGTCATATATTGCATTAGGTGGATGGTTAGTGATTGGCTTAATCTTCTTTGTAGTCCGCTATCCAAAACTAAAGCGTATGGACAATGATAAATTAAGTAGATTGATTTTAAACCGTTCAGAAGATGACGTTGTAGATTTAATAAATGAACATAAGTCAGAGAAAGCGAATCAATAGTTATTACTTCTAGTAAAAATATGTAATTAACATGAAATAGTGAAAATTTAATTATTATAAAAAGAAGGCCAGTTAATCACAATGGTGCACATCATGGATTACTGGTCTTCTTTTTATATGTCTATAGGAGTAAATATAGTGTTTATACACGCTTTTTACGTATTTTTGTTCCTGAAACAATTAGTTTGGCTATCTGGTCAGCAAAGAGTAACCCCAACGCTATTGCACCAGCTATAAGCGTTACTTCTAACATAGTGTTTATAGCTTTACTAAACTCTAATAGTACTAGATTTTTAGTAGCGTCGAAGGCGAGGCCACCAGGAACTAATGGGATTATTCCAGGAACCATAAAGATGATGACCGGTTCTTTTTTTATGCGAGCCATGATGTGGCTTAAACAACCTAGAGCTAAGCTCCCGAAGAAACTAGAGTATATCGTGTGTGCAGAAAAACCATCATAAAATAAAATATAAACCATCCATCCGCTTGCTCCAACAAGGCCAACAATGTTATAAAGACGTTTCGGAACATCAAATATTACGCCGAAAAAGAGGGAAGCGGTATAGCTAAATATAAAATTTAATATCCAAAACATAGACATAACTCCTAAAAAATAATAAGTATCGTACTAACGCCAGCGCCAATACCAAAAGCTGTGACGAGTGCTTCTAATGATTTAGTGGTAAACATCAACATATGTCCGCCGAACAAATCTTGAATGGCATTTGTGATTAATACCCCTGGTACGATTGGCATGACGGCTGCAATCATAATAGTAGCGACGGAACCACCTGGAATGAGATGATGACCAATAATTGTAATCAACCCAATTACTAATGCCCCCATAAATTCAGGAATAAATTGGGCGTGCAATTTTTGATGTAATAATTCTACTACAATATAGCCAAAAGACCCAGCTAGTAATGCAGTTAAAACATCAATCAAATAGCCACCTTGTAAATATAAAAAGCTGACAGAAATAACTGCAGCAGCTATAAATTTATAAAAAAGATAATGGTTTTGAATGCTCTGTTCATTGTATATTTTTTGTAATTCTTGAAATGCGTCTTCTAGGGAAATATCACCAAGTGCTAGTCGTCTAGAAATGCCATTAGTACGTGAAATTCGCAGTAGATTCGTATCTCTTGTTTTAATTCTAAATATTCTTGGGTAAGACTCATTGTGGAGCATAAAATTAATAACGGTATTCGTAACGAAGCTATTACTCTCTTTGTATCCTAAAGTAAAAGCCATTCGTGTCATCGTATCTTCTACACGTGAACCTTCTGCCCCTGATTCTAATAGAATTCTTCCGGCAAGCATAATTACATCTTTTGCCATTTTTTCATCATAGCTCTCGATTGTTTGATTATATATTGTCATTTAATCACCAATTAAAATGTATTTAACTAACACTATAGAATTATTGTTATAGCGTGGGAATAAGTTATTGAGTTAATATTTTTTATTGTAACATTTTCCTATTACATTTTGTTATAAGGATTGCTCTATTTCTAATTGTATAAGGGATTTAATGTATTTTACGCAATTGTTACAATACATTTATGTTTCAAATATTTCAAATAGGTTAAAATAGTATTAGTTAACTGTTACAGACATATATTGAGTAGCGACAATATAAACAGTTAATATTTAAATTAAGTAGTGGCTAAAGTTCTCCCAAACACACTACAATTAGATGAGTATAGGGAAATATCCTTTATCTCAAAAGTAAAAGATCTCGTCATTAGTTAATCTAGTGACGAGATCCTTTTTAATTATAATGTAAAATTTTTAAACGAGTTAGTAACAGTTGCGCAAATTATTTCACAGAATACAAATTTTACTTCGCATAATTTCTGCTTGCTTCATAATTTATAATGAAAAAAGGTCTTGTAAATTTTCTTTCTTAACAATGTGACCTACGTAGAAACTACCGAAGTCCCCATAGCGAGCAGTGGTTTCATCAAATCTCATTTCAGAGACGATTTTTTTGAATTGTAATGGATCATCTGCAAATAATGTGACGCCCCATTCAAAGTCATCAAATCCCATTGAACCAGTAATAAATTGTTTGATTTTTCCAGCGTATTGACGACCTATTTTACCGTGTACATACATAAGTTCTTGGCGTTCTTCAAGAGGAAGCATATACCAGTTATAAGTTTCATTACGACGTTTATCCATTGGATAGAAACAGATATACTCAGAGTGTGGTAATTCAGGGAATAATCTTGGTTTAATATGAGGATTTTCATAAGGGTCTTCATCAGATTTTCCTGCAAGATAATTTCCTAATTCTATGATTGAAACATATGAGTATGTTGGGATTAAGAAATCTGTAATTTTTAATTTATTGAATTCATTTTCAAAGGCGTTTAAGTCTTTCATTTCTGGACGTAATGCCCATAAAAGAATGTCCGCTTTTTGACCTGTTATATTGTAAAATGCATGGTCGCCAGTGTTGTTTGTTCGTGCAGATTCATGTTTATTTAAAAATGATTGTAACTCTTCTACGAGGCTTCGACGTTCTTCATCTGGCACTAAACGTAGGCTTGACCAATCAATCGCATATAATAAATGTAAACTGTACCATCCATCTAAAGTTTCTGGTGCTTGTGGCATTTAAATCTCTCCTTTAATGAAAATTTTTATGTCTTCACTACAAAATTTTACCATAAAGGGAGTATTAAAACATAAGTAAATGATTACAAATTGGTGACATGGAATTCTAATAAAAAATAACGTATAATGGTATTCGTAAAATAAAAAAGAATTGAAATTTTGAGGAGGCCCTTATGTCTTTATTAGATGTATTACAAGAAAAACTTTCAGGAAAAAACGTGAAAATAGTCTTACCTGAAGGGGAAGATGAACGAGTATTAACAGCGGCAACACAATTACAAGGGACAGACTATGTGACACCTGTAGTATTAGGTAACGAAGCAAACGTTAAAGCTTTAGCTAATGACAAAGGATTAGATATTTCAAATTTAGAAATTATCGATCCAGAAACAAGCGAATTAAAACAAGAATTAGTAACTGCTTTTGTTGAACGTCGTAAAGGTAAAGCAACGGAAGAACAAGCACAAGAAATGTTGAAAAATGTTAACTATTTCGGCACAATGCTTGTTTATACTGGTAAAGCAGAAGGACTTGTTAGTGGCGCTGCGCATTCTACTGGAGATACTGTGCGTCCAGCATTACAAATTATCAAAACAAAACCTGGTGTCTCTAAAACTTCAGGCATCTTCTTTATGATTAAAGATAATCAACAATATATTTTTGGTGATTGTGCAATTAACCCTACACTTGAAGCACAAGATTTAGCTGAGATTGCAGTTGAAAGTGCTAAGTCAGCTAAAAGTTTCGGAATGTCACCACGCGTTGCAATGTTAAGTTTCTCAACTAAAGGATCTGCTAAATCGGATGATGTTGAAAAAGTTTCAAATGCTGTAGACATAGCTCAAGAGAAAATTAAAGCTGATAATATTGAAGACGTAGTTGTAGATGGTGAATTCCAATTTGACGCAGCAATTGTACCAGAAGTTGCGAAGAAAAAAGCGCCAGACGCTAAAATTCAAGGCGATGCAAATGTATTCGTATTTCCAAGTTTAGAAGCTGGAAATATCGGTTATAAAATTGCGCAACGTCTGGGTGGATTTGATGCGGTTGGTCCAGTATTACAAGGTCTTAACTCACCAGTAAATGATTTATCACGTGGTTGTTCTATAGAAGACGTATATAATCTATCAATCATTACTGCTGCACAGTCATTACAATAATGGATTTAGCAAGCAAATATTTTAATGCCGCAGATTGGCGTTATATAGATCATTCTTCAGGTTTGGAACCTATGCAATCATTTGCATTTGATGATACTTTTTCTGAAAGTGTAGGGAAAGATTTATCATGTAGTGTAGTTCGTACATGGGTACATCAACATACTGTAATACTAGGTATTCATGATTCAAGGTTACCTTATTTGCAAGATGGTATACGTTATCTTACAGAAGAGCGTGGTTATAATGCGATTGTTAGAAACTCGGGTGGACTAGGTGTGGTCTTAGATCAAGGTGTGCTGAATATTTCTCTGATTTTTAAGGGTAAACATGATATTACAATTGATGAAGCTTTTTCAGTAATGTATTTATTAATTGCTAAAATGTTTGAAGATGAAGATATTGAAATAGCGACACATGAAATCGAAAGGTCATACTGCCCAGGTAAATTTGACTTGAGCATTAATGGTAGAAAGTTTGCTGGTATTTCACAAAGGCGCGTTCGTGGTGGTATTGCAGTTCAAATTTACCTTTGTGTAGAAGGTGATGGCAGTGAAAGAGCTGAAATGATGCAATCCTTTTATGAGCGTGCGTTAAAAGGTGAGGAAACCAAGTTCACTTATCCAAATATTGAACCGTCTTGTATGGCATCTTTAGAAACGCTGTTAAATAAGAAGATAACAGTCCAAGATGTGATGTTCCAATTGTTGTATGCAATCAAGGATTTAGGTGGGCGCTTGAACATGGAACCAATCACTGATGAGGAATGGCAATTATATGAAGGTTATTTTGAAAAAATGATAGAACGTAACGCTAAAATCAATCAAACAATGAATTAGATTAGAGTGAGGCTAGTATGGGTACTTGAAGGTTAAGTATACATACTAGTCTTTTTTTATTTTGTTAAATTAAATAAGATTTATAGCAATAGGTTTTTAAATCTGTTGAATTATAGAAATGAAATAAGTAATATAGTGAAAGTATGGTTTAAAAACTAATAATTAATAAATTTGGCTATTTTCAATGTAAGTTTTTGAATATATAGTCCGAGCGTTTTATAATGAGTAAGTATGAGCATGAATTAGCATCTGGTGTTAATTTTTGTAATGATTGTTTATAGGTCTCTATGCTAATGTAAGCAGGTATAGTTTTTAAAATTTAATAAACTATGACCAGAGTCGTATGGCATTATGTTGATTTTGTGAGATAATATAAAATGATGTTTGCAAAAATAATGAAAATGTTTAATGATGATGAAATTTTATCTGATTTTAAAAATGGCATACTTAAATATTAATTCTTTTTCATTATCTATAGAATGAAAACAGAAAATTTCCTTGGAAATATGATTTAAGTAATGAGTGTGTTGTTATGGGCGAATAAATAGATGCCTGAACTGTACAAAAATCAGTACATATAAATACAATTTAAAGAAAATACTAAAGGTGATTGAAAATATGGCACAACAAGGATACGGGGAAGCGAATGGTAAAGTAATATTAATTGGTGAACATGCTGTAACATTTGGCGAACCAGCAATAGCAATTCCATTCACGACTGGTAAAGTAAAAGCAACAATTGAATCTTTGAAGGAAACAAGTGTTTCTTTTATTAAAAGTGAAGTATTTGAAGGTGAATTAAGCAAAGCACCTGAACATTTAAAAGCAGTAATTACAAGATTTATTGAAAAATATAGTATTAAAACGCCTATAAAAGTGTCGATTGATACAAATTTACCACCTTCAAGAGGGTTAGGTTCTAGTGCTGCTATGGCAGTGGCTTTTGTGCGTGCAAGTTTTGATTATCTTAAAAAACCGTTATCTGATGCACTATTGATTGAAGAAGCAAATTGGGCTGAGCGTATTGCTCATGGTAAACCAAGCGGTATTGACACACAAACTATTGTTTCCAATAAACCCGTTTGGTTTCAACAAGGACAAGTACAAACATTAAAACCATTAGGCCTAAGTGGCTATATGGTTGTTATCGATACAGGCGTGCGTGGCTCTACAAAGCAAGCAGTAGAAGACGTGCATAATTTATGCAAGGAAGATCGTAAATATCTGCAAAATGTAAAGCATATTGGTAAACTTGTACATGAAGCAAGTGAGTCAATTGAACACCATGATTTCGAACAATTAGCCTCTGTATTTAATTTATGCCAAGAGAATTTGAGAACACTAACTGTAAGTCATGAGAAAATTGAAGAAATATTAGAAGTAAGTAAGCAACAAGGTGCTATTGCTGGTAAGTTAACTGGTGGTGGGCGAGGTGGTAGTATGATTGTACTAGCTACTGATTTAGAAATAGCAGAGAACATCGTTAAATGTGCAACAGATTTAGGTGCACATCATACGTGGATTGAATACTTAGGAGGGTAATGAGGTTGGTCAATAGTGGTAAGGCACGTGCGCATACAAACATTGCACTGATTAAATATTGGGGGAAGGCTGACGAAACTTATATTATTCCGATGAATAATAGTCTTTCTGTAACATTAGATCGTTTTTATACTGAAACAAAAGTTACTTTTGATGAAAGTTATGACAAAGATACGCTTATTTTAAATGGTGAAGTGGTTGCAGAAAATGAAGCTGTTAAAATAAGTAAATTTATGGATATCGTGAGAGAATTAGGTGGAACATCTGCGCATGCATATATTGAAAGTGAGAATTATGTACCAACTGCAGCAGGGCTTGCTTCTTCAGCAAGTGCGTATGCAGCATTAGCAGCTGCGTGTGACAAGGCTTTAAATCTTGGATTAACGGGTAAAGCATTATCTAGGTTAGCTCGTAGAGGTTCTGGATCAGCATCAAGAAGTATCTACGGTGGCTTTGTAGAATGGGAAAAAGGTCATGATGATGCAACATCATACAGTTTTCCTGTTGAAGCAGACAATTGGGAAAATGACTTAACAATGATATTTGTAGTGATCAATAATAAATCTAAAAAAGTATCTAGTCGTGCTGGTATGTCACTAACACGTGATACATCTCGATTTTATCAATATTGGTTGGATCATGTAGATGAAGATATAACAGCAGTTAAACATGCGATAAACCAAAAAGACTTTAAGCAATTAGGTGAAGTTATAGAAGCAAATGGTTTACGTATGCATGCAACGAACTTAGGAGCACAACCACCATTTACGTATATGGTAGATGATAGTTATCTTGTAATGGATATTGTACACCAATGCCGAGAAGCGGGCTATCCTTGCTACTTTACAATGGATGCTGGACCTAATGTCAAAATTTTAGTTGAAAAGAAAAATCAACAAGCAGTGATAGATGCCTTATATAAATCGTTTGACGAAGCACAAATCATTGCGAGTGATATTATAAGCACAGGCGTTGAAATTATTGAGTAAGGAAGAGATAAAATGATTCAAGTCAAAGCACCAGGTAAGCTATATATTGCAGGTGAATACGCTGTTACTGAACCTGGATATAAATCTGTATTAATTGCAGTAGATCGATTTGTAACAGCTACTATTGAAGATTCTAATGTTTCTCAAGGCACAATACATTCAAAAACATTACACCATGAACCTGTGACTTTCCAAAGACGTCAAGATAGAATCGCTGTTTCTGACGTCCATGCTGCTAAACAATTGAAGTATGTTATTACTGCGATTGAAGTATTTGAGCAATATGTTCGAAGTAACAATATTAGTTTAAAACATTTTAATTTAACGATAGATAGTAATCTAGACGATGCGAATGGTCATAAGTATGGTTTAGGATCTAGTGCAGCTGTACTCGTTTCAGTTGTAAAAGTATTAAATGAATTTTATGAGACACATTTATCCAATCTCTATATTTATAAATTAGCCGTGATTGCTAATATGAAATTACAAAGCTTAAGTTCTTGTGGAGATATTGCTGTAAGTATTTATACAGGATGGCTAGCATATAGTACATTTGACCATGAGTGGGTTTCACAACAAATAGAGGACACTTCTGTCAATGAAGTACTAAATAAAAACTGGCCTGGCCTACATATTGAACCATTACAGCCTCCTGAAAATATGGAAGTCCTAATTGGTTGGACAGGTTCTCCGGCATCGTCACATCATCTTGTTAGTGAAGTCAAACGCTTAAAATCAGATCCCACATTTTATGGTAAATTCTTAGAACGCTCACATTTATGCGTAGAAAAACTGATTCACGCCTTCAAAACAAATCACATTAAAGGCGTACAACAAATGATTCGTACCAACCGTGAAATTATTCAATCGATGGATAAAGAGGCGACGATTGATATTGAGACAGCACATTTGAAAGTTTTATGTTCTATAGCCGAAAAATATGGTGGTGCAGCTAAAACATCAGGAGCAGGCGGTGGTGATTGTGGTATTACAATTATCGATAATAAAGTGAAGAAAAAATTAATTTATCAAGAGTGGTTAGACAATGAAGTGAAACCACTTGAATTTAATATTTATCATGGTCAATAAATAATGAATATTAAGGGGAATGCAGTATTTTAATCCGAATAAGAGGATTAAAGTGCTGTTTTTTTAATGCATAGGATTAAGAACTTGAAATTTAGAAGATATATTTATAAGTTCCGTTTTATTAAAAAATTGGAAAATTTACCTTTTGATGAAAATAAAATCATTCAAGGGTACATCATGTCAGAATCGCACTATTATATTGAACTTATAAATATTTAAGCATATCATCGTTTTAAGAAAGCGCTTCCAAACAGAGCGAAAAGGATGATGATTATGAACATTGGACGAAACATTGGCAATGCAATACGTAGGTTCGGCGGAGCGATGATAGTACCTGTGTTATTGTTCCCGTTTTTTGGTATTATTATTGGAATTGCGACACTTTTCAAAAATGAAGCTATTATGGGAGGGCTTGCCAATCCTGATGGTATATGGTTTCAAATATGGTCATTAATTGAAAACGGAGGATGGACTGTATTTGAAAATATAGAGCTCATTTTTGTTATTGGATTACCTATTTCATTAGCGAAAAAATCAGCAGGGCATGCAGTGATGTCTTCTGTTGTTACTTATATGATGTTTAATTATTTTATTAATGGCATATTAACGACATGGGGACCTACTTTTGGTGTTAACTTTAAAGAGAATGTTGATGATGCGACAGGACTGACAGAGTTAGTAGGCATTAAAACATTAGATACTAACATTATTGGAGCTTTAATTATCTCGGGTGTCGCAATATGGTTACATAACCGTTATTATGATAAGAAATTGCCTGAATCATTAGGCATATTCCAGGGATCGCCATTTGTAGTTATGCTTGCATTTTTTTGTATGATTCCAATTGCCTTTTTAACAAGTTGGGGTTGGCCAATTGTTCAAGGTTGGATTGCATCGTTACAAGTCTTTCTTGCTACATCTAGTTATATTGGTGTGTGGCTATTCCATTTCTTAGAAAGGATATTGATACCAACCGGTTTACATCACTTTATATATACGCCATTTGAATATGGTCCAGCTGTTGTAGATGGCGGTATTAAATCTTATTGGATATCACACCTTACTGAATATTCTGAGACAACTAAATCATTAAAAGATATCTTCCCTGGCGGGGGGTTCTTATTACAAGGTAATACGAAAATCTTTGGTTCGATTGGCATAGCGCTTGCGATATATTCCACAGCTAAACCTCATAAAAAGAAAGAGGTAGGTGCGCTATTATTGGCAGCCACATTAACTGCAGTATTTGCAGGGATTACCGAGCCATTAGAATTTACATTTATATTTATTGCACCTTTCTTATTCTTAATACATGCTGTTTTAGGTGCAACAATGGTTACAATTATGCATGCATTTGGCTTAGTTGGGAATTTAGGTGGCGGTTTTATTGAAATAGCGGCAACCAATTGGATTCCTCTATTTGGATCACATTGGGGAACCTATTTAGCACAATTTATAATAGGGATTATTTTTATCTTTATTTATTACTACTTGTTTAGATTTATAATATTGAAGTTTGATATTCCTATGCCTGGTAGGGAAAAAGATGACAATAAAGATACTAAACTATATACGAAAAAAGACTACCGTGAAAATAAAAAACAAAGTTCGCTTTCTGATAGTTATAGTGAATATCAAATGAAAGCAGATGTATATATAGAAGGATTAGGTGGCGCAGATAATATAGTTGATGTTACTAATTGTGCCACAAGACTTCGCGTCACCGTAAATGATCCTGAACAAGTAGCAGCAGATAATTATTTTAAATCAAAAGGCGGTGCCCATGGTCTTGTTAAAAGTGGTAAAAATGTCCAAGTTATTGTTGGACTTTCGGTATCACAAGTAAGAGAAGAAGTAGAACAAATTTTAAACAAATCAAGTTAGCCTTGTTAATATTCTAAATTAGTGGAGAAGTGTAGAAATCAAAACATATAATGATTTTCAAACACCCCCTCCACTTTTTATCAATACAGGATTTATAATGTCTTTTACTTGGAATTTTGTAGTAATAAAACCAGTTGTAAATTCACATGAAAACTAATTATTAATTTTATAATTATGATAAGTTCTTGCTATAAAATCAAATACGACATAATAAGGTGTGAAGCTGTAGTATTCCGTATTATTAAAAAATTGAATAGGTGGGCTATTAACGTAAATATTAAAGACAGCATGTTTAGCAATATAGTTATCATGCAAAGTTGTAATTGATACGTAAAGTAGTTCACGAGCTTTAATAAGTTGAATAGGCTCTATTAAATTTTTAGTTTCTCCTGATAATGATATAACAAAAAGTAAATCATTAGAGGACATTTGGTTTATAGCTAAACGCAATTCCGTTTCATCATTAATAACAATAGCTCTTTTAGAAATAGAGAGCATATGTCTTTGAGCTTCACGTGCTACATTTTGTTGCGCCATACCTGTACCAAAAATATAGATGAATGGAGCAGTTTCAATTAATTCATTAAGTGGTTGATAATCAAACATTTCAAGATGTTCAACAGTCCTTTGAACATCTTCAACTATTGTATCTGCGTTCGCGAATTGTGTAGATGATGTATTTGTATCCATTTTTAAGTAAAATTTAAAATTACTATAACCTTCAAATCCCATTTTTTTAACTAACCTATGAATCGTAGAGATAGATGTATGTGTAAGTTTACTTAAATCATGAATTTTCATGTTCGAAATTTGATCAATATTTTGTCTGATAATATTGATAATATGTAAATCATTTTCTGTTAGTTGTTCAAAATGTTTATTAATAAGATGATCTAATACCATATAAAAAGATTCCACCTATTCATTGGAAAAATTTCCGAATTTTGAAAATATATTCTAATGTTAATATATAAATTCTAAATACGTCAAACTTATTGGTGTTTTTAATTTTTTATTCTACTATAATTTTAAAGGAGTTAAAGTAAGAAAGAAGACTTAAATATTTTTTTGTATTTTATTGTAAGCGTTTTCTTTTGGAGTATTCAAAAATTAAGGAGATGAGATGATGACAGTTAAAGTTGGTGTTATTGGTTGTGGAGGTATAGCAAATGGTAAACATTTACCAAGTTTAGCGAAAATTTCAGAGGTATCAATGGTTGCCTTTTGTGATATAGATAAAACAAAAGCTGAATCAGCAGCAAGGCGTTATGGTGATAAAAATGCAACAGTGTATGAAGATTACATTGAATTATTAAAAGATAATTCGATTGAAGTTATTCATGTTTGTACACCGAATAATACGCATCAAGAGATTACTGTAGCAGCATTGAATGCAAGTAAGCATGTGATGTGTGAAAAACCAATGGCTAAAACTTCTGAAGAAGCACAATTAATGATTGATGCTGCAGTGCATAATAATAAAAAGTTAACTATTGGTTATCAAAATAGATTTCGTGCTGATAGTCAATATCTACGAAAAGTAACACAACGTGGAGATTTAGGAGAGATATATTTTAGTAAGGCTCATGCTATTCGAAGACGTGCAGTACCAACATGGGGGGTTTTTCTAGACGAAGAGAAACAAGGAGGTGGCCCGTTAATTGATATAGGAACTCATGCATTAGATCTTACATTATGGATGATGGATAATTATGAGCCTGAATCCGTGATGGGCTCTACATTTCAAAAATTGGGGAAACAAGCGGATGCAGCTAATGCTTGGGGTTCTTGGGATCCAAATAAATTCACGGTAGAAGACTCTGCATTTGGATTTATCAAGATGAAGAATGGGGCCACCATTATACTAGAATCAAGCTGGGCGCTTAATTCTTTAGACGTTGATGAAGCTAAATGTTCCTTGTCAGGTACTGATGGTGGCGCTGACATGAAAAATGGCTTACGTATACACGGTGAAGACTTAAAAACACTGTATACTTCTGAAATTGAATTAGAAAATGCTGGCGTTGATTTTTATGAAGGTGAAAAGATAGATGAAGCAGAAGAAGAAGCGAGATTTTGGATAAATAGTATTACTCAGGATATAGAACCTGTCGTTAAACCAAAAGAAGCATTTGTTGTAACTCAGATATTAGAAGCTATATACGAATCAGCTAAAACAGGGCAAGCTGTTTATTTAAATGATAAATAAAGCTTATGGAGGTATTTTATGAATATTACAATATGGAATGAATTTAGACATGAACAAGAAAGTGAAGATGTACAGGCTGTTTATCCAAACGGTATACATCATGTAATAGCATCATTTTTAACAGATGATCATATTGTGACTACAGCAACGTTAGACGAACCTCAGCACGGTTTAACAGATGATGTGTTAGCACAAACAGATGTACTTATTTGGTGGGGGCATAAAGTACATGAAGAAGTTGATGAAGAAGTCGTAGAAAAAGTAAAACAGAAAGTATTAGAAGGTATGGGATTAGTCGTCTTACATTCAGGACATTTTTCAAAAATTTTCAAGAGTTTAATGGGCACATCGTGTGACCTTAAATGGCGAGAGGCAGATGAAAAAGAACGGCTTTGGGTTGTTGATACCACGCATCCTATCGCTGAAGGAATTGACTCATATTTTGAACTTGAAAAAGAAGAAATGTACGGAGAACATTTCGATATCCCATCACCAGACGAAACAGTTTTCATCAGTTGGTTTGAAGGTGGAGAAGTCTTTAGAAGTGGAGCAACTTTTAAAAGAGGCAACGGGAAAATATTTTATTTTAGACCGGGCCATGAAACCTATCCTACCTATTACAATGTAAATGTGCAAAAGGTTATTAAGAATGCTGTGAAGTGGGCATTTCACAGTGATACGCCAAGACATCAATATGGAAACGCACAACCATTAGAACAAATATCAAAAAAATAATATTGGGAGTTTTCTACTTATGGATAAATTAAAAGTGGGTATTATTGGATGCGGTGGCATTGCATGTAACAGACACATTCCAGCTTTTCAAAATTTAAATCATTTAGTGGATGTTGTGGCAGTTCAAGATGTTGATTTAGCATTGGCAAAAAATGTTGCAAATGATTTTCATATTAAAAATATTCACGAATCATATTATACGATGTTTGAACAAGTTGATGCAGTAGCTATTTGTACACCAAATAAATTTCATGCGGAGATAAGTATTGATGCTTTAGAAGCAGGAGTCAATGTATTTTGCGAAAAACCAATGGCCATGAATTTAACTGAATGTGAGGCTATGGTAGATACCGCAAAACAAGCTGGTAAATTGTTGGCAATAGGATATCATTATCGCTTCACAGATGCAGCAATTACGGCAAAAAAAGCTATTGGTAGTGGTATAGTAGGTGATCCTTTAGTTACCCGTGTACAAGCATTACGTAGACGTAAAGTCCCTGGATGGGGTGTATTTACAAATAAAACGTTGCAGGGTGGCGGTAGTCTAATAGATTATGGTTGTCATATGCTCGATTTGTCACTTTGGTTACTAAACGACATTGAACCTAAAGAGGTGTTAGGTAAAACTTATAATCGTCTTAGCAAATTACCAAATCAATTGAATGATTGGGGTCCATTTGATCATGAAAAGTTTGATGTAGATGATCACGTGACAAGCTATATATCTTTTAATGATCATTCAACACTTCAATTTGAGTGTTCATGGTCAGCAAATATAAAAGAAGACACAAAACACTTAAGTATTTCTGGCGTTGATGGCGGTCTGAATTTATATCCATTTGAAATATATCGACCTAAATTAGGGACTTATTTTACTGAACAAGCATATGCAGAACATGATGAAGGTATAGCGGCACAACGACAAGCTCAGAACTTTGTAAATAGTTGTCTTGGTAATGAAACACTTATCGTACAACCAGAACAAGCATTGAAAATAAATAAGATCATAGATGCAATTTATCGAAGTAGTGAAATTGGTCAAAGTATTAAATTGAACGAGTTATAATGTTAAAGGAGGATTATTTATGAAAATTGGTGTGTTTTCTGTATTATTCCAAGATAAACAATTTGAAGAAATGTTAGATTATGTAGCAAATGCTGGAGTCAAAATGGTGGAAATAGGAACAGGAGGTAACCCTGGTAATCAATTCTGTCCGATGGATAACTTACTAGAAGACGAACTTCAACGTAATGCTTTCATTGAAGCGATTCATCAACGTGGATTGGAAATTAGTGCTTTTAGCTGTCATAACAATCCCATTTCACCTAATGAAAAAGAAGCCCAACAAGCACATGATACCTTGTTTAAAACAATTAAATTAGCCTCACTTTTAAATGTACCCGTAGTTAACACTTTTTCCGGTGTTGCAGGATCAGATGAAACAGCTAAATATCCGAATTGGCCAGTAACCCCATGGCCGACAGCCTATACTAAAATATTAGAGTGGCAATGGGAAGAAAAACTTATACCTTATTGGCGAAAAGTGGCAGAATATGCTAAATCAAATGATGTGAAAATTGGTATAGAATTACATGCTGGTTTTTTAGTACATACACCTTATACAATGTTGAAATTAAGAACAGCAACTAATGAATATATTGGCGCTAATTTAGACCCTAGTCATTTGTGGTGGCAAGGTATTGAGCCAATTGCAGCAATTAAAATATTAGGGAAAGCAAATGCTATTCACCATTTTCATGCAAAAGATACATACATTGATCAAGAAAATGTAAATATGTATGGTCTGACAGACATGCAACCTTATGGCAATGTACAGACTCGAGCTTGGACATTTAGGACAGTAGGATACGGTCATAATACTCACGCGTGGGGGGATATGATTAGTGCACTAAGGATAAATGGTTACGATTATGTTGTAAGTATAGAACATGAAGACCCTATAATGTCTATTGAAGAAGGATTTAATAAGGCAGTTAATAATTTGAAGTCAATTAATATTGAGAATCCTGCACCAGATTTATGGTGGACGTAGGCCAAAAATATTTAATATTAAATGGAGAAGACCTTCGACGCTATTTCGGAGTATTGATTTACTATATAACTATAATTATAGTTATAAGAAATCTTAGTAAGTATTAATAATATATTTATTAAATTGGGGGGAGGAAGCAAATTTAAATTTGCTTCCTTATTTGGCTTCCATTTCATTATTTAACTTAAATAAAACAAAAAAGTTACTAAATTAAGAACTTGAAATTTTTATTAAAAAGGGTAAAATAATTAGAGTTGTAGATGGAAAGAGACATAAAATAGAATGTAGCTTGAGATATATGTAATCTTAAATAAAAGTAATGATATTATAGATTATATGAAATATGGGAAAGTCAATGATAAGGAAGGTGAGGGTAAAGTTGCAAAATAAATTTTTGATTTGTGATGATTGCCAAGCTGTAAATTGCAAAACTTTAGAAAAAAAGTTGACTAAATTAGACCCTGACGCTGAAATTGAAATCGGCTGTCAGTCATATTGTGGCCCAGGCCGACGTAAAACGTTTGCTTTTGTTAATAATCGTCCATTAGCGGCACTCTCAGAAGATGAGCTCATGGAAAAAGTGGTAAAACAGTTACAAAAACCAAGAGATCCTGAAGAAGAAGAACGTTTGAGAAAACGAAATGAAGAACGTAAACGTCGTAAAGAAGAGCAAGATAGAAAACTTAAAGAGAAATTAGCGAAACGTAAAAGTACGCAATAAATTACATGAGTTTATAAAGTAATTACATAAAACGGATTTAACTTATTAGAAAATAATGAAAAAAGGATTACCCTAAAAGTTAGAATTAAGATTCTGGCTTTTAGGGTGTTTTTTATAGATGTATCTAAAAATAGTTTAGAATATAATTATTATTTGAGACTTTTAAGTATTAATTACATATCTAATTAAGTTGTTTAATAAGCAAATTTATTTAGTTTCCCAACGAAACCGTGCTAAATTTAAAATATATAAAATTCTCATATTTCTCATTATTAAAATTGTTGAAAATGGGTAAAAGAACAATGTGAATCAATATACTCATTATTTGAAATAGTAACTAATTACAAATCTAAGTAACAGAAATAATGATAAAGTGGATTTTAAATTTTTACGAAGGAGTCGGATGATATTGACTAAAAAAGTACAAATTGGAAAATCAGATGTTAAAGTGAATCCAATAGCATTTGGTGCTAATGCTGTAGGTGGTCACAATTTATATAACGATTTGGATGAGGAACAAGGTATGGAAACAGTACGTACTGCAATTAGAAATGGCATAACTTTAATTGATACAGCATTTATCTATGGGCCAAAGCGTTCTGAAGAATTGATAGGAGAAACTATAAAAGAATTCACTCGCGAAGAATATGCCATTGCTACTAAGGGCGCGCATTATTTTGATGATGAAGAGAATGTGAAAATGTCGAATGACCCTGCATTTTTAAAGGAGCAAGTTGAACAAAGCCTAAAACGCCTACAATTAGATTATATAGATGTTTATTATATACATTTCCCAGATGATAACACGCCAAAAAATGAAGCGGTCGCTGCTTTAAAAGAACTTAAAGACGAAGGTAAAATTAAAGCGATAGGCGTGTCTAATTTTAATTTAGATCAACTCAAAGAGGCTAATAAAGATGGCTATGTAGATGTTGTGCAAATGGAATATAACTTATTAAACCGCGAAAATGAGCATATTTTTGATTACACAAGTAAAAATAATATTACCTTTATTCCATATTTCCCATTAGTTTCTGGTTTATTAGCTGGAAAATATAATGAAAACACAACTTTTGATGATTTACGTGCAAAAAACCCTGAGTTTCAAGGCGAAAGATATAAAGAGAACTTAGCCAAAGTGGATCAATTACGTGGTATTGCTGATAATCATAGAGTCGATGTAGCACATATTGTATTGGCGTTCTATTTAACTAGACCATCATTAGATGTTGTTATACCTGGTGCAAAACGTCCAAATCAAGTAGTTGATAATTTAACAACGTTAGATGTGAAATTAACTGAAGATGAAATTAATAAAATAGAAGAATTATTTCCTGTAAAATAATAAATATAATAAGACAAGCTAGAATTTAGTTTGTCTTATTATATTTATATTTATAACTTTACTTCTAAAAATATACATCCATAATATAAATAAAAAGATCTAATTTTGAGCAAATAATTTAATTTTTCAATCTATTTTCATTAAACTGTTTATAAACTAGACTTTTTAGTGTAGGATTATTAATTAAGTTTAGAAAATTTATGGAATTGTATATTTATGATTTTTACATGATGTATTTTTAAATTAGTAGTAGAAGGAGATTATTATGATTACAGTGTTATTTGGGGGCAGTCGACCAGATGGAAATACTGCGCATTTAACTAAGATGGCCATAGATGGGTATGACTATGAATGGATAGACTTAACAGAACATCAATTAAATCCTGTGAGAGATGTAAGACACGATAATACCACTATAGAATCATACGAAGATGATTACAAAACAATTATAGATAAAGTGTTAGCAAGTGATACGGTTATTATTGCTTCACCAATATATTGGTATAGCTTATCAGCATCAATGAAAGCGTTCATTGATCATTGGTCTGAAACGTTGATGGATCCAAGATATAAAGACTTTAAAGCGGAAATGGCGAAAAAGGATTTTAGGTTGATTATTGTGGGAGGAGATTGCCCTAAAGTCAAAGCTAAACCTTGTATTACCCAAGTTAAATATAGTTTGGAATTTATAGGCGCGAGCTTATCAGGCTATATTATAGGTACAGCAGAAAGACCTGGAGATATAGAAAAAGATGTTTACGCACTAAAACGCGCCCAAGAATGGCAACAAACTTTACAACAAAAGTAAATATATAACAAATAGTTTAAGCCCGAGACATGAGTATGTGTCTCGGACTTTTTAATCATATAAGCAATAGATTACTAAGATGACCTAAATAAAATGCGCTTATAACCAGCTATTTGTATCAAACGAGATAAAGTATTTTGAATACAAATATTATGTTATAATGTAGCTATTATTACCTATCTAAATAGGGGGAGAGCGACATGCAAGAAATTAGAAGAGCAACACCCGAAGATGTTGTGGGCATCAGAGATGTAGCAACGAAAGCTTGGTATAACACTTATTTGAATATTTACGCAGCTAAAACGGTCAACGAGCTATTGGCTGCTTCATATAATGGTCAACACTTACTTAAACGATTAGAAGATCAATTATTCCTAGTTGTAGAAGAAGACAATGAGATTATTGGTTTTGCGACGTTCATATATGGTACGGAATTATTTTTATCTGCACATTATGTGAGACCATCTTGGCAACATCACGGTTATGGTTCGAAATTGTTAACTGAAGGGTTGAATTATTTTGAAGGAAAATATGATGAAATCTTTTTAGAAGTCGATAATAAAAATGATGAAGCAGTGTCATTTTATGAGCAAAAAGATTTTGAAAAACTCCGTTCTTACACACATGTAATGTATGGAGAGGCAATGGATTTAGCTTTAATGCGTAAAACATTAAAGTAACCTGAGCAGTATAGATATGAATAGGAGAATGACATTGACCTTTACAACTTATGCTACACAAAAATTACCAGAAGAAAAAGTGTTTAAAGACCCCATTCATAGGTACATTCATGTCAGAGATCAAGTAGTTTGGGATTTGATTAAAACAAAAGAGTTCCAACGTTTGAGAAGAATTAAGCAATTAGGAACATTATATCTCTCATTCCACACAGCTGAACATAGTAGATTTGGTCACTCACTTGGTGTATATGAAATCGTGCGTAGAATAATCGATGATTCATTTAATGGACGTGAGGCTTGGGATAATAACGATAGACCTTTAGCCTTATGTGCAGCTTTATTACACGATTTAGGACATGGGCCTTTTTCACATAGTTTTGAAAAAATATTTAATACAGATCATGAAGCTTTTACACAAGCGATAATCACTGGACCAACTGAAGTTAACGAAGTTTTAAAGCGTGTGTCAGAAGACTTTCCACAACAAGTAGCAGATGTAATTAACAAAACACATGATAATAAATTAGTAATCTCAATGATATCTTCTCAGATTGATGCAGATAGAATGGATTATTTACAACGTGATGCTTATTTTACAGGCGTATCTTATGGCCAATTTGACATGGAGCGTATATTAAGACTGATGAGACCTTCTAAAGATGAGGTGCTTATTAAAGAGAGTGGTATGCACGCAGTTGAAAACTTTATCATGAGCCGTTATCAAATGTATTGGCAAATATACTTTCATCCGGTAAGTAGAGGTGGCGAAGTATTACTAAATAACTGTTTAAAACGAGCGAAACAATTGTATAACGAAGGTTACACATTCAAAATGTATCCGACTGATTTCATACCTTTCTTTGAAGAATCTATGACAATCGAACAATACGTTGATTTAGATGAAGCTGTTGTATTATATTACTTAAAAGCTTGGGTTAAAGAAGATGATCCGATATTGAGTGACTTATCTCGCCGTTTCATTAATCGTGATTTATTTAAATATATGCCATTTGATGGTTCTATTATAACGATTACAGAATTAACGGATTTATTTATTCAAGCAGGCATTGATCCAAACTATTATTTCGTAAGTGAATCTTTCTCAGATTTACCATATGATTATGACAGACCGGGGTCTGATAGAAAACCGATACATCTTCTAAAAAGAAATGGTAAAACTCGTGAAATAAGCAGCCAATCGTTGGTTATTCACAGTATTACTGGTATTAATAGAGAAGATTACAAATTATATTATCCTAAGGAATTGATTTCTCAAATAGAAGATGACGAAATAAAGAATGCTATCAATAGCATTTTAGATGAGTTGAATTAATTTGAAGTAGGGTTGTAGAATATGAGTTAAGGCGTGAATTAAATAATCAAATGTGGGTTTAAGAGCTAACAATTTAGTAATTTACTAGACATCGGTGTCTGTAATCAGACTTTATACATGTAGTTAGATTAAAGATGATTTACATTTGTATTTATACTTAACACAATAAAACATCATTGTTAAACTCAATATTTAATAAATAATAAATGATTAAACTCAAGAGCTATTACAAATTAAATGTAAATGTGGGAGGTGTACGATAATGGCTGAAAATAAAGGATTTAAGTTCAATATTATCAAGAATGATCCACTAGACGGGCATAAAGGTACAAATATAGGTTCAATTAGCTTAGACAACGTAGCACCTGTTTTTTTAGATGTTCAAAACAAGGAAGCTTTCATAGATATTGGTGGCATGCATGCACGTTCAAGTGTTGAAAAAGGCGTTAAATGGATTAAAGAGAAAGAAGTAGTAGAAGGTGACGAAGCGAAACCATACTGGTTATGTTGGGTTACAACCGAAAGAGGAGAAAATGGCCCATATTATGCTGGTGTTACAGCTTGTTATTTATTGGTGAACAAAAGTATACGTAGAGGGTATAAGAGTATGCCTGAACACGTTAATATGATGGATAAATCAATGAAACATCAAATCGAAATAGACCATATTGGTGAAGAAAATAAAGCTGTATTAAGAGAATTCCTTAAATCACACAATGCAGAGATGTGGCATAATTCCGAAGCACTATTACATGAAACCTTAGGAAATAAATAATTGATGGTATGAGGAGACAGTTGAGCCTTTTGTTAAGGTTTTGCTGTCGAATCTGGGACATAATGTTCTTATATTAGTGAAAAAAGGCGATTTCTATTGAAATAAAATAGAAATTGTCTTTTTCATTATTGTTTTGATTATAGTTAGCTCGTTAATTTAGTTTAGTCGTGTTTATTAAATTATACGTAAGGGCCTTATTTTTTAAAATATTTTAATGTAAAATTACATATGAATGTGAGGTGTTTTGGCGAGACTCTTGAGGGAACTGGACAAGCTGAAGATTACAGGCTGAAGCTGCCCTCTAAGAAAACGAGCCAATAATACGAAGTATTGAATTAAATCATCTGAGTGCTATTTTTCTGGGATTTACGTTCCATCCTCAGTTTTGATATTGATACGCTGTGGCTTCATAGTGAACTAACTTTTATCATATCTAGGGAATATGATTTATTTCATATGTATGTAATGCAAGAGTTTGTTTATATAATTTCTTTATTTTGTATAGATATACGTTGTTTAGAGAAAGTGCTTCTATGATAAAAATCGTTTTCTCAACTGTAATGCGCATATTAAGTATGCTATAATAGTGTGTATTATTTTAAAAGATTAGGGTGAAACGTACATTGGAAAACAATGTTAATATCCAAACTAAACAAATTGTTAAACAATTTGACAATAAAGAAAAATTCAATGTGAACACACAAGGCACTTGGCAAAAACGAAAAGCTGAATTTATACGTTATCAAGAAGAAGTTAATGAAATGACTGTAAATGTGACTGTTAAAATCGAAGAATCTGGTGTGAAAATTATTCGTAAAGGTGATATCAACATGAATCTTCATTTTGTTGAAGGTGAAGATACAATTACTTTATATGAAATAAGTGGTGGTCGCATTCCGTTAACTGTACGAACACACTCTATTTTACATTTTGTATTAGAAGATGGCGGTAAGTTGAAAGTGCATTATGATTTAATTCAAGATGAAGAAAAAATGGGTTCTTACCAATATGAAATTATTTATAAGGAGACGCCGTAAATGAATATAATTGATCAAGTGAAACAAACGTTGATTGAAGAAATCAATCATAGTATACAACAAGCGCAACTCGCAGACGCAAGTGAAATTCCAGAAATTAAAGTTGAAATCCCTAAAGATACTGCAAACGGTGATTATTCAACGAACATTGCAATGGTTTTAACGAAAATTGCGAAACGTAATCCACGTGAAATTGCACAAGCAATCGTAGACAATTTAGATACAACTGCAGCAAATGTTGAAAAAGTGCAAATTGCTGGGCCAGGTTTTATTAATTTCTATTTAGATAACGCTTATCTAACAGCTATTATTTCAGAAGCTATAGATAAAGGTTCTGATTTTGGAAGTACAGAAGAAAAAAATGGTGAAAATATATTATTAGAATACGTGTCAGCAAACCCAACTGGAGATTTACATATCGGTCATGCGCGTAATGCAGCTGTTGGGGATACATTAGCAAACATTTTAACTGCAGCGGGTTATAACGTAACTAGAGAATATTATATTAACGATGCTGGTAACCAAATTACAAATTTAGCTCGTTCTATTGAAGTACGTTATTTTGAAGCACTTGGTGATTACTCATTTGAAATGCCTGAGGGCGGGTATCACGGAAAAGATATTATTAATATTGGTAAAGACTTAGCTGAAAAACAACCAGAATTAAAAGATCTAGATGAAGAAACACGTATTAAAACATTTAGAAAATTAGGCGTCGATTACGAAATGGAAAAATTAAGAACAGATTTAGCTGATTTTAATACTCATTTTGATAGTTGGTTCAGTGAAACAACTTTATATGAAAAAGGCGAAATCACAGAAGTACTTAATAAGATGACTGAACTTGGTTATACTTACGAAAAAGATGGTGCGACATGGTTACGTACTACTGATTTTAAAGATGATAAGGACAGAGTATTAATCAAAAATGACGGTAATTATACTTATTTCTTACCAGATATTGCATATCACTTTGATAAAATTGAGCGTGGCAATAATACTTTAATCAATTTATTTGGTGCTGACCATCATGGTTATATCAACCGTTTAAAAGCTTCTCTTGAAACCTTTGGTGTTGATAGTGAACGTCTTGAGATACAAATTATGCAAATGGTGCGTTTAATGCAAGATGGACAAGAAGTTAAAATGAGTAAACGTACAGGTAATGCCATCACTTTACGTGAAATAATGGATGAAGTAGGTGTAGATGCTGCGCGTTATTTCTTAACAATGCGTAGTCCTGATACACACTTTGATTTTGATATGGAACTTGCTAAACAAGAATCACAAGATAACCCTGTTTATTATGCGCAATATGCACACGCGCGTATTTGTTCAATATTGAAACAAGCAGCTGAAAGAGGTATTACACCTTCTAAAGACGCAGATTATTCACTTATCACAAATGATAAAGCAATTGACTTGTTGAAAAAAATTGCTGAATTTGAGACGACGATACAAAGCGCTGCTACGAATAGAGCTCCACATAGAATTACAAATTATATTCAAGATTTGGCTTCACATTTCCATAAGTTTTACAATGCTGAAAAAGTACTTACAGACGATGAAGATAAGACAAAAGCACATATTGCGTTAGTAGATGCAGTGAGAATTACATTGCACAATGCACTTGATTTAGTCGGTGTAACTGCACCAAAATCAATGTAGTGTGTAAATAAAGGAGAGCTAGTATGAAAATTGTTGTTTTTGAGTAGGCTGATATTAGCTTACTAAAAACAATTAATAAATCGTGCTAGCTATTTTTATTATGTTAAAAGTAGCAAGAAACTCAAAGAATTAGGGGATGTTCAAGTGGGATTAGATACCAAAATGTTATATCAAGTATTATATAAGCACATGGGTCCACAAGGTTGGTGGCCGGCCGACACTAAGATTGAAATAATGTTAGGGGCAATTTTAGTTCAAAATACAAATTGGAGAAACGCAGCTTATGCAATTGAATCTCTCAAATTAAATACTTCATTAGAACCACAAAAAATACTGAATTTAGAAATAGAAGTGTTGCAAAAAATTATAAGGTCTAGTGGGTTCTATAAGAGTAAAGCACAAACAATTCATGCTTTATTGAGTTGGTTAGAGCAATTTGATTTTGATTATGAAGTCATTAATGAACATTTTCAAGAAAATCTTCGAAAGTCATTGTTAAGTATAAAAGGCATCGGTAGTGAGACTGCTGACGTTTTGATTGTCTATATATTTGATGGTATTGAATTTATACCTGATAGTTATACGCGAAGAATATATTATAAATTGGGTTATGATCACACTATGAGTTACGAAAAGCTTAAAAAACATATCGATTTGCCAGATAGCTTTACGAATCAAGATGCAAATGAATTTCATGCATTGTTAGATAATTTCGGTAAAGAATATTTTAATGGTAGTGGGCCACACAAAGTTGATTTTCTTGAAAAATATTTTGTACGATGACTTTAATTTGAAAGAATTTGTATATGGCAGTTATGGTTCGTTCAAATTATTTCGATTATAATTAAGTAAGATTATAAAATTTATTAGAATTACTAGAAACTGTGAGAGATCTTTCTACAGTTGTAGTATTGTAAATATGCGCCTTAATTTGAAACAAAATGCTTTAAAAAAATAAATAAAAATAACTAGAAATTTGGTATGATAAAAGAAAAATAATAATAGGAGTTTAAGAAATGAAAAAGCAATTTAAAATAGTAAGTCTTTTTATTGTTATTGCCATACTTTTAGTAGCATGTGGAACAAATTCTAATCAATCACAACAGAAAGAGCAGTCAGAAAATCATGATTATAAACGAATTGTATCTTTGATACCGAGTAATACTGAAATTTTATATGAATTAGGGTTAGGCGACAGGGTGGTTGGAGTTTCAACTGTAGATGATTATCCAAAAGAGGTAAAAGATAAAAAACAGTTTGATGCAATGAAGTTAAATAAAGAGGCCTTGTTGAAGGCTGAACCAGATTTGATTTTAGCGCATGAATCCCAAAAGTCTACGAGTGGTAAAATACTCAATTCACTCAAAGAAAGTGGCGTGAAAGTTGTATATGTCAAAGATGCCCAATCCATTGATGAAATGTATAAGACATTTCGTCAAATAGGGGAAGTCACAGGTAAGAATAAAAAAGCTAAGGAACTTGTAAAAGAAACAAAAGCAAATATTAAAGAAGTTAAAGATTCTATTCCTAAAAATGCTAAAGCCCAAAAAGTATTTATGGAGGTATCATCTGAGCCAGAAATTTATACTGCAGGTAAAGAAACTTTTTTTGACGATATGTTAACTCAATTAAAAGTAGATAACAGTTTTTCTAATTTAACAGGATGGCAAAAAATTAGTAAAGAAGATATTATTAAGAAAAATCCTGATATTTTGATTTCTACGATGGGGATTTCAAAATCAGAATATGAGAAAATTATAGATCAACGTGGCGGTTTTAATGAAATTAATGCGGTGAAAAACAATAATATTGAAGCGATTAATGGAGATCAAATTTCACGTCCAGGACCAAGAATCGATGACGGATTGAAAGCTTTAAGAGATGCTATTTATAAACAATAAGTATAATAGATATCCGTTGTTTAGAAAGTAACTATCATAAGAAATATTAAACTTAACACCTAGCGTGAGATGTGTTGAGTATTACATACTTCTTCGCTAGAATGTTTAACATTTTAGTTGATCGTAAATTGTAAGGGACGGAATATAAATCTAATCAAAAGTTTAGATTTATATTCCGCTTTCTTTTTCTAATTTAACAGAAAATCACAGGATTAAATATAGTGTTAATTACCAGTGGTATTATAATTATTGAGAATGTCAGTGAAAGCGTGGCGTGGAAAGAAATGAGATATTATAAAGCAATCATAATATGGTCAATACTACTTATAGCAAGCATCTTGTTAAGTTTAATGTGGGGGATTGGACATGTAAGTGATGCATTGTCCCAAACAATTTTATATCAAGTAAGAATGCCTAGAATGTTGCAAGCATTACTCGCAGGAATAAGCTTAACGCTAGCAGGACATATGTTTCAAACACTGTTAAATAATCCTTTAGCAGATAGCTTTACTTTAGGTCTCGCGAGTGGTGCAACATTTGGGTCAGGGTTAGCTGTTGTCTTAGGTGTTTCCTTTATATGGTTGCCAATGTTTTCGGTAGTATTTAGTATAATTACACTTATCCTAGTAATCACTCTAACTACAGCCATGTCAAAAGGCTATCCAATTAGAACATTAATATTAGCTGGAATTATGATAGGCGCACTATTTAATGCGTTTTTATATGTTTTGATTATATTTAATCAAAGTAAAATGAAGAATATTGTAAATTATATGTTTGGTGGATTTTCATCTGCAGAATACAATGAAGTAATTTATAGTGGCGCCGTAACCGTTATTAGTGTGATAATGCTATTTGGTATGATTTCCAAAATAAAATTATTGCAACTTGGAGATTTACGTGCGCAATCATTAGGACTAAATGTGAAAAGTATAACTTATATGACATTATTAATTGCTTCTATTATGACTGCAGTGATTGTGGCGTATGTGGGGGTTATAGGATTTATTGGGATGGTTATTCCTCAACTTGTAAGAAGAAATAGTGTACATTATAATTTAAGTCAACAAATGGTGCTGAACATGATGATAGGTGGTACAATCATGGTGCTCTCAGATTGGTTGGGGAGTACATTGCTGGATCCTTTCCAAATACCAGCTAGTATTATTTTAGCGTTACTTGGTATTCCAGTATTATTTTATATTATGATGACACAATCCCGTGTTTATGATTAGATAGTGATGTTTAAAAAAATAAAGCAAAATTTGCTTGTTTGAAAAAATGTTTATAAAGAGGTTATGATGATGGACTTAACACAAGTTAAAGCGGTCGTGTTCGATTTAGAAGGAACACTTTTAGATCGAAAAAAATCACGTGAAAAATTTATTGAAGAGCAATATGAACGATTCCATGATTACTTGGTGCGCATTCAACTTGAAGATTTTAAAAGAAAATTTATTGAGCTAGACGATGACGAAGATCACGATAAACCAGAACTGTATAAGGCGATTATTAAAGATTTTCATGTTGATCGGTTAACTTGGAAAGATTTATTTCATGACTTTGAGATGCATTTTTATCGTTATGTCTTTCCATATTACGACACATTATATACGTTAGAAAAATTAACAAATAGTGGCTATTTAACGGGTGTTATAGCTAATGGCAAATCTAAAATTAAGCAATATCGAATGCATGCATTAGGTGTAGAAGATGCTATAAATTACTTATCTACTTCAGAAACTGTTGGTTATCGCAAACCGCACCCGAAAATTTTCGAAGATATGTTAAATCAATTAGGTACAAAACCTGAAGAAACAATGTATGTAGGTGATGATCCACTAAATGACGTAGCACCAGCAAGAGCCATGGGAATGATTAGTGTCTGGTTTAAAGAAGAAGAAACAGTTGATTTAGAGCCTTTACCAGAAGAAGTAGACTTTACAATCAATACAACTGAAGAACTGTTATCTATATTACCTATTACAAAGAAAGGGAGATAATTATGAACCTATTTACAACAAGAGATGGTGTAGCCTTAAATTATAGAACAAGTGGAGAAGGCAATGTCATAGTGATGATACACACTGCTTTAGATAATTTAACTGTTTTTAATGATATTGAAGAAAAATTTAACAAGAATAATCAAGTGGTGTTAGTAGACTTACGTGGCCATGGTTATTCAGATAAACCAAATGAAATTAATTTTGAAACATATGCAGAGGATATTAAAGCATTGTTAGATTACTTATATGTAACTCAGTGTGCATTTATTGGTCATGAATTAGGTGCTTCTGTTGCAGTATCATTTGCGTCTTTATATCCAGATATGACAAGTTCTTTAACGTTAATCAACCCGACTTTATTGAGTGATATGTCACCAGAGGAACGCTTGTATCGTAAGTATGCTGATCAAATTAGAAATTGGGATAAAGAATCACAACAAAAATTCTTAGATAAGCATTTATACTATTCTAAGCGCAAAGCTAAAAAATTCTTAAAACAAGTAGATGACACAAATAGCATTGCAACAAAAGCAGAATTATATGCAGTAAAAGCTTCATTTAACGATAATAATATTATGCGTTATTTAAGTGGAGTTGTTTCACCGACTTTAATTGTTGCGGGCCAACATGGAGCGAGAACTACAGTAGTTGAAGCGAAAGAAGTAGGAGACTATATTGGCGAAGTGAAATTTGAAGTTTTTACAGCTTCCGGATTATATCCATTTGTAGAAGAAAAAGAAAAATTTGTAGATGTTGTATCTAAATTTATTAAAGAAAATGAGCCAACAATGTTGTATTAAAATGCAATAATGTAGACAAACCAAAAGCTAATTTTAGCATTTGGTTTGTTTTTTGTTTGAAGATAAAAATTGAAGTTTATAATTTAGATAGTACGCTATTGAATAAAAAATATGTGAAGCTTTGTCGGTGAAGAATCACAGAAATGATATGATTCGATTTATCTAATAATTAATAATATAAGTTAGAATATTGGAAGATTATTATTACTTTGATTACAACGGAACATCTTTTTGTAATCTTTTTGTAATACTACTGTTATTTTAGTAACATTTATAGTACAATATAGATAAGCACAAGATAACTTATATAGACAGAAGGAGAGAGTGCTTATGAAAAAATTATTTGCAGCAGCCCTAATTTCAGGTTTAGCGATTTCTGGATTTAGTACAGGTAGTGTTGAAGCAGCGTCAGGTAACTCTATCCAAAGTGTTAAATCACTTCAACAGGGAGATACAACGCTAGAAGGTGCTAAAATAGGTGCTTCTATACAAAGCGTATTGAGTGAAAATAATGCCCCAATTTATTCATATAGTCCAGATGGTAATGAACATTATTATGAATTTAAAAAAGACAACGGTGTGCTTGTTGTGACGGCAGACGGTAAGAAAAACAAAGGAAAAATCATTCGTGTTTCCATGAGTTACAATGATACTAATGGCCCAACATATAAAGATGTTAAGTCACAGGTAAGTAAAAATGCTGTTACACGTGAGCATTATAATGATGTGACTGGTAACTTTGGCTATGTACAAGATGACGAACTATCTTATCAATTTAGTTCTGCATCTCCAAGTGATAAAGATATCAAACTATATCGTATAGATATGGGAGAATAATATTTACTTTGTAATATTTTAACGAATTGTGTGGTAGCGAATTAACATTTTAACGGTTGAATAGTGTAACTTTAAAAAGTGGTTCTTTAAAGTGGCACTTAAACTGCCAATATTAATTGAGAGGCTAAGACATTTATTAATGTCTTAGCCTCAATTTATTGTTAAAATAGAGAGTAATGTGAGATTATTAACTGAATTAAAGGTTACGCCATTTTAGTGATTTAAAAATAATGAGTCATTACATAAATTTTAAAAATGATTTAAAGGAGCCGATCATGAGAGTTAACGACAAAGTTTTAGTAGAAAATATAAACGACTATTTTACTCATAAAGGTCTTTCTCCCAATTTAATAGACGATATTAAAGAGAAACTAAAAAAAGATTTAAAAAAATCAGAGGCAAAAGATGAAGATTATATAGAATATAGACGTAAATCACCAGCTGAAATTATATTAACCATACAACGTAATTTATTCACTTTACAATTAAATCCCATCATATTCTTTATTGTAAATTTTATTTTGTTGTCTTATTTATATGATAAACAATATGTACCGTTCCAAGCAGCTACGGGTACTTCTATTTTTTATTGTCTAGTGATTTTACCAATTTCAATTTTTATATATTTAAGGATTGATTGGAAAAACTATCTATATAGTAATAAATTCGAAATGGTTATAGGCTTAGTAGTCGCTGTTGTATCTATGGTTCTAGTCATCTTACAAGGCTTCAATATCAATTTAGGTATTGTTGCTGTAACAATTTATGCCCATCAAGCTGTATTTTTTATCGGTATTTTATTTAGTATATCGGGTCTATATTTTAGACGGTTAGAATTTACAGGTATAGGTTTATTGTTATGCCAAAAAACCATAGATGCCATGATAAGTAACTCAAGTATTACGCAAATTGCATCTATTGTTATTTGGATATTACTACTTATAGTGATTATATATTACACTATTCGAATTTCTTCACGAAACTAATATAAATTTTTACATTTTTTTAAAATGAACTGAAACACGTGCTAATTTATTGAAGTCTTATGACCACAAAATAGCACGTGTTTTTTATTGCATCTAAAGCGTTTATAAACCATGCCAGTTTATAAAAAAATTAAAAATAAAAAATGTAGCATACGCACTTTAAAAAAGGGGTATATTATTTTTGTAAGGGGAGGTGACCCATAATGAAAAAATTAGTAACAAACTGTAACAACGAGATTGCATACATCCGAGAGGGTCAAGGTTTTCCTATTATATTAATCCATGGACTCGATGGTAATATGGCTTCATTATTTGCTTTGAAAGATGAATTAAAACAACATTACGAAGTTATTGTTTACGATGTTAGAGGTCACGGTAAATCATCTAAACCCAATTCATTTAATTTAGATGATCATGTAGAAGATCTAAAGGAATTGATGGCAAAGTTAAATATTTCAACTGCACATATTATTGGGCATGATATGGGTGGTTTAATTGCAAAGCATTTTAATGATAGATATAACTCGATGGTAAAGACACTGACATTGATAGCTTGTAACTTAATTGATAGCGTACATGGGTTAAATAAATTGATGATTGAACATCAAGATGAAATTGAAGGTTTTGATAAGTCCGAATCGCTCATTTTATTGTTACCTTATATGTATCAAGAAGAAGAAAAGGCAAAAAGATGGTTTCAAAAACAATTAATTTATAGCAGACAGACTGCTGAAGATAGTGCTGTAGCAACACGTGCGTTAATGCAATTTCCAGTATTTAATAAAGATATTGTTATTAAAAATACGGATACACCTACATTAATTATTAATGGGAAATATGATCCGTTAATTTCTAATAAAGTACTAGAAAAGTACCATTATGCGTTTAGTTCACTGCAAATGATAGAATTTGAACATTCTGGCCATGCGCCTCATATAGAAGAACCGAAGTATTTTTTAGCTGTTTATAGTGATTTTATAAATGCTACAGAGTATCAAAAATAGTAAAGTAATATTTTTGATACTCATTTTAATTGCAAACATTTTAAATTACGATGCATACAAAAATAAGCTTGAGCCATAAATCATTATGGCTCAAGCTTATTTTTGTATTAGCGTATACTGATTTACATAGAATAAACGCTTCTAACAAGCGCTATAAGTTTCTTTTTACCAAATATACTTAGTTAGAGTAATCAAGAAATACATTTAGTAAATAAAATTTCTTGATTATCTTTTTTAAAGTAAAAGTTTATACTTCGTTATCGTCGTTTGCTGCTTTAATACGGTCATTAACACGTGATAATAACTCATTAATTTTCTTACGTTGTTTCGTGTTTACTAAAATTAATACAGTTCTTTCATCGTGTTCATTACGTTTTTTATCGAAATAATCTTCTTGTGATAAGTTTTTAACTGCTTTAACAACTTGAGGTTGTTTATAGTTTAAGTGATTAATAATATCTTTCAAATAATATTCTTCACTTTCGTGTTCGCTGATATATGTTAATACAGCAAACTCCTCAAAACTTACAGAAAATTCCTTTTTGATAATACCTTTTAATTTATCAGCGTAAGTAACCATAGCTAATAATTCAAAACAATCATTGATTTTGGTGATAGCCATCCTATTATTCCTCCCTAATTCTATATGCCCAATCAAATATACATATTAAAAATATTTTTGTATAATTATTTGTCTTAATTCAAAGTGTAAAACAAAGAGTTTATCATAATCTATGGCTTAATTATATTTGGGTAAAATATATTAAAACCACTATTATTTAGTTTATTATAACTAAATAAAAATAGAAAGTAAACAAAAAACTGTTTAAGCGTTACGTAAATGATTTCAGATATTAATTCAATTCTATACATACCAATGATTGAATTGAAATTAATATATCTTCGTTTCAATTTGCCGTGATTTGATAAAAATAGTAAATAAGCGTTTTGTATTTAAAGACAATTACTATTTATGCTGTGCACTTCTAATTTTTAGACACTACTGTATCAACGTTTCTAGCGATTATGTCTCCTTGATTTAAACCATCAAGAATTAATACATCTTTTTTATTACCCATATTTTGTGATTTGATAACCCGTTTAATAAATTTTTTATTTCTTTGTAAGAAAACAAATTTATTATCATATATTGCAGACTTTGGTATTACAATTTTTTTTATTAGGTTTTTCAATATAATAATGCTTGCCATGTAATGAATTTAAGTTAGTGCTAATTTCTACATTATATTGTGAGTGTTTAGCTTTAGCATCGAATTGTACAGGTAATTTAGCAATATATGTTATTTCACCAGTATAGCTTTTCTGATTTTCGTCTTTAAGCAATACTTTATCTTTTTCATGCAATTGTGCTATAAGTGATTCAGAAACAACAGATTTGATTATAGCATTAGAATTAAAAATTTGCAGAATAAGTTCTTTATCTTTTGTAGGAAATTTTTGATTCATTTGAATTTCACCTTCAAAGGGCGCATAAATAACAGTACGCAACGTTGATTGTAATGATTCAATTTCTGTTTGTGTGCGAGTAATTTCATTAGTAATAAATGATTGTAATTGAGGACTTTTACGTTTTAAATGTGACAGATATTTTTGTTTGTCAGTGATAAGGCGTTCAATGGCAGGATTATAATATTCAAAGAGCGGTTGGTGTTTTTTTACAGTATCATTGTTTTTGATAAACCAATTATGAATATAACCTTTATCTGTTTCTAAGAATAGTTTGGTTATTTGGGTAGGTTGCTGTATGCCTAAAAAGTGATAGGGGGATTCGTACTTAATTTTAATAGTTTCTATATGGGGATGGGTCTGATTAGAGGGGATAGATTTTAAATAGAACCAACAGGATAGTGCAATACTACCTAATATTCCTAATAATATAAGTAATATAAAAATTTTTCGCAATAAGGTCACCTCGTGTTGTTAAGATGGTTTGATTATACAGTGAAAAAGACTCAAATTGCTATAAAAAAAGTGCGTCATTTACAGTTTGACAAAAGTAAATGATGCACTATTACAATTTTAAAATAATCTTAGTAATATAATACCAATCATGATGGCTATAATCCCTAAAACTTTGCGTGGCGTTATTTTATTAACGTTTGTACCTAAGAGGCCAAAATGATCTATGATGATACCCATCAACATTTGGCCTAGCATAACAATAATCGTTGTCAGTGCAGCACCTAAATGTGGCATTAAGATAATGTTTGTTGTTACGAAGATTACACCTAATATACCACCGATAAAATAAATAGGTTTTAACTTACCTTCTTTACTATTGAAAGTGGTAACTTTAAGACTTTTGTTAAATATCAGCGTCAAAATAAACAATACAATAGTTCCAACTGTAAAGGATATGAGCGAGGCCATGATTGATGAATGTAGTTGCTGACCTAACGCACTATTAATAGCTGTTTGGATAGGCGGGCAGAACCCAAACATAAATCCGATAATAAGCCATATATATACTGTTGAAGACTGTATTTTGTCTTTGGGATTTCGTCGGACATAATTCATAAGAAGGATCCCGAAAATTAAAAAGAGGATACCTAACACTTTTAATAAAGTAAAAGGTTGTTTATCGGCGCCAAACCACCCAAAACTATCAATCGCCACGCCCATTATAATTTGACCTGCTACCGTCATAACGACTGTTAAGGAAGCTCCTAAACGTGGTAAAAGTAATAGATTTCCTGTTAAGAAAATAACACCAAGCATACCACCAACAAACCATTGATAATTCAATGACTGGTTGCTATAAAATTGGCCTGTAAAAACATCGGGATTAATAATTAGATTAATTAAAATTAGAAAAATAGTTCCTGTTGCAAATGAGATTGTTGATGCATAGAATGAAGATTTTGTATATAAACTCAACCTAGAATTGATTGAAGTTTGAAATGGTACTACCATACCTGCAACAATACCAATGATATATAAAAGAATCATTAAATCACGCTTTCCTTCAAGATAACTATATTATAAAGGAAAGATTAATGTATGCATACATTTAAATTTGGAGTAGAAATGTGTATATATCAGAGAAAATAATGTACACAATAAACAAAGTATAATAAAATACGTATATTGATGTTTTTTGTATCATAAAAAATAACAAATTTAATGTATTTTGTTTAATGAATGTAAATGCAGAAGTGAGTGACTATAGATATTGAAACAACTTTCCATAATTCGTCTTTTAGATGAGGAAACTTTTTTTGTTAGCGCAGGCAGTAACGATCAAATAAAAAAGAATCAATTTATAGAAGTGTTAAATCCTAGACGGACATATAAAAATTTAGCTCAAATCGTTGAAGTATATGATAATTATTCAATGTGTAAAAAATTGGGTAAAAAAAAGATATTTTTTGGTGATACCGTTAGGCTAAGACCTTTGAGAGATAATG
This sequence comes from Staphylococcus sp. 231237_7MaSpsaltlick, assembly GCF_043107035.1. Taxonomy (NCBI): domain Bacteria; kingdom Bacillati; phylum Bacillota; class Bacilli; order Caryophanales; family Staphylococcaceae; genus Staphylococcus; species Staphylococcus sp. 231237_7MaSpsaltlick. Next base: position 127,432 of record NZ_JBICNX010000005.1, read on the forward strand.
ATAGATTAAAATAGAAAAGTAGTTAGTTGATATAATATATGAGCTTTATTATTTGGTAGTAAAAAAGGCCTGAAACTATTTGTTTCAAGCCTTTTTACGTAATGTTTTTAAATATAGTCTATTACGTGGTTGTATTATATTTAATTTTCAAATATGAGTTTAGTAGATTTGTCTATAATTTGTGCAGCGTGTACTGTTTTAGGGATACCTGACTTCGGTCTTAAAATATCCAAATCAATTAATTTTGTCATGCCTTCTTTTACAGCGGATTCGTTTATAAAATGCTCGATTTTGGGTATTTGTAATTTGACCGTCTTGTTAACAGCATCGTTGAAAATAAGTTCTAATGTTTGAGACATACTTTGTTTCCTCCTTAATTAATAGTTTCTGTCTTAATGACTTCAAGTTTGTCAAAACGTTCTCCAGTGATTTGTTCGATAATAGATTTGAAACTTTTAAGTTGTTCGGGTTTTACGTCTGTGTTTAAATTAGCAAAATGACGCTTGAACTGACTGGCTTTACCATTTTTGTCGAACAATGTACGCGATAATGTGACTGCGAGTTGGCTTATATTATTCATCTTAATAACCTCCTTTCACTATATATATCGACTGCGAGTAGCAAAACGGTCAAAAAATTTCAAAAAATTTGTATTAAACACTTCCATGTGACATAAATATCATATATCATTAAATAAGAAACATTTATGGTGTGAGAGGTGGAAATATGAATCAAGTAGATCCTATTAGGGATATTGAAGAAATTAAATCAATGTATAAAGTGTTGGGTTGTAAGTCTAGACGAGATTATTTACTATTTAAATTTGCGATACATACTGGTGTTAAACTATCTGAATTATTAAATTTATGTGTGAATGATATTAAAGGATCCAATGACCATATAAAGTTATATTGGCTTGAAGACCATGCACCTAATATTTATATTAAATTACCTGATGATTTAAGAAATGAATTGCTTGAATATATAAATGAGGAAGGCCTAAAGGAAGATCAATTGTTGTTTCAATCTAATAGAACGTTTAAAGGTTTATCGAGGCAACAAGCGTACCGAATTATACATGCGGCTGCTAGTGACTTAGGCATGCCACATATCGGTTTGACCACATTAAGAAAAACATTTGCATATCATGCTTATCAATCAGGTATTTCCATATCAATTATTCAAAAATACCTAGGTCATCAAACTACTTATGAAACGATGAAATTTATAGGTATTTCTACAAAGAAGAGTAATACCACAATAGCTTTGAATTTATAAATTATAATTAAAGGGGGAATACGATGAGTTTAGTCTATCTACTTGGAGCTTTATTTTTAATAATGTTACTTTTATTAGTAACAATGGCTACACCTAAAATCCAAAGATTTGCAGGTCATATTGCACTCTTAGCACCCCTCGTTGCCTCTATATACTTTCTATGGCAATTACCACAAGTAATGCACGGCCATTTTGTATCTGTAAAAATACCATGGCTTACACTATTAGATATCAATATAGATTTTAGACTAGATGGTTTAAGTTTATTCTTTAGCTTGTTGATTTCACTTATTGGATTAGCAGTATTCTTTTATGCTATGCAGTATTTATCAAAAGAACATGATAATTTACCACGTTTTTATATATATTTATTACTTTTTATGATTAGCATGTTAGGCGTAGTTACTGCAAATAATACAATTTTAATGTACGTGTTTTGGGAATTGACTAGTGTTTCTTCATTTTTATTAATTGCATATTGGTATAGTAAAGGTGAAAGTCAGTTTGGCGCGATTCAATCATTTATGATTACTGTATTTGGTGGACTTGCTTTATTAGTAGGATTTATCATGATTTATACTGTAACAGGTACGAATTCAATATCTTCTATTATTGAACAGAGCGATAAGATTGCAGAAAGTAATCTTTTTATACCTATCGTTATATTATTCTTAATTGGTGCGTTTACAAAGTCAGCACAGTTTCCTTTCCATATATGGTTACCTAAAGCAATGGCTGCACCTACGCCGGTGAGCGCATATTTACACTCTGCAACTATGGTTAAAGCGGGTATTTTCTTGCTATTTAGGTTTACACCATTATTAGGATTGAGTGATTTTTATATTTATTGTGTGACATTTGTTGGTCTAATCACGATGATCTTTGGAGCAGTTAATGCAACGAGACAGTTTGATATGAAAGCTATTTTAGCTTATTCAACAATAAGCCAATTAGGTATGATTGTTGCTATGGTTGGTTTAGGTGGTGGATTTGCACAACATCCTACCGGTGCATTATCTGAGGCATATGGATTTATCCTCTTTGCAGCATTATTCCATCTTATGAACCACGCACTATTTAAAGGTGCATTATTTATGGGTGTAGGTATTATTGATCATGAAACAGGTACGAGAGATATCCGCCGCTTGTCTGGTTTGAGAAAAGCCTTTCCAATCACACATATCGTTATGTTACTATCAGCATTATCTATGGCTGGTATACCATTCTTAAATGGATTCCTTAGTAAAGAGATGTTCTTTGATGGCTTAGTTAGCACGGTTGAACTACCACAATTTAACCTTTCATTAACAATAGTTATAACATTTATTGGAGTTTTAGCAAGTATTTTTACATTGATATATTCAGCTTACATGATTAAGGAAGTGTTCTGGGGAGATTATCAAAAAGCAGATTTACCAATCAAATCACCTCATGAGCCTTTTATATTTACTCTACCTTCTGCAATTATGATGATTTTGTTACCGGTTATCTTTTTTGTACCAAATATTTTTGGACATCATGTGATTTTACCGGCGTTACGAAGTATCACAATTGGAGAAAAAGTAGATAATGTGGCGCCACACATTGCTCAGTGGCATGGCTTTAATTTGCCTCTGATTTTAAGCATTATTGTAATAGTTGTCGGATTTACAATGGCTTTTAAAATAAATTGGAAAAACTATGCTAATAAGTTTAAAGTGAAATCAATCACAGACTTATATTTAGGTTCGTATAATCAATTTGAACATTATTCTGGTTATGGTATCCGTACTTTAATGAATAACCGTTTAAATCATTATATTACATTAACTTTATTAATATTTAGTATGGTTGTCATTTATGGGATTATTCAAGCAGGTTTCCCAGATGTTCAACAGATTCATGTCAGTGAATTTGGTCCAATAGAAGTAATTACATTAATCGTTGTGTTCGTGCTCGGTATAGCTTTAACATTTATTCGTCAACGTTTAACAATGGTTATACTCAACGGAATTATCGGCTATTGTGTAACAATTTTCTTCATTTTAATGAAAGCACCAGATTTAGCGTTAACACAGTTGGTGGTAGAAACGATTACTACGATTCTGTTTATCGTTAGTTTCTCAAGATTGCCAAACGTTCCACGTGCAAAAGTACACAAAAAGCGTGAAGCAGTTAAAATAGTCGTATCATTATTGATGGCAGTTATTGTCGTGACATTAGTATTTATCGCTCAACAAAGTGATTCAATGCCTACAATTTCAACGTTTTATCATGATGCTTATAATTTAGCAGGTGGTAAAAACATTGTAAATGCAATACTGGGTGATTTCCGTGCTTTAGATACATTATTTGAAGGCATGGTGCTAATCATAGCTGGTTTAGGTATTTATACACTACTTAACTTTAAAGAACGGAGGGGTCAAGATGAAAGAGAATGATGTTGTATTACGAACGATAACGAAGATTGTCGTATTTATATTGTTAACTTTTGGATTTTATCTGTTTTTAGCCGGGCATAATAACCCAGGCGGTGGCTTCATTGGCGGTCTCGTTTTTAGTTCAGCATTTCTATTGATGTTTTTGGCCTTCGACGTTAAACAAGTTTTGGTTGCATTACCATTAGATTTTAGAATTCTAATGATTTGTGGCTCTTTATTATCATTCATTACAGCAGTTGTACCTATGTTCTTTGGTAAACCGTTCCTTTACCAAACAGATGCGTATGTGCAATTACCGTTGTTAGGAGAAGTTCATTTATCAACTGTAACACTATTTGAAGCGGGCATCGTATTATCGGTCGTTGGTGTAGTTGTTACAGTTATGCTGTCAATTAGTGGTGGTCGCTCATGAATTTAATTTTATTAATGGTCATTGGCTTTTTAATATTTATTGGAACGTATATGATATTATCAGTCAATTTAATAAGAATTGTTATTGGAATTTCAATTTACACGCATGCTGGTAATCTAATTATTATGAGTATGGGTAAATATAGCAGGGACATGGTTGAACCTTTAATTGGTGAGGGAAGCAAGCAATTTGTGGATCCTTTGTTACAAGCTATTGTATTAACTGCAATAGTTATTGGCTTTGCAATGACTGCCTTTCTCTTAGTACTTGTATATAGAACATATCGTGTAACTAAAGAAGATGAAATCGATGTACTGAGAGGTGATGATGATAATGATGAGTAATTTATTAATATTACCATTACTACTACCAGCTATTTGTGGTTTAGGATTAGTATTCATTCGTACGCATAGTAGGTTATCTAGAATCTTTTCAATTGGTACGATGGCTTTTACCACCGTAGTTTCCTTAGCATTGCTCATTTATGTAATGTATAACAAACCGCTTGCATTAGATTTTGGTGGTTGGAAAGCACCATATGGTATTCAATTTGTTGGAGATTCCTTAAGTTTATTGTTGGTTGTAACTTCAAGTTTTGTCGTTACACTAATTATGGCATACGGCTTTGGGCGAACTGAGAAAAGAGCGATACGTTACTATTTACCTAGTTTTATTTTATTCTTAACTGTCGGCGTAATAGGCTCGTTTCTAACTGCAGATTTATTCAATATCTATGTTATGTTTGAAGTGATGTTATTAGCTTCATTCGTACTTATTACATTAGGGCAATCTGTAGAGCAATTACGTGCTGCAATTATCTACGTCGTCCTAAATATTTTAGGTTCATGGTTGTTATTATTAGGCATTGGTTTATTATACAAATTAACAGGTACATTAAACTTCACGCTTGTAGCTCAACGACTGAATGAAATGAGTGACAAGAGTGCTATCGTAATTGTCTCTATGGTGTTCATAATCGCATTTGGTGCGAAAGCTGCGTTAGTATTATTTATGTGGTTACCTAAAGCATATGCGGTACTAAATACAGAGTTAGCAGCGCTATTCGCAGCACTAATGACTAAAGTTGGTGCTTACGCCTTAATTCGTTTCTTTACGCTTATCTTTGATGAACATCATGGAATCTCACACCCATTATTAGTCTTTTTATCTTGTATTACAATGCTTATAGGTGCTTTTGGCGTACTTGCATATAAAGATATTAAAAAAATTGCAGCATACCAGGTTATACTATCAATTGGTTTTGTAATCTTAGGATTGGGAACGAATACTTTTGCTGGTGTAAACGGCGCGATTTTCTATTTAGCAAATGATATCGTAGTTAAAACGTTACTATTCTTTATTATTGGTAGCTTAGTATATGTGACGGGTTATAGACAATATAGAAGTTTAAATGGATTGGCTAAGCAAGAGCCGTTCTTTGGTGTAGCGTTTGTTGTGATGATACTAGCTATTGGTGGAGTACCACCATTAAGTGGTTTCCCTGGTAAAGTGTTCATTTTTGAAGGGGCAATTGAAAATGGAAACTACATTGGTTTATCACTGATGATTATTACAAGTTTAATAGCAATGTTTAGTTTATTTAGAATTTTCTTTGTGATGTATCTCGGCAATGAACAAAGAGGCAAAACAATTGTATTTAAAAAAATTCCACAATATCGTAAGGCGCTCATAGGAATCTTAGTAGCAACGATTATCGCAATGGGTATTGCGGCACCGTTAATATTTAAAGTAACTGAAGACGCGACGCATTTAAATATGGATGATGGATTGTTCGAAAAAATGGTTAATCCTCATTTAATGAAGGAGGATAAATAATGAGACAAGTCTTACTTAATATCGTCATTGCCTTTTTATGGGTCCTTTTTCAAGATGAAGATTCTTTTAAAATTTCGACCTTTTTTGCAGGTTACCTTATAGGTTTATTGGTTATTTATATTTTACATCGTTTCTTTGGCCAACAATTTTACTTGAAAAAAGTTTGGGTCAGTATCAAGTTTTTAGCTGTTTATCTTTATCAGTTAATTACTTCAAGTATGACGACAATCAATTATATTTTATTTAAAACAAAGGACTTAAATCCTGGGTTAGTAACTTATGAAACGACGTTGGATACAGACTGGGAAGTATCATTCCTAACAATCTTAATCATTATCACGCCCGGCTCCACAGTTATTAGGATTTCCAAAGAAAAGCAAAAGTTCTTTATACACGCCATTGACGTTTCAGATAAAGAAAAGCAAAAATTACTGAAAAGTATCAGACAATATGAAGGACTCATATTGGAGGTGGCAGAATGATTGAATATCTAATAGATTTCTTTATTACGAGTGCATTGATATTATTTGGCATAGCGTTATTACTAACATTATTTAGATTAATAAAGGGGCCAACTACTGCGGATAGAGTGGTTGCATTTGATGCTGCCAGTGCCATTTTAATGTCGATGGTAGGATTGCTAAGCATCGTGTTCGGCACATTTTCATTCTTAGACTCGATATTACTCATCGCCATTATTTCCTTTGTAAGTACAGTGTCAATTTCTAGATTTATAGAAGGGGGGCACGTCTTCAATGCAAATAACAAGCGAAATCGTTAACCTTATTGCAGCTTTTATGATATTTTTAGGAAGTATTATAGCCTTAATTAGTGCCATTGGTTTAATTAAATTCCAAGACGTCTTTTTACGTAGTCATGCGGCAACGAAAAGTTCAACGTTATCTGTATTATTGACGCTGGTAGGCGTTATCATTTATTTTATTTCGTCACAAGGTTATTTAAGTGTAAGACTTATTCTCGCTTTAGTGTTTATTAATTTAACATCTCCTGTTGGGGGACACTTAATTTCTCGTGCGGCGTACCGTACTGGCGCGTATATGTATAGAAAAAGCGATGCGCCTAGACAAACTAATATTTTATTGAGCGCTACTGAGAATAACACATTTGAACAATTGAAAAAGCGTGCACATGAGCGTGAAGAACGCAGAAGAAAAACGTATGAAAAAGAACACGATTACTAATTTTTTAATAAGGAGACACTTCTCATATTTTAAGAAGTGTCTTTTTGTTTCAAATGGCGTAATTAACTGTAATTATACTTTAAAATAGAAAATTATAGTTTTTAGGTGCATTACGTTTAAGTGATAGTCAATAAAATGATAAAATAATATATATTTGTAATTATGTTAATTTTTAAATTAATTATCGAATTGGGGAAGAAAAAAACATTTAGTATTTGATGAGTAAGAGTTTGAAACACGATATGTTCAGTTAAAAACAATATTATTTTATGTTTCAACCTCAATGATTATGAATGAATAATTATGTTGAAAAGAGGTGAAACCTTGCAAATATTTGAAACGATACTTATATTTTTAGCACTTGTTATTGTAAGTTCGTTGGTACACACAATACTTCCTAAAGTACCATTGGCGTTTATTCAAATTATATTAGGTATGTTGTTGTATGTAACTCCAATTCCCGTTGAGTTCCGATTTGATTCTGAACTATTTATGGTCGCTTTGATTGCACCGCTGCTGTTTGTTGAGGGCGTTAAAGTTTCACGTGTCCATTTGCGACGGTACATAAAACCAGTTTTAATGATGGCGTTAGGTTTAGTAGTAACGACAGTTATAGTAGTAGGGTTATTTGTACATTGGATTTGGCCAGAATTACCGATGGCAGCTGCTTTTGCATTAGCTGCGATACTATGTCCAACTGATGCTGTCGCCGTACAAGCTATAACTAATGGAAAAGTATTACCTAAGGGTTCTATGACAATTTTAGAGGGTGAGTCGCTTTTAAATGATGCTGCAGGTATCATATCCTTTAAAATTGCTGTAGCAGCACTGATTACAGGTGGCTTTTCGATGATTAACGCTATTGAACAGTTCTTAATCTCTTCAATTGGTGGATTTGTCGTAGGGTTAATCATAGGCGTTGCGCTTGTTAGATTTAGAGTAACGCTATCTCGTCGTGGTATTGAAAATATTAATATGTTTACGTTTATTCAGTTAGTCACGCCATTTGTAACTTATATCGTGGCAGAAATGTTCCATGCTTCTGGTATTATTGCAGCAGTAATTGCTGGTTTAGTTCATGGTTTTGAACGTGACCGTATCGCTCAAGCACGTACAAGGTTACAAATGAGCTATAACCATACCTGGAATATTTTGGGATATGCTTTAAACGGTTTTGTGTTTTCTATTTTAGGATATTTAATACCGGAAGTGGTGGGGCGTATTATTGAAAACGAACCACATAATTTAATATTCTTAATAGTAGTAACATGTTTAATCGCCTTAGCTATTTATTTATTTAGATTTTTATGGGTTTTTGTTTTATATCCATATTTTTATTTACCAGTGAGTCCATTCCAAAAAATGATTTCATATAATGAAGATGAAACAAAAGTGAAGGAAACCCCGCCTAAACGTGGGATGTATGCCTTTATAATGACTTTATGTGGTGTTCATGGGACGATTTCTTTAGCCATTGCTTTAACATTGCCTTATATGCTTGCAGACCATCATTCGTTTACTTTTAGAGATGATCTATTGTTTATAGCTTCAGGTATGGTTATCATTAGTTTGGTTGTGGCACAATTTGTACTTCCTGTTGTTACTCCGAATGCTAAAAAACCTAAAGTTGTAGGTATGAATTTTAAACAAGCACGAGTGTATATTTTAGAGAAAGTTATAGATAATTTAAACCAAAGGTCTTCGGTAGAATCTAGCTTTCAATATGGGAACGTGATTAAGGATTATCATGATAAATTGGCTTTCTTAAGAACTGTTGAAAATGAAGATGAAAATACTAAAGAACTGCAAAGGTTACAAAAATTAGCATTTGATGTAGAGAACCATACACTTAATAACTTAGTTGAGAACGGTGATATTACTACTAACGTATTAGACAACTATATGCGTTACACAGAACGTACTCAAGTTTATAAACAAGCTTCGTTAATACAACGTATAAAAGTTGAATTCAGGGCAATGCTTTTAAAAAGAAGAATTAAATATAAAGTGAAAACTAATGCGGCATCTCCGTTATCAATAATTGATAACTTACAAGAGATTTCAAATGTAATGCGTACAGTTCACTACCGTGTTGTGAGTCGCTTAGCAAAAGAAACAACTGAAGATAATAAATTAGAGGTCGGTATGATTTGTGATAGCTATCTTCTTCGTATAGATAACTTAACACCTTCTAATTTCTTTAATCCTAAAAATGAAAACTCAATAACAAAAATTAAATTACTTGCACTTAAAGAGCAACGTCGTATCTTAAATCAACTTGTTGAAGATGAAGAAGTAAGTGAAGTAACAGCACTAAAAATCCGTGAAGCAATAAACTACGATGAAATGATTATTGTGGATAGTCTAACGGATTAAGTTAAAAAAGCAGATTCCAATGATAGAATCTGCTTATACTGTCGGCAAAGTCTACGACTTTGTTGGCAGTTTTTTTATGCATGCTTTCCGCGGACACTTCCTTAGCCTGAAGTCTTCGGCTAGTAATCTTCCCGCCGAAGTAGGCTCAAATAACTGCCGATATTACACTAAAAAGATTATAATATATTAAACAGTGTTACGTTTATTATGTTGAATAAATCAATTGATAAAAGAGCTAACTTTAATCTGAAAGATTATTTCTATTTTGAAAAATAACTATACAATCATAAACAGACCTTAGGCGAACTGGCGCTGAACCCAAATAGTGGGAATGAAATAAAAACACTTTCGTTAAATTCATTTAAAATGAATCGTACGGAGGTGTTTTTTCTATGAAATCTATTATTTAATTTAGCATATGTATAATTATTTGCTTTATTTTAGTACCATGTATTATAAAAATCTCCATCAATGGGGGGAGGAACCAACCATTGATGGAGTTAGGGAGATGATTTAAGGCTTGAATACCACCATGCCGTACGCAATTAGGAGGAAAGCTGTACGGCATGGGACTATTCACCTATTATCTAGGTTAATAGCCCAAATCATTTATTCCATACTGCCGTGCACAGTTTCGATATTTGATTTCATCATATTGTAATAAGAATCACCTTTTGATCCTTCTTGACCAATTGAATCAGTAAATACTTCGCCGTAAATATCTTTATTAGTTTCTTCACTTAAACTTTGCATACTCTTCTTATCTACACTTGTTTCAACTAGAAGATGTTTTAAGTCATGATCTTTGACGAACTGAATCGCTTGTTTCATTTGTTCTGGTGTGCCTTGTTTTTCAGTGTTAATTTCCCAAATATAACCTGGTGTGATGTCATATTGTTTAGAGAAGTATTTAAATGCTCCTTCACTAGTAATCATTGCTCTGCGGTCTTTTGGTATATCATTGAATTTTTCATGGCTTTCTTTATTTAATTCTTCTAATTTAGCGATATAATCTTTGCTGTGTGATTTGATATCATCATTATGTTCTTTATCATGTTTTAATAATGTTTCACTAATCGTTTCTACGTATTTTATTCCATTTTCTAGACTTAACCAAGCATGTGGATCTTGTTTACTTTCATCGCCTTCAGCATCGTTTAAATATAATGGTTTTACTTTTTCAGATACTTTTACTACACTGTCATCTTTTGTTGACTTACCAGCTTGAGACAAGGCTTTATCAAACCAACCATTTCCTGTTTCTAAGTTTAAGCCGTTATAAAAAACGATATCAGCATCAGTTAACGCCTTAATATCTTTAGGCTTAACTTCGTATTCATGTGGGTCTTGACCTATTGGTACGATACTGTGAATTTCAACGTTTTTACCGCCAGCGTTTTTAACCATGTCATATAGAATAGAGTTTGTTGTTACAACTTTTAATTTTTCGTTTGAATTTGCACCTGAGTCGCTCTTTCCGTTACCGCAGGCTGCTAAAAATAGTAAAAATATTAAAGCGATAGATAGTATTTTCTTCATGTTTGTTGTCCTCTCTTTTTAAAAAGTTCTAATTTAGTTAAAGCAAAAATAATGATATAAATTAAGAATGCAAAGAACACAATCGTTGCACCACTAGGGATGTTATAAACGTAGCTGAAATACAGTCCGACAATGGCACTTATAGTACTAATTAGGCTAGCTACAATCATCATCGTATGTAATTTTTTAGAAATTAAAAATGCAGCAGATGCTGGTGTGATAAGTAAAGCTACCACCAATATAATACCGACAGTTTGAATACTTGCTACAGTTACGAGCGATAATAATAACATTACAAAGTAATGAATTAACGTTGTATTTAAGCCACTCATTCTGCTGAATACTGGATCGAATGTTGAAACCATTAAAGGTCTATAAAAAACAATAATTAATATCATTACTAAAACTCCAACAACGATAGTTGACCAGAATGTGACTTGCGTAACTGCGAGTAAATTACCGAATAAAATATGGTAAAGATCGGTTGTACTATTGATTAAACTAACTAAGATAATCCCTAAAGCTAAAAATGCAGTATAGCTAATGCCAATGGCTGCGTCGGATTTGGTTTTACTATTCTTGGTAATAAAACCAATAAAAATACTTGCGACCATGCCGGTTGCTAAAGCACCAATAAACATAGGTATATTGAATAAAAATGATAACGCTACGCCTGGTAATACGGCATGGCTCATTGCATCTCCCATTAGTGAAAGGCCTCTAAGTACAATAAGAGAGCCAACTGTTCCACAAACAATACCTACAACGATTGAAATAATTAGGGCATTGCTCAAAAATTTATAATCGAGTAATTGTTGAAAAAATTCCATTATAAGTTACGTCCTTTCTAAAATACTAAGCAGTTTCATGTTGTGACGGAGCACTTATAAATGTGTTGTTTAAATGCTCAGGTTTCATAGCAGTTGTGCTGTCCCCAAAATAACGAATATTTCTGTTTAAAAGGATTACGCGATCAAAGTATTCATCAGTTTTTGATAAATCATGATGTACAATGAGCAGTAATTTTCCGGATTCTTTTAGAATGCGTAATTGTGACATAATGATTTGTTCACTGTGAAAGTCAATACCAACAAAGGGCTCATCTAATAAATAAAGTATGCTATCAGTCATTAAAGCACGAGCGACGAGTACACGTTGTAACTGCCCACCACTTAGTTCTGAAATTTGACGGTGACGTAAATCTTTTAACTCTAAGGTATCCATTAATTGATTTAATCTTTTTTTAGTTTCGGAATTTACCCATTTAAACCATCCTATATCTTTATATGCACCTGACATAACCACGTGCTCCACATTGATAGGAAAATCTAAATCAATATGTGCTTTTTGTGGGATATAAGTTATAGATTTCAAATCATTTTGTATGGGATCACCATTTAATTGGGCTTTGCCTGTTGATTTAAATTCTCCGATAAGAGATTTAATTAAAGATGATTTCCCAGCACCATTAGGACCCATAATCCCGATTATTTCGCCATTAATAGGGATGGATAAGTTAACATTTTGTAGTACATGTTTATTCCCTAATGTAAGATTTAAATTCTCAATTTCTAACATCTTCATCCTCCTTAATAATATTTTTAGGTTAACCTAATTTCATTTATAATATACCATGAACTTTTAGCGTGTCAAGTCGATTCGTGATACAATAAGGTGAATGACTTGAGAGGTGAGATAATGCTAACTGAAGAAAAGGAAGATTATTTAAAAGCAATTTTAACGCATGATGGTGACCATTCTTTCGTTTCAAACAAAACACTTTCCCAATATTTAAACATTAAACCACCTTCTGTAAGTGAAATGGTTAATCGTTTGGAAAAGTCGGGTTATGTAGAAACAAAACCTTATAAAGGTGTAAAACTTTCTGAAACGGGTTTAACTTATACATTAGATATAATTAAACGTCATCGTTTGTTGGAATTATTTTTAATAAAAATTTTGCAATATAATTGGGAAGAAGTGCATCAAGAAGCAGAGGTGCTGGAACATAGAGTATCTCATTTGTTTGTTGATCGTTTAGATAAATTATTGGATTATCCAATAACATGTCCTCATGGGGGCGTGATACCAAGAGAAAATCAATATAAAGAACTATACACAACGAATCTATTATCTTTTGAAACTGGTGATATAGTAACAATTAAAAGGGTACGCGATAGAACGGACTTATTAATTTATTTATCAAGTAAAGCAATTTTAATAGACGAGCAAATAGAAATTATCAATAGAGATGATACCAACAAAGTGATTATCGTTAAAAAAGGTGACCAAGTTACGGTATTGAGTTATGATAACGCTGCACATATCTATGCAGAAAAATAATAATGCAAATTGAGCTTAGACATATACTACTTTCAAAAAAGCACCTTCATTTTATGAAGGTGCTCAGACTGTCGACAAATTCTCCGACTTTGTTGGCAGTTTTTTTATGCACGTTTCCGCGGACACTGCCTTAGCATTAAGTCTTCGACTAGTAATCATCTCGCAGGAGTCGGCCAAAATAACTGCCGATATTACACTAAAAAGATTATAATATATATTAAACAGTGTTGGTGTTTATTATGTTGAATAAATCAAATGATAAAAGAGCCAACTTTGATCAAAAATATCACTGCTATTAAAAAATAATTATACAAATAGACAAACCTTAGATGATAGTTGAACTGACCCCAAATAGTGGGAATGAAATAAAACACTTTCGTTGAATTCATTTAAAATGAATCATACGGAAGTGTTTTGTCTATGAAGGCGCTCAGACTACCAATGATTATATAATCCCACCAAAGTAGACATTAAATATGAAAAATTTGGTGAGATTTTTTATATGCGCATTCCATTGATATGCTTTTGTTCTTAGGTTAGTGTTGTTTTCGCTGGAGTTGAAATAAATAACTGTCAATATTAAAAAAGAAATAATTATATGAAAACATTTCTAGATTTGAATTAGTTTCTATTGAATAGTACAGTCAAAAAAAGAAAATTTGGTGATGACAAGAAGTAATACACATGAAAGGGACATAATCTAACGACTAAAAAATTTCCCTACATGCTTTGCTAATTTATACTGTTGTGAATTTTAAAAACAACAATATGAATAGTGAAATATCATTTTACTTAGTCATATAAATTTCTGATGATTGTCGTTTGTGTTCATAAAAAATAGTTTTATGAATAATGATTTTACTAATTATTTTAGTTTTAATTATAGTGAAAAACCATGCTTAATTTTGAGATGAAGTTTTATATCGCCATTAGAACATTATAGTTTGCGTGTTTATTTAATCGTTCTAGAAATGAATTTAAGCATTCGCTATTTGGAAAACGACATTCCAAAAGATAACATGGGTCGCCGATAACTTTATAGTTATTCATTACAAAAATGCTTTCTTTCTCAATAAAATCAAGATATGAATTATGCGATATTTTATGTGTATAGATATTAATGAATACGTGAACTTTACAGTCTAATGCTTCTTGATTTAAATCAATAGTATATCCAGTAATAATGTTGTCATCTTCTAATTTTTTCACTCTATTTGTAGTTGCTTGACCAGTTAGGTTTACTTTTGCTCCCAAATTCTTCATTGAAATTTTACTGTTATTTTTTAATTCGCTAATTATTTTTTTATCTAATTCGTCCATTTTTGTCACTCACTTTCATTTTTCAAGTATTTAGCCAAAAACTCTTTGAAATTTATATTTAAACAAATAGACCTTCCAAATAAAATGAATATATACAAAAATTTGGAGGAATTATTTATGAACATAACACATATAAGAAACGCTACAAGTATAATTGAATATGCTGGTAAAAAATTTTTAGTTGATCCGATGTTAGGGGAAAAAGGATCTTTTGCAAGTTTTCCTAACGCTCCTGGAGAAGAGTTAGAAAATCCACTTGTGGACTTACCTATATCTCTAGAAGATATCATTAAAGATATTGACGCAATTATTTTAACACATCTGCATATTGACCACTTTGATGAAACGGCACAAAAACATTTACCAAAAGATATCAAGGTATTTGTACAAGACGAAAACGATGCAGAAGAAATTAAAGGTGTTGGCTTTAAAGATGTAGAAATATTAAGCGAGTATACAACATTTGAGGACATTAAACTAATAAAAACGCCTGGTGAGCACGGTAGAGGAGAAATTTTAGAAATTATTGGTTCTGTTTGTGGTGTTATTTTTGAACACCCTAATGAACAAAAACTATATATTGCAGGAGATACCGTATGGTATAGCAAGATTAAAAATGTAATAAATCACTATGAACCTGAAGTTATCATTGTAAATGGTGGTGACAACCAATTTTATGAAGGTAGCTCATTAATTATGAACGAGTATGATGTATATCAAGTAGCTAAAGAAGCACCAAATTCAAAAATCATTGTAGTGCATATGGAAGCAGTAACTCATTGGAATTTATCTAGAAATAGATTAAAACAATTTGTAAATGAAAAAGGATTAGAATCTCAAGTATTAATACCAAATGATGGTGACAGTTATCATATGTAGAAAGGAGTTATTATGAACAGCAAAATATGGTCGAAAGATTTTGTGATATATTCTATCATAAACTTTTTATTGATACTCGTGTATTTTTTATTAAATTCTACTATAACTAATTATGCGCAAACTGAATATAATTCGTCTAGTATAATGATGGGATTTATAGCAAGTGTATTCATAGTAGGTGCATTACTTGGTAGAGTTCTCACTGGATTTATTAAAATTACGAAGAAAATATTCATTTTAAATATGGTGATTTATTTAGTATCAATAATTTTATATTTTGTGAACTTAGACGAATATTTTTTAGTGTTTGTTCGGTTATTACATGGGCTTTCTACGGGTATCACTACAACGATAGTAGGTACTATTGTTGCCTTAGTAATCCCTCAATCGCGTAAAGGCGAAGGAATTAGCTACTTTGCGTTAAGTACTGCACTGGCTACAGGATTCGGTCCATTTATTGGAATATCTTTAACACAGAATTCTAGTTTAATGAATATTTTTTATGCCAGTTTGATCTTTGCGATATTAAGTTTATTTATGTCATTTTTAATTAAAGTTCCTTATAACGAAAATAAGAAAGAAATATCTATAAAAAACTTAATAAATAAATCAACAATACCAATTGGATTTATTATATTTTTGAGTGCATTTTCTTTTTCAGGGATAGTATCATATATTAATTTGTACGCAATCCAAATTGATTTGGTAAAAGCGGCAAGCTTCTTCTTCATAATATATACAGTTTCAGTATTAGCATCTAGACCATTTACAGGAAAAATTGCTGACATTTATGGAGCAAATAAAATTATGTATCCAGCTCTTATATTCTTTTTTGTTGGGTTACTTTTACTAAGTTTCAGTAGCGATGACTGGATGATGTTATTGTCAGGACTATTTATTGGGCTTGGTTTTGGTAACATTTCTTCAATCACTCAAACGATCGCTGTCAGTGAAGCTAAACCAGAAAATGTAGGGTTAGCTACTTCAACATTTATGATTTTTATGGATTTAGGAAATGGATTAGGACCTTATATATTAGGATTTGGAATCCCAATTTTAGGTTATGCAGGGATGTATAAAATCCTTGCGATTATTATTCTAATTACTTTTGGTTTGTATTATTTATTACATGGAAAGAACGCTAAAAAATTTATATAGTGTCTTGAATGTTGAAAATATTTATTGAAAAGGACTGTTTTGGGTTCTTTATAAATTATTTATTAATCGAAAGTTTGAATTTGTACTATCTGATTTAGCGTCCGTTAGTATGTTTTTCAATATACTGATGAGTAATATTATATCGTTTTGACTTCGATGTTATTTAATTATTGTAGCTAATGCGTATAATTTATAGTATAGAAAGGAGAATAAATATATGAGTTTACAAGAGAAAAATGTTAATAAGGATTCGAGTGATTTAAAACATATAGAATCATTACTTAAGAATTCTTTTCCAGAAGTAGAAAGATTCCCTATGGATTTAATTTTATATAAACTAGAAAAAGATATTGGTAATTTATTAGCTATTTATGACGATGATAATTTTATAGGTTTCACGTATTTAATCCAATATAATAATTTAACATATGTTCAATATCTAGCTGTAGACGATAAATATCAATCTATGGGCTATGGAAGTAAAATTTTACAGTTTATCAATGAAAAGTATGGAATGAACCCGATTATTCTAAATATAGAAATAGTTGATCCGACATTTGAAAACTATTTACAAAGAAAAAAAAGAAAAGATTTTTATAAGAAAAATGAATTTAATGAATCTGGGCTTATATTTAAAGATAGATGGGGAACATATGAAGTTATGGTAAATAATGAATTTAGCATTAACAAAAATGATTTTATTAACCTTATGAAATGTTTTGTAGGAACTTCACTTTTCTTATATTTAGAAATATCAATTACAGATAATGAGTTATTATAAAACTTATATTAGTGGCTTGGATATAAATTTTATTCTTAAAAAAGACTAATCCGTATAAATTATATGCTCTCTTTAAAGTAGACACTTAAAAATGTAAACTTTAAAGGGAGCTTTTTTATGACCAAAAGAACATTATTACCTGAAATTTATCAAAAGTCTTTCAGCTTATATGAAGAGGGAAATAGTATTAAAAAAGTAATCCCCAAAATTGAAATTAAATTGTTCTCCTAAGAGGTTATTGATTAACTATTATAGATTTAAGAAGTATGGAATAAAGTTGCTTTTACTTATAGAGCAAAACAATACATATTCAAATGAATTTAGACTTAAAGTTGTATACGAATATAAATAATAGTCTATCTAGAACTGATTTAGTAGTTAAATATAATATTCCCACTACTTCAATTATAAACAAATGGATTTCACAGTAATTATAGGATGAAATGTTAAAAAACACATTTCTCAAAAGCCGTGGTATATCAATCGAAATATTTTAAATCTCTTGTCCTTCAAAAGAGACTTAATTGCTTTGATGAATTATTTCTATATTTTTTAAATATTAAGTAAGCTTCATTATAATTTAAGCGAATAGATATGCATTTAATTTAAAGGACTATATATTAAGAATTTATAAAACAATGTCATTGTCATAAATAATCTGCATACCATTTATACAATGACACTGTTGTACTATTTCAGTAACCAAACTAACCAGGTTTTAGGTTGTAAAATAGGCATGAAATAATTGATAAATAGTAAATAGATTGATGGCTATCCAAATAACACTAAATACAAATGTTGGAATATAAGTTAGTGATTTCAGTGTTGAGCCATCCCAAGTCGTTGGTTGACGTGAAAATGTTAATTTAAAAATAGTCCATGATGATTGGATAACTTCGCCTAAAAGTACACCTAGAATGAAATGATAAGTGATTGCTACAATGTAAAACATCATGAGTTGATTATCGCTTTGAAACAAGAAATAAAGTAAAGCAAATAACAATATCACAATAATGATTGGCAATACTTTTCTAGAAGTCAATATTAAAAAATATATAAAAATGATTAAGTACGCCACAATAAATAAACTAGGGTATTGTGAATCTAGTGCCCAAAAACCGATAAACAGCATTAGTGGTGGCATAATATATCCGCCAAAAGTGGTGATGGCTTGTCCTAGGCGTGATTTTGATTGAGTAATAGCGAAACCTTGTTGAGAAGTTTCGATACGTTCTGAAGGTGAGGAAACAATCACCAAATCTTTAGCTTTGCCGCCACTTATTTTATTAAATAAGATATGTCCGAATTCATGTGTTAATACGGGGATGTAATTTAAGTATATATCTAAAATTTGATTTATTGGTTTGTTGCGATAAGAATGAATCAAAACATATATTAAAGCTATAAACACGACCCAGTACAAATTGAGTTGTATTACAGAGCTAAAAAATGATTGTAAATATGACATAATATAACCTCGATTTTAATTTTCAATAAACGCTTTTATAGAAAGTAAAAACAGTCATAGCGCAATATTAAGTATAAAGTAAATTTTGAAATAAAGCATTTGGACTTTGGATGTAGATTTATAATATAAAGATGATTAGTACTTATTTATATTATATGGATGAATCATAATGTGTTAATATAACAAGCATAAACTATAATGATAAAGCGCTATAAATGAGTTAGGAGATTCCAAAACATGACGGAAAGCAACAAAGAAAATAAAGTAAATGTGTTATCTGTATATTTTGATAACGTTACTCTAGAGGAAATGCAAGGCAATATTAAACAATTTTTCTTAACATCAACTTCTAGAAATTTATTTATTGTAACTGCAAATCCTGAAATTGTAGATTTTGCTACGGAGAATGAGAACTATAGAAATTTAATAAACCGTGCAGATTATGTAGTACCAGATGGGACTGGCGTCGTTAAAGCCGCGAGAATCCTTAATACACCTTTAAAAGCTAGAGTACCAGGTATTGAATTGATGGAAGAGTGCTTGAAAATTGCTAATGCAAATCAACAAAAAGTATTTCTACTGGGTGCTGAAAAAGATGTTGTTAAAACAGCGCAACAAAAACTAACTGAAAAATACCCTAATATTATTTTTGATTACCACCATGGATTCTTTGATTTATCAGATGAAATGGTATTAAAACAAGTTACTTCTTTTGATCCGGATTATGTGTTTGTTGGTATGGGTTACCCAAGACAAGAACAATGGATAGAACGTTACTCAAATCAATTTAACCAAACTGTTTTGATGGGAGTAGGTGGCTCAATAGAAGTCTTCAGTGGCGCGAAAAAAAGAGCACCTGTAATATTTAGAAAACTAAACATAGAGTGGATTTATCGCTTATTAATTGATTGGAAGCGTATAGGAAGAATGAAATCGATACCTAAATTTTTATTTAAAGTAGCTAAAGTTAAATTTAAAAAATAGTGAAGAAGAGATTAGAAGAGAAATATAATTTATTTAAAAAATATTTTCTCATCTTTTCCTATAAAATGATTAAGGCTGAGAAAATTAAAGTTTGTCTCAGCCTTTTCTGTCATATGCTCATGTAAAACATTACATATAATTTATTTAATTGTTATTAATGTTTTACATTATCTTTAAAGTGTGGGAGTTACGTGTGGATATTAATTTAATCTCAGTTAATACATTTCAATTAATTAGAATTTCTGATATATCTGATATTAATTAGTAATTACTTACCTTTATTACTCTTATAACTAGCACTTGAAATTTGACCGCCAGAAACAATTACATCTTTATCTTGGAACGGTTCACTGTTAAAGAAGCGATTTA
This sequence comes from Staphylococcus sp. 231237_7MaSpsaltlick, assembly GCF_043107035.1. Classification (NCBI taxonomy): domain Bacteria; kingdom Bacillati; phylum Bacillota; class Bacilli; order Caryophanales; family Staphylococcaceae; genus Staphylococcus; species Staphylococcus sp. 231237_7MaSpsaltlick. The sequence goes on from NZ_JBICNX010000005.1 coordinate 147,797, forward strand.
AAATATCTTTAACGCCTTCTTCAATACGTTCTTGTGCTTCTAAAGTCATACCAGAATAATGCACTGTCATTGCATTTCTAGGCATAGTTCTCCATGAATGATCAGCTGGTGCTGGCTGTGGATACCATACATCTCCAGCATATCCTTGAATGTGTTTTGCAGTTAAAAGTTCTACTAAATCATTTGTATTAACAATCTTACCGCGTGCAGTATTTACTAGATAACTACCAACTTTCATACGGCTTAATACATTATAATCAAATAAATTATCTGTATCTGGTGTTAGAGGTGCATGTATTGTAATTGCATCGCTAGTAGAAACAAGTTCATCAAAATTAACAAAATTAGAATATTTGTTGTCTTTTTGGTTGATTGGATCATAATGTTGAATTTTGACGTTAAATGGTGCAAGTCTTTCAGCGACAAGTTGACCAATTCTACCAAAACCGAAAATACCTATTGTTTTATTTTGTAATTCGTGTGCGTGGTTCCCAACTTTAGATAAGTTCCACTCACCGTTAACAGACTGGCGATGTCCTTCTTCGTAGTTACGTAACAAAATGAGAAGGTCCATAACTGCATGTTCAGCTACACTAACGGTATTACTACCAGTTACTTCAACTACGCCGATATTGTTTTCACTGGCAGCTTGTAAATCTACATGATCAGAACCTACACCAGCAGTAATCGCTAATTTTAAGTTTGGTGATTTTTCTATACGTTCTTTTGTCATGTATGCTGGATAGAAGGGCGCGCTAATTACAACGTCCATATCTGATAAATGCTTGTCTAAGTCTGCGTTATTATCTGTTAATATAACAAGTTCATGTCCTTTTTCTTCTAAAAAGGGAATTAAACCGATGGCTTTCTCAGTGTTTAATAATTGGTTTTCTTGTCCTTCTATATATTCTGGGAATAATGCTACAATTTTCATAATATACACTCCTAATATTTTTTTATTGAGTTATTTCTATGATGAAAAGCGCTTATTACGTTGATTGATTCATTTTAAATTGAACCAAAAAAAGTACTTGATGGATTTGTATAAACCACCTCCTTGAATGTTAATACGTTCAGTGAGGGGAGTAACAAATACAGCACCAAGTACTTTTTGACAATCCCTTTAATATATAACTTTTTAATATTTACACAATACATTGTATGCATGAGTAACTTATAAAAAAGTTGAAGTAAAATTATAAATGATAATGATATAGTTAGTTTTTAAAATCTATTCAATATTTTGATCGAAAACAAATACAGAAACAACTTCGTCGTCTTCTAAAGAGAGGTCGGTAAATAGTTTAACGAATTTTGCTCCGACAAGTTCTTCCATTTCGGTTGGTGGACTTTGTTTATATAATGCTTTTACTTCTTCAGTCCTTCCATATTTAAGCATACTCTCTAAATCTTTATTACGCAAATAAAGATTTTCAACTTTGCTTAAACTACCGGTCATGTGAACTACGGCCCAATTGTCTTTAAAGAAAACTTTAACAGTCTCTGGACCCTTGCCGATATAAGTTTTTCTATAAGCACGAACTAAATTAGCGAATGCCTGGGTTTTATTATTTTTTTCTATGATATTCACCCCATTTGCTAAATAATATTTATTATTATAGTCACATAAATATATGTTAACGCTTTTATTTTACTTTGAAAAGTGCTTTGTTTGTAATTCATTGATTCAAAAGTCTATAAAATATAAAAAGCCCTAGCATTGAATATGAGATCAATGCTAGGGTATTTATCACGTTTTATATTATTTTACAACGAATCTTGAATTGTCTAAGTCGCTTCTGAATTTCTTTTGTTCTGCTTTAGAACGTTTTTTAAAGTCATTTAAGAATTTTTCATATTCAGGTAAGACTTCGTCTAATTCGCCGAATTGCTTTAGTTTGCCAGCTTCTATCCAAGCAATTTTAGTACAGAATTCTCGTACTTGTTTCATATTATGACTTACAAAGAAAATAGTTTTACCTTGTTCTTTGTATTCAAAAATTTTATCCAAACATTTTTGGGCAAAAGTTTGGTCACCCACAGATAAAGCTTCGTCAATAACAAGGATATCAGGGTTGGTTGTAATATTAATTGAGAAGCCTAATTTAGCGCGCATACCACTAGAATATTTTTTTACAGGTTGGTATATGAATTCTCCTAATTCACTGAATTCAATAACTTCAGGTGTTAATTCTTTGATTTGTTTTCTAGTGAATCCCATGCATAACATTTTAAATTCAATATTTTCTATGCCTGTTAGTTGTCCATTTAGCCCTGCGCTAATTGCAATAACGCTTACTTCACCATCGCGCTTAATACCACCATCAGTAGGAGACAATGATCCACCAATCATATTACTTAAGGTGGATTTTCCTGAACCGTTGATGCCGACTAATCCAATTACGTCGCCCTTATATGCTTTTAAGGACAAGTTATCTAAGGCATAAAATGTTTTGTTTTTATGGAAAGGGAGTAAGACATCCTTTAAACGTTCCTTGTTATTACGATAAATACGATATTCTTTAGTTACATTTTCAATGTTAACGGATACATTCATAATTTTACCTTCCTTGTTTACAGATAATACTATTATATTATACATTATATTAGTTGTTAAATTTATAAACCTATTGTAAAGTAAGTGAGTATAATTTAACGGAATTAATGCTTGTACAGTTGTTAAATTTTACTGAATAAAAATTATAAAATCAACTATAACGCCAAAATTACAAAAATATAAAGTGCGATAGCTTTTATTTAGACTTATATCAACTATTACTCAATATATAAAAGATTTAACTTTTTAACACTTTTTAAATAACTATTTTCGAAAGTAACTGAAAGTTGTTATGATAGTTAACAAAGCGTATATTGAAATTGAATACAATAGCGTCATAAGTAAATTGTGATAAGCAAATCGATTGAAAGTGTGGTTTATTTAAATGAATGCAGTGTGGGTAGTATTTAGAGAGCATTTTAAAAATTTCTATTTAATACAGAGACTAGCACAGTTCCAAGTGAAGATTTCTAATACAAATAATTATCTAGGTATGGCTTGGGAATTAATTAATCCAGCTATGCAAATTATGGTTTATTGGTTTGTATTTGGTCTTGGTATTAGAAGTAATGACCCTATAGATGGCGTGCCATTTATATACTGGTTACTCGTCGGTATTAGCATGTGGTTCTTTGTTAACCAAGGTATCTTGGAAGGTACTAAATCAATAGCAACAAAGTATAATCAAGTAGCGAAGATGAATTTTCCGTTATCAATTATACCTTCTTACATCGTAATGAGTAGGTTTTACGGTCATCTTGCATTGCTTATTGTAGTTATTTTATTATGTATGTTGGCAGGTTACTATCCAACGGTATACACATTGCAACTTTTCTTGTATGTACCATTTGCATTAATATTAACAACTGCAATAGCGTTGTTTACGTCAACGTTAGGAGTACTTGTAAAAGATACGCAACAGGCAATTCAAGCGCTTATGAGAATGGTATTCTTTGCATCATCTATTTTAATTGTACCGCCAGAAGGCATTGTAAAAGAAGTAATGAAATTAAATCCAATTTATTACTTAGCTGAAGCATATCGTTCTGCTGTGTTACATAAAGAGTGGTATTTTATAACACATTGGGAACTAACATTGTATAATTTATTAATCATATTGTTCTTGTTTATAGTAGGTTCAATTATGCATATGCGTTATAGAGACCACTTTGCAGACTTTATGTAATAAAAATTATTGGAATATGACTATGATTGAGTAGTTTTGTATTGGGAGTAGGACAGAAATCAATTTTACCAAAATGGTTTCTGTGGCTATTCCCGTTTTTTATTTTCATCTAATATTAAAAGGTGTAAATTCGTTTGCTATTTATATTTAATATTTTGTCAGAGAACTGTTACGATACCTAAATAGCATAAAAGTTTAGCTAGAAAGTATAAATTTTAAAATTATGTGAGTTCATGTAGGAAAGTTAAATCCATTTTTAAAATGTATTTATGCTCACACACATAAAAGGGTTTTTCTATAATTTTTTCTGTAGGATAGATATAATATAAGCTAAAGTAGTTAATAAATAACGGCGGTGAAATGTATTGAGACAAATTATAAAAAAGCTTTATATCATTATTATTAGCTTGTTAAATATGATATATCGTAAGAAAAAAGTCAAAAGTGACCATATTGTTGTGATGATGACTTTTGCTGAAGATGTGTTACCTATTATTGAAGCGTTAAACCGTAAAGGATATAAACTGACAGTTATTGGTACAGAACAAAATCGTAAATATATCGAACATATAGAGCATATAATATATTTACCTGCAGGAAATAAACAAGTGTTTAAGCATATCAAGGCATTAAGTAGCGCAAAGGTGATTGTGATAGACACTTATTATCTGATAATGGGTGGATTCAAGAAGAAAAAACAGCAAACGGTGTTACAAACATGGCACGCAGCAGGTGCATTGAAAAATTTCGGGTTTACAGATAGACAAGTTGACTTATCAAATAATAAAATAGTTCAACAATATAAAAAAGTTTACGACGCAACAGATAAGTATATTATTGGTGGCGAACCCATGGCTAACTGCTTTAAAGAATCTTTTGGAGCAAATGAAAAACAGTTTTTAAGAACCGGATTGCCGAGATTGGTGCCATATACGAGATTGAACGTTGAACAAAGACAACAAGAATTGAAACAACAATATGGGATAAATGGTAAGGTAGCTGTTTATGTACCTACTTATCGGGAACACAAGCAGGCTAACCGTCAGATAGATAAACAGAAATTTGAAACAGAGTTGCCAGAGTATACTTTATTGAGCAAATTACATCCTTCGATTGCCACAGAGCAGCAGACGACAATTAACTTGCAATCATTAATGATATTAGCAGACGTAATTATTAGTGATTACAGTTCACTAGCAATTGAAGCGAGCATATTAAAGAAACCTACAATCTTTTATGTCTATGATGAAGCGGATTATAATCTTGCCCGTGGATTGAATGCATTTTATGAAAAAATACCAGAGATATATAAAGCATATAGTGAGGATGAGTTAATGCATAAGTTACAAGAAAATAACTTCGCACCAGCTACATTGTTTGAAGCGTGGCATGAATATAATACAAAAAATAGTTTGACGAATATTATTAATGAAATTGAAAAGATGGTGGAAAAATGAAAATTTCAATAATCATTCCTGTGTATAATGCAGCAAAAACAATTCGTAGAGCAATTGCCTCGATTGATACAAAGCAGAATTATGAAATTATATGCATTAATGATGGTTCCGTAGACGATAGTAAGTTTGTATTAGAACAATTGCAAAAAGAATATAAAAATATAATAATTATAAACCAAGAAAATCAAGGTGCAGCAGCCAGCAGGAATGTTGGTATTGCTAATATGTCAGGTGATGTGTTTATGTTTTTAGACGCTGACGATGAGTTTTTACCTAGTAGAATTGATTTTATGGCTGACTATTACCAAAGCAATGAAAATGTAGATATTGTTATCGGACAAATTGCTAGAGAAAACAATGGAGATTGGCAAACTATTTATTCTCATGAATCAATCAAAAAATTAGATACTGTAAATATGGCTCAATGTCCTGAAATGATGCAATCAATTGGCCCTGGCGCCAAAATGTTTAGCGCAAAATTTGCTGATTTACGGTTCGATGAAGATGTTGTTTTTTGTGAAGAACATACTTTTATAATTCAAGCATACAAGAAGGCTCGTGATATTCAACTGTTACCAGATATCGTATATGGTTATAATGAACAAGTTGGATCAATAACCGATCAACTTGCAAATCAATTTGAATCTTATATGCGTGATGCAGAAAAAGTAAGAGCGCGTGTAATGGATACATTATTACTAAGAGAAGCAAGAGTTTATTATAGTTATCGTATGGATGAGCTAATTGTAAGTTATCTAATCCAAGCTTACCTCGTAGAGCATAAAATTGTTACACAACAAATGTTAGATAATGTTATTTCATATATTAATGAAATGCAAAAAACAGATTACGCTGGCGAAGCATTATTTAGAATAATAAAAGTGATTGAACAAGGTAGTGTAAAATGGAATAAGACATTATATTATCAGTGGAGAAATGCATTGTTGAGCGTAGGTATTGGAAGACCAAATTACTATCGTTTTAAAGTAGAAGTGCTACCGAAACGTGCAAAATTTAGAAGTAAAATGAAATTAAAGCAAGTTTTAAAAAGATGAAAATTATCAGAATTCGTAAACTAACATTTAATATGCTATAATTTTTAAAAATGTAAAATTTAAATTAATATTTTGTTAAGGAGCATATGCTTATGAAACGAGTTATTACTTATGGAACATATGATTTATTACATTATGGCCATATTGAATTATTAAGAAGAGCAAGAGAAATGGGCGATTATCTAGTCGTTGCCCTCTCAACAGATGAATTTAATCGTGTTAAGAATAAAAAATCTTATTATAACTATGAACAAAGAAAAATGATGTTAGAATCAATTAGATATGTCGACCTTGTAATCCCAGAAAGTGGTTGGGGACAAAAAGAAATCGATGTAGACCGTTATGAGATAGACACATTTGTTATGGGTCATGATTGGGAAGGCGAATTCGACTTCTTAAAAGATAAGTGTGAAGTAATTTATCTAAATCGTACTGAAGGTATCTCTACGACTAAAATTAAAAAAGAACTTTATGGTGATAATGAAAAATAGTTTTGCTATGTTATAAATTATTTACTGTGAATTGATTTGAGAAGCTAAGTTACAGAAATTCTGGGTTGATTCCCATTGATGTAACTTAGCTTCTTTTTGTTATTGTTGGTTAAGGATTAAGACGTGTATTTAGTATTAACTGTTTAAAAGGTATACAAAGAAGCGGCTGGAATTAGGAATCACCATTTCAACTGAAATTTATTTATCTACCTGACTCATTTAGTTTGGTTATTAAAAAAGAGGGTGTGAAAACAAAATCAAAAATTCGATTTCGCTTTTACACCCTCAATTTGTTTGAGCAGTTAACATCTAGTTGTCTACTTTCCAGAAGTAGTTATATTAACGCTATTTTTATGTGCATTATTCCATTTGAACAAGAGCAGGATTTAACAATGGCACAATCACTTGCATGATTATTATTTCTTTTTATTTGATTTTTTTCTTATCAAATCAATGATTAGATAGATAATGATTGCAATTGCTGCAATAATTAGGACCATACCTAATAAAGTTAATATAGGGTGCTCATCCCATGATGATTTCACAACTGTAGTAGCTTGATGAACAAGTGGTTTATTGACATCAACTGAAGGTGGACCATATTTATCACTAATAAATTCACGATCATACTCAATATGTACTTTATTATCTTCAATTACAACTTTATAATCTTTTTTATCAAAATCTTTTGGTAATACATCATAGAGATCTTTTTCTACAAAGTATGTTTTCCCATTAATCTTTTGTTCACCTTTTGACAATATCTTTTCATATTTATATTGATCGAAAGACATGTTCATTAAAGCATTGCCTATCATATTACGTTGCTTTTCACCACCAAGACTATCGTAATTGCCAGCTCCCATAATAGCTTGGTTAATTCTAAAACCATTACGCTTCGTTGTTATAGTATGGTTATAGTCAGCAACATCGCTTGAACCCGTTTTTAAACCGTCAGTACCTTCTAAACTCATATCAGCGCCTTCTAGTGAATGATTGAAAGTGTAATATGTCACGCCGTGTTGTGTAGGTGCAAGTTGCTTAGTGAAATCTAATATTTTCGGCGTGTCTTGAACTGCACGTTGCGAAAGTATACCGAAGTCTTTGGCAGTTGACGTATTATCGTTTTCATTTTTGTATTTTTTAGGTACGAAATCACGGAGTTGCTGATTTTCTGCACCTGTTGGATTTACAAAATGCGTGTTTTTCATTCCTAATGCTTTTGCTTTTTCATTCATTTTATCGGTAAAGTCCGAAAGGTTGCCCGAGACTTCTTTTCCTAAAATGAGTGCAGCTGCATTACTTGAGTTTGATACTGTAATTTGGAGCAATTCCTTAATTGTGTATGTTTCGCCTGAATACAATTTAGTGTTGCTCAATTCTGGTAGGGTAGACATCCGATAGTGTGTATCTGTAATTTTCACTTTATCATCTAAAGACAACTCGCCTTTGTTAACCGCATCAAGTGTAAGATACATTGTCATCAACTTGGTCATTGAAGCAGGGTACCATTTCTTATTCATATCGTATTGATAAAGTAATTGGCCCGTTTGTGCAACATTTACTGCACCTTCAGGTTGGTAAGCCTCAGATACATTATAACCATATTGATTTGCTGCTTGTGTAGGTGTAATAGTTTCAGCTTCAGCAAATGGTGTTATAATTGTACCAACGAAGAGTACAGTTATAAATGTCAAAATTAACTTTCTCATAATTACATTCCCTCTTAATATTTTGAGTTTTATTGCAATAGAAATATTTTAGCATATTGTAAAGTTTAAATAAAATACATTCATAAAACCAATGCAATTATTGTATTGTCAAAAATAATTGTAAAAAATAAAATTGTGTTTACTTGGAATTTAAGTCACTAGCTATTATAATGTTATTCTGCTCATATTTATTTTTAGCATTAGCTTAAAAACATAAAAAATATAGGGATAGAAGAGGTAAAAATATGAAGCAAGAAAATCCATTATTCTATTTATTTAAAAAACTATCATGGCCCATTGGCCTTATCATTATTGCTGTATTTATTTCTTCATTGGGTAGTGTTACTGGACTTTTAGTACCACTTTTCACAGGAAAATTTGTAGATAAGTTTTCCTTTGAGAATATGAATTGGATGTTTATCGCAAGTTTTATTTTAATATTTATTCTTAATGCGCTACTTAGCGGTATTGGATTATATCTGTTAAGTAAAATTGGGGAAAAGGTTATATACGCGATTAGATCTGTATTATGGCAGCATATTATACATTTAAAAATGCCGTTTTTTGACCAAAACGAAAGTGGACAATTGATGAGTCGACTGACGGATGATACGAAAGTTATCAACGAATTTATTTCTCAAAAACTTCCTAATTTATTACCATCCGTATTAACGCTTTTAGGTTCATTGGTCATGTTATTTATTTTGGATTGGAAAATGACGTTAGTGACATTCATAACTATTCCAATTTTTGTGTTAATCATGTTCCCTTTAGGCAAAGTCATGGAAAAGATTTCTAAAAAAACACAAACTGAAATCGCTAATTTTAGTGGTCTGTTGGGCCGTGTTTTAACTGAAATGCGTTTAGTGAAAGTTTCGCATACGGAAGACTTAGAACTAAATAATGCACATAAAAACTTAAAAGAAATTTACTTTTTAGGACTAAAACAAGCTAAAATCACTGCCGTAATACAGCCTATTTCAGGTGTGATTATGTTACTTACAATCGCTATTATATTAGGTTTTGGTGCCATTAGAATTTCAACAGGTGCTATCACAGCAGGTACATTGATTGCTATGATTATCTATGTTATTCAACTAACAACGCCGCTCATCAATCTCTCAACACTTGTTACAGATTACAAAAAAGCTGTGGGTGCAAGTGGTCGTATTTATGAAATTATGGAAGAACCAACGGAAGCATTTTACTTAGAACAAAAAAACATGATTACTGATGGTAGCTTAGTATTTGAAAATGTTGACTTTAAATATGGTGTTAAGCCAATACTGAGCGACGTTAATTTTGAAATACCGCAGAGTAAAGTAACTGCATTTGTTGGACCTTCAGGCTCAGGAAAGAGTACTATTTTTAATATTATTGAGCGGATGTATGATATTGACCGGGGTGATATCAAATATGGTGGTGACTCCATTTATGATATTGAGTTAGGTGAATGGCGTACCAAAATTGGCTACGTGATGCAATCAAATTCAATGATGAATGGTACGATTAGAGACAACATATTATATGGTATTAATCGCGAAGTAAGTGAAGAAGAACTGATTCATTTTGCGAAATTGGCTAACTGTCACGAATTTATTGAACAATTTGAAGATGGTTACGATACCATGGTTGGCGAACGAGGATTGAAATTATCGGGTGGGCAACGACAACGTATTGATATAGCCCGTAGCTTTGTGAAAAACCCAGACATTTTATTATTAGATGAAGCTACAGCTAATTTAGATAGTGAAAGTGAAAGAAAGATCCAAGATGCGCTAGAAGAATTGATGGAAAATCGTACAACTGTAGTTATCGCACATAGATTATCTACTATTAAGAAAGCAGAACAAATTATTTTTGTTGATGCTGGTAAAGTAACTGGCAAAGGTACACATCAAGAATTGATTATGAATCATAAGAAATACCAACAATTTGTAAGCACACAAAATTTGACGAAGTAAGAAAAAGAGTAAAAAGTAAATGATGACTATGGATTTGTAGGCGTTTTCATAGTAGGATACGAATATTTAAGCTTAGATTGTGTACAAAAAGTGACGTTTATCGAACAATAAAATTGTTATTTTATATAAAGTACATGCATGCTATAATTATTGTGAATTATTAATAAACAGTGTTTTGAGAAAGTATAAATTATTAACAAAAATGAATTAACAAAACTAGGGATTAGGAATAATTAAGGTAAATGCATGGTTTAATGTTGTCTACGAACGCAAGTTTGTTTATGTCAGCAATATGCATTTACCTTTATTCTTCTGAATACATAGCTACATAATTACTTTCAAAAATTCATTGTTATCAATGATTTTAATAAGAAATGGTGGGTGTATTATGTTTTTAGTGATTAACATAATTGGATTGTTTGTGTTTTTAGGGATCGCAGTATTATTCTCTCGAAGCAAAAAGGATATTCAATGGAAATCAATTGCAATATTGGTTGTTTTAAACTTATTTTTAGCTTGGTTCTTTATGTATTTTCCGTGGGGAAAAACTGCGGTACAAACATTAGCTAATGGTATTTCTTGGGTAATTGATTCAGCACATGCAGGTACAGGCTTTGCTTTTTCTAGCTGGGTAAAACCAGGTGCAATGGACATGGCAGTAAGTGCACTGTTCCCAATATTATTAGTTGTTCCGTTATTTGACATTTTAATGTATTTCAATATTTTACCTAAAGTGATTGGTGGCATTGGTTGGGTATTAGCAAAAATCACACGCCAACCGAAGTTCGAGTCATTCTTTGGTATTGAAATGATGTTCTTGGGTAATACGGAAGCATTAGCAGTTTCAAATGAACAATTAAAACGTATGAAAGAAACTCGTGTTTTAACGGTAGCGATGATGTCTATGAGTTCTGTATCTGGCGCTATTGTAGGCGCATATGTTTCTATGGTCCCGGGTGATTTAGTATTAACTGCTATTCCATTAAATATAATTAATGCTATTATTATTTCATCCATATTAAATCCAGTTACAGTAGAAGAAAAGGAAGATATTATTTACACTATTCAAAGTAATGAATTAGAGCGTCAACCGTTCTTCTCATTCTTAGGTGACTCAGTATTAAATGCAGGTAAATTAATCTTAATAATTGTAGCGTTTGTTATTAGTTTCGTCGCACTATCTGATTTAATTGATCGATTAATTAATTTACTTACAAGTGTCATTGGTAGTTGGGCAGGCATTAAGGGCAGTTTTGGCTTAGATCAAATACTTGGTGCGTTTATGTATCCATTTGCGCTGTTACTTGGTTTACCATGGGACGAAGCTTGGATTGTTGCGCAACAGATGGCCAAAAAAATTGTTACTAATGAATTTGTTGTTATGGGTCAGATTAAAGATGTTGTTGAATCTTATTCACCACATAGACGTGCAGTCATTACAACATTCTTAATTTCATTTGCGAACTTTTCAACAATTGGTATGATTGTAGGTACATTAAAAGGAATTGTAGATAAGAAAACATCAGATTTTGTATCTCAATATGTACCGATATTATTACTTGCAGGTATTTTAGTATCATTGATGACTGCAGGATTTGTTGGACTATTTGCTTGGTAAGTTATAAATGAATTGTATAATTATTTTTGATTGAAATATATTAAATGACTAGATGTTTAAAAGTGTTTGTGCACGCTTTTGAATATCTAGTTTTTTTGTTCCTTATAGATATAACGTTACAGTTTGCTACAAATTATGTTCGTATCCATGAACCATTATAATTATAAAATGCAAAAAATTAAGCCAAGTAATTGAAGTGAGGAGACACATTCATCATTACTTGGCTTTTACGGGAAATGAATTAACTGTATATAAATAGTAAGGACTAGGTACTAAGTATATACTCGAGCAAAAATTGTTTTGTTTGTTACTATAAACAACACAAAGGAGATGGCTTCTTATTGGCTATCAATAAGAAGATAAATTTTATTATAGCAAAGAAGAATTAATAAGTAAACAGAAATTTCAGAATTTTTGAAAATTAATAAATTTTAATTTTATATAAAGGCATTACAATACAAATTAAATTTATTATAGAAAGGATTTTCTTTACATTCATGTTGTAGTATTTCCGATAATTTGCTAACATTCAATTGATTAGAGCAAAATCAAGGGGGTCCTGTGGGTGAATAAAACAGTACGAGATTTAATATTAGTTATTTTTGGGTCGTTCATTTTTTCAGCTGGGGTGAATACCTTTATTATATCTGCTGATTTAGGTGAGGGAGGCGTGACTGGTATAGCAATCGTACTCTACTATGCTTTTCACATTTCTCCAGGTATTACAAACTTTGTATTTAACGCCATTTTAATTGGGGTAGGTTATAAATTTTTAAGTAAACGAAGTATGTATTTAACGATTGTCGCAACGATTTTAATTTCTATCTTTTTAGAATTAACTGGAAGTTGGGAAATTAAAACGGGCAATATATTAGTTAATGCAGTATTTGGTGGTCTTTGTGTGGGACTAGGTATCGGTGTCATCGTGCTTGCAGGTGGTACTACAGCGGGGACTACAATATTAGCTCGAATCGCTAATAAATACTTAGACGTGAGTACGCCCTACGCATTACTATTCTTCGATTTAATTGTTGTAGCTATATCGCTGACTGTTATTCCAGTTTCTAGTGCATTGGTCACTGTGATTTCATTATATATTGGTACAAAAGTAATGGATTACGTAATTGAAGGTTTAAATACAAAGAAAGCAATGACAATTATTTCAAGCAAGCCTGATGAAATTGCTAAAGTTATTGATGAACAAGTAGGGCGTGGGCTTACTATTTTAAATGGACGTGGTTATTTCTCAAAAGAAGATAAAGACGTTTTATATGTTGTTATCACTAAAACACAAGTAACAAAAGCAAAACGTTTGATAAGAAAAATTGATGATAACGCATTTTTAGTTATTCATGACGTACGTGATGTATACGGTAATGGTTTTTTAATCGATGAACATTAACATAAAAAACTAAAAATTAAATAATAAAGTAAGCCTAATTTATTTGGAAAATTTCCATCATAAATTAGGCTTTTATTATAGCGAAAAATTGATCAAATAATAGAGAATGTCATAAGTTGAAAATATTATTTTTTAACTAAAAGCCTGTAAATATAACGAAATATGAGGGTCTGTTAAAAATAATTAATAGTCATTAGGTGTAAAAAATGATATAATATCATCTATGATAATGATTATCATTTACTTAAAGTAAATAGAAAATTCAACATGAAATAATATAAATTAATTGGGAAAATACACGATGTTATGCTTATTAATATAGGAAGAAGGGGAATTATGAATCGCTTAAAAGGAGAACAGGTCACTATAGGTTATGGAGAAAATGTCATTGTGGATAATTTAGATGTTAATATACCCGATGGCAAGATTACCTCTATTATAGGACCAAACGGTTGTGGCAAGTCGACATTACTTAAAGCGTTATCTCGACTCCTACCAATAAAAGGCGGAGAAATTAAATTAGATAACGAAAATATACACTCACAATCTACGAAAGAGATCGCTAAAAAAATTGCAATTTTACCTCAATCTCCAGAGGTTGCAGATGGCCTTACAGTTGGTGAATTAGTATCATATGGTCGTTTTCCGCATCAAAAAGGTTTTGGACGTCTATCTGCTGAAGATAAAAAAGAAATCGATTGGGCAATGCGTGTTACAGGTACTTATGATTTTAAATTACGGCCGATAAACGATTTAAGTGGAGGCCAACGACAACGTGTATGGATTGCAATGGCGTTAGCTCAACGTACAGATATTATATTCTTAGATGAACCAACAACATATTTAGACATCTCCCATCAGTTAGAAATATTAGAATTAATTACACAGCTTAATAAAGAACAAGGTTGCACGATTATTATGGTATTGCATGATATTAACCAAGCTGTTCGTTTTTCTGATCATTTAATCACTATGAAGAACGGCGATATTATCGCAAATGGTGACACTGAAGAAGTATTAACCAAAGACATATTAGAAAAAGTATTCAATATTGATGTTGAAATTAGTACAGACCCAAGAACTGGCAAACCAATGCTAGTGACGTATGATTTATGCAGAAAGAGCTATTCACAAGTTTAGGGGTAAATTATGACTACTAAGAGAAAAGGGAAATTAAGTTTTACAGCAACTTTTATCATAGCTGTATTATTATTAATTGGCGCACTAATCATCTCAATATTATTTGGTGATGCTAAAATTCATTTAGGCACAATTTTTGAAGCAGTGTTTAATTATGATTCTAAAAATCAACAACATAATATTATCAGTGAAATACGTATACCAAGAGATATCGGTGCAATATTAGTAGGCGTTGCGCTAGGTACTTCAGGTGCTGTCATTCAAGGTGTGACTAAAAATGGTTTGGCTGATCCAAGTTTAATAGGCTTAAACTCGGGGGCCTCATTTATGCTAGCGCTTACGTTTGCATTTTATCCTACTGCTCCTTTTTTAGTGATGATGTTTGCTGGTTTTATAGGTGCGTTGATGGGCGGGTTTATCGTATTAATGATTGGAAGATCAAGAAGTGATGGATTCAACCCGATGAGAATTATTTTGGCAGGTGCTGCTGTCAGTGCATTACTAACAGCATTAAGCCAAGGTGTGGCGTTATTATTTAGATTAAACCAAAGTTTAACATTTTGGAGTGCAGGTGGGGTATCTGGTACAACTTGGAATCAATTAGTTTGGGCAGCACCATTTATCATCATTGCACTTGTTATCATCATTTCAATGAGTAAGCAATTAACAATTTTAAATTTAGGCGAAACATTAGCTAAAGGTTTAGGCCAAAATGTGGCTTTCACGCGAGCTATTTCACTGATATTATCTATGATTTTAGCTGGTATTGCAGTTGCAATGGTAGGTCAAATTGCTTTTGTCGGCCTAATGGTGCCCCATATAGTGAGATACTTAGTGGGGACGGATTATGCTAGAGTGATACCTTTGACTGCTGTAGTCGGTGGTTTGCTATTACTAGTAGCAGATACGATTGCACGTATGTTAGGAGAAGCCCCAGTGGGAGCTATCATTTCCTTTATTGGTGTACCTTACTTCTTGTATTTAGTTAAAAGAGGAGGTCGCTTCTCATGATAGATCCAAAGTTAAGATATAAACAGTGGCTTACGATGATTATACTCTCGATTCTAGTCTTGCTAGCGTGTGCATGGAGTATTACTTCAGGAGAATATAAAATGTCTGTCGAGGCATTTTTCAAAACGTTGATTGGCCAGGGTGAATATACAGATACATTGATATTGATGGAATTTAGATTGCCGCGTATGATTATTACAATATTAGCTGGTGCTGCTTTAGCCATGAGTGGTGCAGTCATACAAAGTGTAACGAAAAACCCACTGGCAGAGCCTGGTATATTAGGTATTAATGCCGGAAGCGGATTTGTAATTGCTTTGTTTATAGTGGTAGGCCAGGTAGACGCAAGTAATTTTGTGTATGTTTTACCATTTATTAGTATGATAGGTGGCGTTTTAACAGCGCTTATTATTTTCTCGTTTAGTTATAATAAAGGAGAAGGTATTACTCCAGCGAGTATGGTACTTGTAGGTGTGGGGATGTCTACTGCACTTAGTGGTGGTTCATTAACACTAATGTCCACATTTGACGAAGACCAATCAGAATTCATAGCTTCTTGGCTTGCTGGCAATATCTGGGGTGATGAATGGGCGTTTGTAATCGCCTTTTTACCATGGATAATCGTATTAATACCATTCTTATTATTTAAAGCAAACGTCTTAAATTTATTAAATACACATCAGTATATTGCTCAAGGTGTTGGTGTCAAGATAGGCCGAGAACGTATCGTCTTATTATTAGTTGCAGTTGTGCTATCATCTGCGGCTGTTTCTGTAGCAGGGGCAATCGGATTTATTGGTTTGTTAGGACCACATATTGCTAAGTCGATTGTTGGTCCAAGGCATCAAATGTTCTTACCGATTTCAATATTGATAGGTGCTTTTTTGCTTGTGCTAGCAGATACTATTGGACAAGTGATACTACAACCATCAGGTGTTCCGGCAGGTATTGTAGTTGCTATAATAGGCGCGCCTTATTTCTTATACTTAATGTATAAAACGAAATCAGTATAATTTGTTTTAGTGCGAAAAGTATGTAAATTATAAAATTTCTACTTTACGTATTGTTTATAAAATAGAAAAAGCCAAAGATAAGAAGCATGAGATATATTTATATCTCGTGCTTTTTTTTGCGATTACTCATCTTTGCTAACAGTGTATTGCTACTATAAATCGGTTTTAGAAAATGTGAATAATGTCTCAATTTCTCACGTACAAATAAAATTCGCATTCATATGTTAGCGTTTGCATTTGTGTGTGGGGTATACTATAACTGAATAGTTTAAATAGGAGGTCGTTATTATGAAAAAATTAATTAAACAAAAAACGAATTTTTTGAATGATATGTTGGACGGGCTTTCAAAAACAAATAAGCAAATAGAAATTATTTCAGACACAGTCGTAGTTAGAAAAAATAAAAAAGAACAAGGAGTTTCTTTGGTTTCTGGTGGCGGGAGTGGCCACGAACCAGCTCATGCGGGGTATGTTGCCAAAGGTATGTTAGACGCCGCAGTTTGTGGAGAAGTATTTACTTCACCGACGCCAGATAAGATTCTTAGTGCCATAAAAGCTGTTGATAATGGTGATGGTGTATTACTAATAGTAAAAAACTATGCTGGTGATGTTATGAACTTTGAGATGGCGCAAGAAATGGCAGAAATGGAAGACATTCAAGTAGCAACTGTCATCGTAAAAGATGATATTGCAGTGGAAGACGAAGCACAACGTCGAGGTATAGCTGGCACAGTGATTGTTCATAAATATGCAGGATATTTGGCAGAAAAAGGGCTATCGCTAACAGAGATTAAAGATAAAGTAGAAGATTTATTACCTAAAATAAAAAGTATCGGTATGGCATTAACAGCACCTATGGTTCCAACTACTGGACAGTATGGATTTGATATTGAAGAAGATGAGATGGAAATCGGCGTGGGTATACATGGTGAAAAAGGATTGTCTAGAGAAAAGGTTGAACCTGTGAATCAAATTGTAGAGCGATTAATACAAGTTTTGCTAACAGAAGTTGAATCAGATGAGCTCATTGTAATGGTAAATGGCATGGGCGCAACACCTCTATCTGAACTTAATATTGCCGCAAAATATGTCGGTGAAAATTTAGAACAAAAGAGTAAATCGATTGCTCATTGGCTAGTTGGAGATTACATGACTGCTTTAGATATGCAAGGTTTATCATTAACATTTGTACCCTCTTCAGAAGAATTGTTAGTAGCGTTAACTGATACAACAGAAAGTCCGTATTTTCATTAAAATAAAGTAATTATAAAAGGAGCGAAAATATATGAATGTCGCTGAACTAAAAGAAAGATTATTGAAATTAGTAGATGTGTTTGAAGAGAAAGAAGAATTACTAACAGAATTAGATAGAGCAATCGGTGATGGTGACCACGGAGTGAACATGGTTAGAGGTTTCAAAGCGTTACCAGATAATATTGACGATAGTTCTATGCAAAGTTTACTAAAATCTACAGGTATGACACTTATGTCTAACATTGGTGGCGCTTCTGGTCCATTATATGGCTTTAGTTTTGTAAAAATGTCACAAGTAGTATCAGATGAAATAGATCGTTCGAATTTGCAAGCGCTTTTAAAAACTTTTTCAGAGGCAATTGCTCAAAGGGGTAAAGTAACGTTAAATGAAAAAACGATGTATGACGTAATTGAACGCGCAAACCAAGCTATACAAGAAGATGAATCGTTAACAAGAGAGACATTGCAATCCTACGCAGATTTAACCAAAGATATCGAAGCGACTAAAGGTAGAGCTGCGTATTTCAAAAAAGATTCTTTAGGACATGTTGACCCTGGAGCTCAAAGTAGTGTTTATATCTTAAACGCGTTGATTGGAGATGATTCATAATGACAAATATAGTGATAATTAGCCATAGTAAAGAAATTGCAGAAGGTACACAAGCATTATTAAACCAAATGGCTGGTGATGTTAACGTAATTGTGCAAGGTGGCGTTGATGGTAAAATTGGTACATCGTATGATCATATTCAAGCATTAATAAACGAATTAACAGATGATGCATTATGTTTTTATGATATAGGTTCTGCTGAAATGAATTTAGATTTAGCGATTGAAATGTATGAAGGTGATCAACGCATTGAAAAAGTAGAAGCACCAATTGTTGAAGGTAGCTTTACTGCAGCTGTGAAATTATCTGTAGGAAGTTCCATAGAAGAAACTTTGGAAGAATTAAATAAAACGTTTGGTTAAATAGTGTTATTTGTTTTACTATGTTAAATATAATTTAAAATGAAGTTCTCAACTAATATAGCAAAAAATTTCTTTTTTATAGGAATATTTAAATGAATTGTGGTAAAATGAAAATTAATTGTAATAGAAATCTGGATATCTAGGAGGACATTGCCATGAAGGATTTAATATTAAAGCATGTCTTAAACGGCGAATTTGAGTCAGTCAAACGTTTAATGTCCCAAACAGATTTTATGGAATTTGAAGAAGTATACATTTCAAGCGCACATGAAGCAGAAAACATTATGTTTTATACATGTATTTTAGATATGATGAAAGTAGAAGAAACTGCAGAAATGCATGACTTAGCTTTTCTATTATTAGTCTATCCATTAAGTGATCTTCAGGGTGCTTTAGATTCTGCTTATTATCATGCTGAGTCATCCATAAAACTTACTGAGGGCAAAGAAGTAAAAAGTTTGTTACAAATGTTATTGTTACATGCAGTTCCTGAACCAGTCATTTCTGATAAAAAGGCATTTGAAATTTCACGCCAAATACTTAAATTGGACCCAACTAACAGTGTTGCACGTAATGTTCTAAAAGAAACAGCTAAACGTATGGATAACGTAGTTGTTGACTTTAACGAACTTAATCGTTTTAAAAATGCACACTAATAACAAAATCGTCATAGTTGAACAATCATAATTATTAGAACTTGACAAAATAATACATTAAAGTGATTTACTAAAGAATCGAAATATACATGTTAAAAGGTGTATCTATTTTGATTCTTTTTATTTTATTTTTTGGAATTTTACACACTATTAAAGCATACCTTTAGTAATGTATAAAATTGCAAAAATAAAATTAAGATAACTATAAATATGCAATAGCTATAATAAAATTCGTTATATTTAAAGAATATAATGAATGATTAAAAATAGCATTTAAATTATTGAGTATTATTGAGAGCAATCAAAAGTGTAAAATTTTATGTTGTGCAGTTGCAAAAAATAATCAGTAAGTTATAATAATGCAATGTGTTAACTATGAGGAGGTTAAAATAACATGGGGTTGAATAAAGAAGCTATAAAAATTGGTTTCGCTTATGTCGGTATCGTTGTAGGTGCTGGCTTTTCAACAGGACAGGAAGTTATGCAATTTTTCTCACCATATGGCCTATGGTCATATATTGGGGTTATACTTTCTGGTTTAATATTAGGCTTTATAGGTCGACAAGTTGCAAAAATCGGTACTGCGTTTGATGCGCAAAACCACGAATCAACTTTAGACTATTTGTTTGGTGATAAGTTCAGTAAACTTGTAGACTATTTGCTTATCTTTTTCTTATTTGGCATTTCAGTCACAATGATTGCTGGAGCAGGATCAACATTCCAAGAAAGCTTTAATGTGCCAACATGGTTAGGCGCATTGATTATGGTTATTGCAATTTATATTACATTATTGATGGATTTTAATAAAATTGTTAGGGCGTTAGGCATTGTTACACCCTTCTTAATTATTTTGGTTGTAATCATTGCTGCGTATTATCTTTTTAACGGTAGTATTTCGATAGGTAAAGTAAACGAAACTGTACCAGAAGCTAGCTTATGGTTAGGTATATTAAAAGGAATTAACTATGGCGGACTTGCATTCGCAGTAGGTTTTAGTACGATTGTAGCTATCGGCGGTGATGCTTCTAGACGTAGAGTGTCGGGGGCTGGGGCATTGTTTGGCGGTATTGTTTATACAATATTATTAGCGTTGATTAACTTTGCGCTACAGTCTGAATTCCCAAAAATTGAGAATGCTGATATTCCTATGCTGACATTGGCTAATGGAATAAATCCTTGGATTGCACTTGTATTATCAGTTATTATGTTAGCTGTTATGTATAATACAATTCTTGGCTTAATGTATTCATTTGCCGCTAGATTTACAGAACCATATAGTAAAAAATATCATATATTTATTGTAATTATAATGGTTGTAGGTTATGGTTTAAGTTTTGTAGGTTTCGCAGGTTTGATTAACTTCTTATATCCAATAATGGGTATTGTTGGACTTGTTGTTGTAATCGGTGTGTTAATCAAATACTATAGCAGAAAACGTCAAAATAAAAAGTTCATAGCATAAATTATTTGTTCTATTAAAATAAGAAATATAAACTCAGCTTGTACAATTTATGCAAGCTGAGTTTTTAATAATTTCGACAATTTATAAACACTACTGTGCACTAGTTAATTATGGTACAATGCATTTCGAAAGGGAAGGTAATGCATGAAGAAAAAACATAAATGGACAATAATTACTTTAAGTATTGTTATTGTAGTAGCAATCTTGACTGCGCTGTTATTAAAACAACAGTATGACCGTCAACATTCACAAGAAATTAAAGAGAAAGTACAAATTAACAATAAAAATGTAAATGCATTTACAAATATAACTTATGGTACTGGCACGCCTAATAGTAGGTTAGATATATTAACGCCTACGGAATTAGATTCAGATAATAAGTTGCCTGTAATTTTTTGGATGCATGGTGGAGGTTTTATCGCAGGTGATAAACAGTATAAAAACCCACTATTATCGAAAATTGCAGAGCAAGGCTATATTGTAGTAAATGTTAATTATGCGCTTGCACCAGATAATAAATACCCAACGCAGCTACATCAAATTGACCAAGCTGTAAAATTTATAAAGCGTAATAAGCATGAATTACCTATGGATTTTGATCAAGTTATTTTTGGAGGAGACTCTGCGGGGGCACAATTATCTAGCCAATACACAGCAATTCAAACAAATAAATCATTAAGAGAAGATATGTCATTTGAACAACAATTTGAGGCAGATCAATTGAAGGCAGCAATATTTTTCGGTGGCTTTTATGATATGAAAACAGTGAAAGCTACTGAATTTCCGAGAATACAACTTTTTATGGAAAGTTATACTGGAAAACGTGATTGGGAACAACAATTTAAATATATTAGTGAAATGTCTACGATAAATCAGGTTACTAAAGATTACCCACCAACGTTTTTATCTGTAGGTGACGCGGATCCGTTTTACAGCCAAAATATATCATTTTATAAAAAGTTGAAGACTTTAGATGTTCCAGCGGATAAATTATTTTTTGATGGTTCTCATAATTTGAGACATCAATACCAATTTCATATGGATTTACCTGAATCACAACAAAATATAAAAGATGTCTTGAGATTTTTAAGTAGAAATACAAGTTCTTCAGGTGTTGAAACAAATGTTAGCGAAGAAACGACGAATCCTAATGGTATTGAATTAAACCCTTATTAAAACATGAGGGGACATTAGGTTCTATTTGTAATTTTTGATAAGCACTTGTAATTTTAAATTACTAGGGTGTTAATATGAGAGTGAGTTAAACGTAGATAGTATAGTTATTAATTTAATTTCAAAAATTGAGTACATTCTAGCTGTAAAAAAGGAGTGGGATAGAAATCATATTTTTTAGTAATGATTTTATCATCCCACTCCTTTTAAATTTGAAGCTACAAGTTAAACGAGGTCAACTATTAATGCTTATAAAAGAGATTTGTATTTTGAATTTCAACATCCAAAAGATTATATGACAATATTGTTATTTGGGTCTTTGTTCATTTACAATGTAACTATAAGTATGACGCGTTTAAATATTATGCTTAGAGGTAGATTAAAGTAATAACTTGGCCATTACATATTTGTTGTAGTATCTGCCATCGATGTATAGTTTATCACGAAGTTCACCTTCTGTTTGGTAACCGGCAGTTTTAAATAATTCAACAGCTGTAGTATTTTCGGGTACAACTGTTGCTTCTATACGACGAATGTTATGGTTTAAGCACCATGCCTCTACAGAATTAATTAAAGATTGACCTAGTCCTTTTTCTCTGTAGTGTCTAATGACGCCCATTGAAAAATGAGCTTCATGACGTGTGCGTTCAAAATCTTCTGTCGTTACGATTGCAAAGCCGACGAGCTCGCCATTATTTTCAGCGATATAAATGGCATTGGAAGGCGATGTAATATAGTGTTCTAGGTTCGAAAGCGCATCGTTATTAGACGGCGCGTATTCTCCTGGATTGTATATTAAATAATCAGATTCATCATAAATTGTCGTTAATAATTTAACAAATGGATCTACATCATTGATACCGATTTCACGTATTTGATGAACCATGTGTGTCCACTCCTTATTTCTATTTTGCTGATGATTAGTTATAGTATAACTTAACATCATTAGCGTGATATTACTAGGACATATTTATGTTGAGCTAAACTAATGCAAAGGAAGTATAATTATGAAACCTAACATTTTATTGGCAGGTGTTACAGGATATATAGGTAAAAATTTAATTCAACATATAAAAAATGATGCTAATTTATATACATTATCAAAATATCCTAAAGAAGAAGATTTTAAAGCGGTGACATGGTTAAAAAAAGATATTTATAATTATTTAGATGTTGTATCAGCGATGAAAGATATGCATATAGCCATTTATTATTTAGATCCAACTAAACATTCAGCAAAATTAACACAGGCCACAGCAAGAGATTTGAATTTAATCGCTGCAGATAACTTTGGACGGGCAGCTGCTAAAAATGGCATAAGTAAAATTATTTATATTAGTGGAAGTAGATTTGATTATGAAACTGTACAACGTTTGTCGGCACATGGTGTCTTCGTTGAAAAAACAGCAACAACTGTATCACGTCCACATGTGTCAGTGGAACTTCAATCTTCTAAATACGATGACGTTCGTAGCGCTTTAAGCATGCAACTTCCTATGAATTGGACACTAGAACAAATGGTTGAGTACTATTTTAAATGGTTAAATGAAACTAAAGGAACCTTACTGCACACATACAAAGATGAAGGTAACTATGTAATATATATTAAAGATAAGGCTAAGCCTATTCTTATTTTTAATAAAATGCAAATAGAGGATGATATTATTTCATTATATTTGGTGGGTGGTACACTAGTAAAACCCAATTTATTGAAACAAGGTAAACTAGAATTTCGCAGACTCAAAGATACGCAAACTGTAGTGGTACATTTATATGATTATATACCTAAACTTGTTTGGCCGGTGTACTATTTGGTCCAGTCACCATTCCAAGGATTGATGATGAGAGGGTTTGAAATAGATTGTCGAATAAAGCACTTTAACGGGAGAATTCAGTCAGGCGAAGATATAAAATATACTAAATAAAGTGGTGATGACGTGGATATTTTGTTAGTAGAAGATGATATGACATTGTTTAAAGAATTAAGCGAAGAATTAGAACAATGGGATTTTAAAGTTTATGGTATTGATGACTTTAGTAATGTAATGGCTAAATTTGAAATGGTCGATCCTGCCATCATTATTATGGATGTGAAATTACCTAAATATGACGGTTTTTATTGGACTAGGAAAATTAGAGATATATCTAATACGCCAATTTTATTCCTGTCGTCGAGAGACAATCCAATGGATCATGTGATGAGTATGGAATTGGGCGCGGATGATTATGTTCAAAAACCATTTAATACGAGTATATTAATTGCCAAATTACAAGCGATTTATAGACGTGTATATCAATTTAGCTTAGAAGAAAAGCGTGTCCTTACTTGGCAAGATGCAACTTTAGATTTGTCTAAAGATAGTATTAGTAAAGATGAAGCGCAGATTTATTTATCCAAAACAGAAATGATTATTTTAGAAATGTTAGTTAAGAAGCAAAATCAAATTGTCACGAGAGACACATTGATAACTGCGTTATGGGATGACGAGGCGTTTGTTAGTGATAATACGTTAACGGTTAATGTGAACCGTTTAAGGAAAAAATTAGCTGACATTGATATGAATGATGCAATTGAGACGAAAATAGGTAAAGGTTATATGGCTCATGGATAACTTTAAGTGGATATATATTTTTTTAAGGTCACGTATATATTGGATTTTATGGTTTATCTTTTTAAACTTTATCACCTTGATTATTGCTTATTTAGATTATGATATTAGTGTAGGGAGTACATATTATATTATTATTTTGAATCTAGGTATTTCAATATTGTTTTTATCGTTCACATTTTTAAAGGAAATAAAATTTTTTAAACACTTAGATGAGAATATAGAACCTGAGGCGTTAAAGCATAAATCATTAGCAGATACGCCTTTACAGCAAGAAGTGGTTGATTATTTACACGACCAAATTATAGCTCAAAAATCATTAGTTACGCGTCAGCAAAAGCAGATTCAATCCACTGAAGCCTCATTAACAGATTTTGTACATGATATTAAAACGCCTGTAACAGCAATGAAGTTATTAATAGAAAAAGAACAAGATACTACTAGAAAAAATGCACTTTTATATGAATGGACACGAATAAATGACATGTTAGATAGACAGTTATTTTTAACGCGTTTAGAATCACAAAATAAAGACATGTATTTTGAACATGTGGCGCTGAAACGTCTTGTTATTGAAGAAATACAAATCACTCGATATATCAGCCAGTCTAAAGGCATTGATTATGATTTGGATTTTGAGGATGACTATAAAGTATACACAGATGCTAAATGGTGCCGAATGATGATTAGACAAATTTTATCAAATGCCGTTAAATATAGCGAAGAAAGTACAATTCATGTCCATGCTTATGTAGATCAAGGTCATACAGTTCTTGAAATTAGAGATGAAGGTAAAGGGATAAGTGCTAAAGATTTACCACGTATTTTTGAAAAAGGTTTTACTTCCACTACCGATCGTAATGAAACGTCAGCTTCTGGGCTTGGCTTGTACCTTGTCAATCATGTGAAAGAAAAGTTAGGTGTCCATGTATCTGTTTCTTCAGAATTGAATGTAGGGACAACTATGAAATTTATTTTCCCTAAGCAAAATGAATTGATATCAAGATTATCTGAAAATATATAAAATTAATGAGTGACTGCAAAAATATAATAATAAATGTATAGGCATTATGAATTGTGTTAGCTAATACGTATTTAGAACCTGAGAAGATTGTTTATTTCTTGGGTTCTTTTTGTTTTTAACATTATATGGTGGATAGATATGTATTTAAAATTATTTATAAAAATATTTGCAAATTAGTGAAAAAAGTTGTTGAATACAAATAATAAATATGCAATCATATTCAAGGTGAGTTTAATATGAAATAGTTATTAAAATTAATTCAATCTGATAGGTTACAATTCCTAAATATGCGACTATGATTAATAACAATAAAAGTAGTAAAATTTTGTTAATTTTACGAAAATGTAATATTAAGAATTTGTAAATGCAATTGTAGGATTGTAAATTTTATGCTATTTTCAAATAAGGATAAATCAACATTTATGAGATTTTTTAACCAATAGAAGCAAATACTCATTTACACAATTTTAACAATAACTATAACAATAAAAAATGATGAGTGAATTGTAAATCTTGTGAATCTTAATTTATCTTAATTATTGGTATTTAAATTTTTTAAATTTATTGAAGGTGGTTGGGGACAATCGCTGTAAATGGAGGATTTTTTGGATGTTTAACAAGAAAAAAGATAAGTTCATGGTGAAATTAGAAGAAATGGTGTTCAATTTAGACAGAGCAGCAATTGAATTTGGAAAAATGGATTTTAATACACACTTAGATTTAAAAGCATACTCTGATAATATTAAAACATATGAGTCACATGGTGATGAATTAATGCATCAAGTGATTTCAGACTTAAACCAAACTTTTATCACACCAATCGAACGTGAGGATATCCTCTCTTTATGTAACGCAATTGATGACGTATTAGACGCAATTGAAGAAACTTCAGGAATGTTTGAAATGTATTCTATTGAATATACTGATGAATACATGGCTGAGTTTGTAGATAATATTCAAAAAGCTATTGCAGAAATGAAATTAGCTGTTGGCTTATTAGTAGATAAAAAATTATCACACATGCGTATTCATTCTATTAATATTAAAGAGTTTGAAACAAATTGTGATGGTATTTTACGTCAATCAATTAAGCATATTTTTAATAGTGAAACAGACCCAATCACATTAATTAAAATAAAAGAAATATATGAAAGCTTAGAAGAAATTGCAGATAAGTGCCAAGCCGTAGCAAATAACTTTGAAACTATAATAATGAAAAATAGCTAAGGAGTCCTAACTTATGGAATATATTTTGATCATCACAGTAGCTATTGTTATTTTTTCACTCATATTTGACTTTATCAATGGTTTCCATGATACAGCCAATGCTGTTGCTACTGCTGTTTCAACGCGTGCCTTAACTCCTAGAACGGCTATACTTTTGGCATCTGTTATGAACTTTATCGGTGCTTTAACGTTTACTGGAGTTGCAGGGACAATAACTAAAGATATCGTAGACCCATTTAAATTAGAAAATGGTCTAGTTGTAGTGTTAGCAGCTATTATTGCTGCAATTTTCTGGAATTTACTAACTTGGTATTATGGTATACCGAGTTCATCTTCTCATGCATTGATAGGTTCTATCGCTGGTGCGGCAATTGCTTCACAAGGTTCATTTGCCGTATTACATTATCAAGGTTTTACAAAAATCATAATCGTGTTACTTTTATCACCAGTTATTGCATTCTGCGTAGGGTTTATTATGTACTCTATTGTAAAAGTAGTATTTAAAAATGCGAACCTTACAAAAACTAACCGTAACTTTAGATTCTTCCAAATTTTTACAGCGTCTTTACAATCATTTTCACATGGTACGAATGATGCTCAAAAATCAATGGGGATTATTACATTAGCTTTAATTGTTGCGGGTATTCAAACCGGTTCTAGCGTAGAACCGCAATTATGGGTTAAAGTTTCTTGTGCTACTGCAATGGGATTAGGTACGGCTGTTGGTGGTTGGAAAATTATTAAAACAGTTGGTGGTAATATTATGAAAATAAGACCAGCTAATGGTGCTGCAGCAGATTTATCATCTGCGTTAACTATATTTGTGGCATCATCACTACATTTCCCACTATCTACAACACACGTAGTTTCTTCATCTATCTTAGGTGTGGGATCTTCTAACCGTATTAAAGGTGTTAAGTGGAATACAGCGCAACGTATGATTGTTACATGGGTTATTACATTACCAATTTCTGCAATAGTTGCAGCATTGATTTATTATATTATTAATTTTTTCTTATAATTTAAGATAAAGCAATCCAAAAGCGGCTGAGTCAAATTAATTGTCTCAGCCGTAATTATTTTATAGCAGTAGTTTTAAAGGCACTTTTCTTAATTTATTGAGTTAGTGGTTATTACACATGAGCTTTTACTCAGACGTTCTACTTATAAAAATTAGTATTACTTATGTAAGAGCTCCAGTTCTCTTTATAAGTACATCCAGTTAATGGAACTTAAACTTGAGTATTGGTTAAAACAAATCTATTAACCTTATCTAATAGCTTTCAGTCTCACGCTGTTTGATTCAAATATAGAGCGCTAGGAAATGATAAATGGTTAGAGTTCGTGAGCACAAAATAATAGCCTGAGACATTTATGTCTCAGGCTATTATTTGATTTATTTTACTACTGTCATCGTTTCATTCGCATAATAAGTTTATAATTAATGAATATAATTATAACTTGAAGCTTGTGATGCAGGGATTGTACGATAATCAACAGTACCTGGAGGCGTATTGTAATTCATTTCTGAAATTAAAATACTACCATCTGGATTTACTTGTTCTACGTAAGCAACGTGTCCAATAGGTCCTTCATAATTTTGCATGATTGAACCAGCTGTAGGTGAATTATTTACAGTATAACCATCTGCAGCAGCATTGTTTGCCCAATGATCTGCATTCCACCAGTAAGTGCTAATTGGTCGATCAGTTTCTGCTCTACGATTAAATACGTGCCAAGTACATTGTCCCCAATCGTATAAGTTAGCATCACTTGCTGATGATCCACCTGTGTTCGTGTTTGGTGTTTCTGTTGAGCTTCCGCCCGCACCACCAGTTCCTGTTGCACCAGGGATTGTTAATGTTTGATTAGGGTAGATGATGTAACCATTTAAATTGTTGGCTGAAACAATTTCATCAACTGAAACGCCGTATTTATTTGCAATGATATTTAAAGACTCACCAGATTGTACAGTGTGACTTGATCCACCTGAAGCAGCGTTTGAAGATGATTCTTGTCCCTGAGAACCGCTTCCGCCAATTTCGATGACTTGTCCTGGGAATACAATGTTATTATTAATGTTATTATTTTGTTTAATTTCATCAATTGAAACACCGTATTGCTGTGAAATTGACCATAGTGACTCACCAGATTTTACTGTATGCTGTGTTGATGCATCAGCTTCATGATTTGCTATGAATGCTGCTGCACCTGAAGCAGCTGTTACTGCAAATGCTAACTTTTTCAAAAAAACTCCTCCTTCAATGCCTATGTCTAACAGTGATTATTGAAATAAATACATGTCGTTAGTTTTTTTAATCTCAATTCACGTTTCATACTAACAAAAATCATTTGCTTTGTGTACGTTGTTATAAAGTTGTAATATTATTAATATTTAGTGTTTCACTGAGGATTGTTCGATAAATGCCTTTGTACAGGAGTTTATAAGCATGTGTTACATTTCACTTGTAATTAACTTTATTTGAAATGTAACATTAACTATTAACAAAAATAGTGATTTTAACATTAAAATTGTTAGAAAATACATTCATCATGTTTGCTAATCAATGAAACAGTGAACATTAAAGTATTAATAAATGCAATCGTAGGACATTGTGAAAATTTACATGCTATACATATATCCCATAAATGTTATGATTAAACGCATATTATTTTTATAAATAGTTCTATAATGAGAAGGAGTGAGTAAATTGGCTGAATCAACACAACATGTTAATAAGCAACAAAAACAATCTAAATCACAGTCGCATGCTTATAGTAAAGTATGGCTATTCTTTATGTACTACTGGATTATTTTTGGTATTGGCTGCTATTTTGGACAATTCTTACCTATGGAATGGAGAAAACCACTTTCATTCGTACTTCTTGCCTTGGTACTGATTACGGTTATCTTTAATCGGGCACGTAAATACGGTTTAGTAATTTCCCATATTTACGCAATCGTTGTAGGTTTATTATCTTATGCAACGTTCACCGCATATTTACAAAATTTAGGACCAGAGGTATTTTTCAAAAATATCATTTTAGCAATTTCAGCGTTTATTGTTTTTGGTATTATCGGCTATTTCTTAATTGGTAATGCGGCTAGTATGGGAAAATATTTATTTGTTACTTTAGTTGCACTTATTATAGCAAGTTTAATCGGTATGTTTATACAAAATCCAATTTTCCATACGATTATAACTGTAGTAGGCTTGTTACTATTTCTACTCTATACACTGTACGATTTTAATCGTATGAAGCGTGGACAATTTTCTCCAAGGGAAATGGGCTTTAATTTATTTGTGAATCTGTTGCATATCATCAAGTATGTATTAAGACTTGCAACTAAGTTTAGAAAATAATAAAATTTTAATATTCAATTTGATGAAGACACCTTCAAAAATACCTTGTGAGATGAGAGGTTTTTTGAAGGTGATTTTTTTATCTGATGGGATTCTTTGATAAAACAACATTTTAAAATTTTAAAAAATACAATGCAACATTTTTAAAATTGAGTTTAATTAATGAAAAAAGTTGACAAAATTATTTGTTTTATACAAAATTATTTGTTTTATACAAAATTATCTAAAGATAAAAAATACTTATTTAAATAATTAAGATATAAAGTGCCAACTTTAGCATTTATGATAGAGTGACATTTTAATGCATAGCGTATGACAATTATTTGAAAGAGGTTAAATTATGAAAGCGCAGTGCTTAAATATTATTTCTATGGATAATTATCCTACGAAACGTGTGGCGGATGGTTTACTACTAATACTTCCTTTAAAAGGAATCACAGAAATACAACATTTTATAACAGATATAAAAGTTGAAAATGACTTATTTATAATTAATAATTCTGAAATATTTACAATAAAAAGAAATGAAAAAGCGATTAAATTATATATTGCTAGTGATTGGTTTTATGATCGTGGCTATGATTTTTTTGCGTATCAATATACTTCAAATTTAATCCAATCTTCCAATGCGTTATTCCAATCTATACTCAGTTTAACGCAACGTCAGTTAAATCAAACGTTGACTAAAGTATTATTTGAGTCCTACATGAATAATATTGTCGATATTATTGCTTCTGAAGCAAAAGTCGATATAAAATATTTAAAACAACAAACAGACTACTCATTTTATGGTATTACTGGTGAAATGCTAGATTACGTTAATAACCATTTAGATAAAAAATTAACATTAAAAGAAATTGCTAATAAGCTTTTTATTTCTCAATCAAATATATCATCACAATTTTATAATACATTAGGTATGAGCTTTAAAACGTATATAGATACTTTAAAACTTTCAACATCGATATCCACTTTGTTAACGGGAAAATCTACGATTAGTGAAGTGTCTGATCAGTATGGTTTTAGTAGTTCTGCTAGCTATAGTAAAAAATTCAAACACTATTTTGGTCATTCGCCAAAGGATTATCGTATGCTTTCGAAATTAGATAAATCATTTCCTTTTACGACAGAAGATTACACTGCGAGTTCGATAGTTGAGATTCAGAATATAATAACGGAGCGACTTAACAAACTCAATGTTCAAAATAATTATATATGCATTGATTTACAGCATATTAATGAATCTACTAACGATACTATTGTAATCCAAATTCATAATATAAAAGAGTTTCATAACTTGTTTGCGAATAAAAGTATGAGCTATCTATTTGAAGGTACACAAAAGGTTGTTGTTTATTGCATGATAGATCCAAGAAAGTTACAAGAAACATTTATGGATGAAGCTTATGGCTTTATTAACTTCGTTTATCATGCAAATGTAAATTTAGCATTTCAAATCACAAATAGTGATGACGTGAATATTTATATCGATCAAATTTATAGTCAATATCAAACTTATTTACAAGCACACCCTGAATTATCAGAAAAACATATGCATTCAGTGAGCTATATCTTTAACGCTGAGACTATGCCTATCAAAGAAATTTATCGTAATATTATTAAAATTCAGCAGTACAGAGAACATGTGAAATTTGGTATTGATATTACACACTTATTCAATAACCCTGAATGTTTTAAATTGATGGAAAAACAGATGAAACGTATAGGTTTTGATTATTTCTTTGTTGATAATCATAAATTGGCATCGCCTTATTTGAGTGAAGATCATGAAGATTTGCTTACAAAACAAGTATTTAAATTCAGTAATATTAGAAAAATTATGAACGATATGGAATTAGAAGAAAGAGCGTACTTTCTTTTGAATGTGCATAATAATTACTTGTTGAATGACGATAATATGGAAATTATTGAAAGTCCACCATTGCTTATGGGTATGTTTAAACAGATGCGTGAACATTTTACTGGTGTAGGGATAGATTTATTCCAGCAACAAGGTGAGAAAAATGCATTGTATTTATATGATCAAAAAGGTTTCCGCTCCGTTCTTGGTAATATGTATGAAAGAATAATGGAGAAAATGAGATACGAAGTGAAAGATTTTGAATATTATACTATTGTGAACCAACCAGAGAAAATTTCGATTTTTGTAAATGATTGGCGCATAGGTGAGAGTGAAACTGCAGAATGTGAGCCACAAAATATTCAAATACATTTAAATTTTAAAGATAAGGCTATGAAACGTCCATATATTATTTTTTATGAAAAAATAAATAGCACATTTGGAAATATCAATGGTATTATTGCACCATCTTTAAGAATTGAACATACATGGTCAGATGAATTAATCAGTAAAATCGACGATTATAATAAACCGCATTTCAGTGTTATGCAGCATCATTTTGAAGAAGAGAATTTGATCATTGATTTAAATTATAATACGGTCCACATCATTGATATTTATAAAAATTAAAAAGACATGATATTATACCTTTTTAAATAATATGCGTAGCAAAATTCAATTTATCGTTATTCGTAATTTTGACAAATCAATAACTATAAATAATAAAGACATAGACGTGGAATTTGTGGATAATTGTATTGTATTGCTTACTAGCATTTGGAGGTGTAACAACAGTGAATAAAGACAAAAAGGAGCAATTTTTAAATATTTATAAAAAATATAAAAGCTTAATGCACTATATTGATTCAAACTATAAATTGACCATGAATGATGTGGCAGTTTTAGAATTGATAGAACAAAATTGTAGTGAAAATAATATGTTGATGCAGCCATTTTTAAAAATTGCAACTACTGAACTTGAATTAAGTAGAACTAAGGTGCTTGCATCGATTCGCAGATTGATTGATCAAGATAGAGTAAGCAAAATACGTTCAACTGAAGATGAGCGTAAAGTATACTTATTTATGGATAATGACAATGCACAAAACTATAAATCTTTATTAGATGATATTGAAGGGTATGTTAAGTAATTAATAGTAAACTATGACGCCTTTAATAATCGAAATAGAATATTAAAATAAAAACTACAGTTATTTACTTTATCATAGTAAGTATCTGTAGTTTTTTTACTTTGAAAAGGTTTTGGATTCAATCAATGTGCGTAAATCTATATTCTACAGTAAAAATATTGTATAATATATCATATTAATAGATGTAGTAATTGAGAAAGCGAGATGAAATCATGGGACGTAAGTGGAATAATATTAAAGAAAAAAAAGCCCAAAAAGATAAAAATACAAGTAAAATTTATGCGAAGTTTGGTAAAGAGATTTACGTAGCAGCTAAATCAGGTGAACCTGACCCACATGCCAACCAAACTTTACGTTTAACATTAGAGCGTGCCAAAACTTATTCAGTTCCGAATCACATTATTGAGAAAGCAATTGAAAAAGCTAAAGGATCTGGTGAAGAAAATTATGATGAATTAAGATATGAAGGCTTTGGACCAAATGGCTCAATGATTATCGTTGATGCTTTGACAGACAATGTAAATAGAACAGCTTCAGATGTACGTGCAGCTTTCGGTAAAAATGGAGGCAACATGGGCGTATCAGGATCAGTCGCTTATATGTTTGAATATACAGCTGTGTTTGGTTTTGAAGGCAAATCAGTAGACGATACATTAGAAGAATTAATGGAAAAAGATGTGGATGTCAGAGATGTGATTGATGAAAATGGATTAACTATTGTATATGCTGAGCCAGACCAATTTGCTCAAGTACAAGATGCATTAAGAGAAATAGGTGTTGATACATTTAAAGTTGCGGAATTTGAAATGTTGCCCCAATCTGATATTGAATTATCAGCAGAAGATCAGGAACAATTCGAAACACTTATTGAAGTATTAGAAGACTTAGATGATGTGCAAAATGTATTTCATAATGTGGATTTGAAATAATATGAATCAATACGTACAAGCTTGGATTTCACAATTACAACTGCAACCGCACCCAGAAGGTGGTTATTATAAAGAAGTAATTAAAGGTACTATAGTCGGCGCAAATCAAAGAGCGCAGTATTCTAGTATTTATTTCTTATTAACGCATGACAATATTTCACATTTTCATCGTATCGATGCAGATGAAATTTGGTATTACCACGATGGTGACTCACTTATGATTCATATGATTCACCCAGACGGTAGATATGAACAAGTATCCTTAGGAAAAAACATAGAAGCGGGGGACGTATTACAGTATGTAGTACCAAAAGGGACCATATTTGCATCATCAGTGGAAGGTCAAAATGCTTACGCGCTTGTTGGATGTATGTGTCAACCTGCATTTAAGTTTGAACATTTTGAATTATTGAGCCAAAGTTGGTTGAACGAACAGTACCCTAACTTAGAAGATATCAATATGCGTTATGCATTATCTGCTGAAGCTATTGAACAGAATGAATATTAAACTCTATAAAAAAATAGATTTGAGAGCCCGAGACATTACTTTGTGTCTCGGGCCCTCAAATCGTTAATACTGTTTCACTTTATGTTATTTTGCAGTGCCAAATACTTCTTTGGCAATTTCTACTATATAAGCAAGTTTTTGCCATTGTGCTTCTTCTGTAAGTTTATTACCTTCTTCAGTAGAAGCAAATCCACATTGTGGACTCAAACAAATTTGATCTAAATTTATATATTGTTGAGCTTCTTCAATGCGCTTAAGTATAGCATTTTTATCCTCAAGTTCTCCTGTTTTTGAAGTGAATAAGCCTAATACTGCTGCTGATTTATCATTTGGGAAATAACGTAATGGTTCAAAGTCTCCAGAGCGATCATCGTCATATTCTAAGAAAAAACCACCTAAATTTTCTTGGAATAAATAAGGTGCTACTGGTTCGTAACCGCCTGAAATTGCCCAAGTAGATTGGTAGTTACCCCGACAAACGTGAGTTGTGATTAGTAAATCTTCTGGTAATCCTTGTACTGCTTCATTGACAACACGGAATGCAAGTTGACGTGCAGTTTCTTTTTCTTCTTCGGTACGATCACGACCACGCGTTTTTTGAGTTCCTGATGTTAGGTTTGCCCAATAAACATCATCTAATTGAATATAACGTGCCCCTAGCTCATAGAATTTTAATAAGCTATCGTGATATGCTTTGGCAACATCGTGGGAATAACTTTCAATATCTGGGTATATTGTTTCGTTCAAAATATTTGGATGGAAAAGCTGGTTAGGGCTAGGGATAGAGACTTTTGATGTCCCTCGGCCATTTACTTTTTCATGTAAGAATTGGAAATGTTCAAAATGGGGGTGGTTTGGGTTAAATGCAACCTTATCTACAACCTTCACATTATAATTTCTAGTTTCCACACCTTCGAATTCTAAACCATGTTCGGATGTATAACCTTGAATGCCATCTAAATGTTCTAAAAAGTCGAAATGCCACCAACTTCTACGAAATTCACCGTCTGTGATACTATGTAATCCTACTTCTAATTGTTTTTCAATAATATGTTCAATTTCTTCATCTTCAATAGTTTTCAATGCATTTGCATCAATTTTATTGTTTTTGTAATCTTGTCGTGCTTCTTTTAAGCGATCTGGTCGTAATAAACTACCAACATGATCTGCTCTAAATGGTCTTTGAATAACTGTCATGGTTAGGCTCCTTTATTTATGGAATTTTCTGAAAAATATAGATAAAATTTATCAGACTTCAGAGAATTTGTCAATTTCGCTTTTACACTATGAAATATAGTACAATAATACTAATCAAATTTTAAAGTTAAAATTAAAAGACACCAATATAATTCATGAGATGACATGGGCGAAACAGTTTTATATAATAATGACAAGGAGTTGGTGACAGTGAAAGTAAAATATATCGATAAGCGTCACTGGCGTCGCATCATTGATAGAGAATACACAGAGGTCAAAGTGAACAATAATAAGTTTAAAGGTATTATTGGTTTAGTCACTATGAAAAAAGTTCGGGAGCCATTAGAGGTGTCAGTAGTTGGACAAAACATTATTGTTGCTGATGACAACTATCAGTGGTTACAAATCTTACCTGAGAAAAAGCGTTATAGTATTACAGTGATGTTAGATGACAAGGGCAACCCATTAGAATATTATTTTGATATTAATTTAAAAAATGTTACTCAGAAAGGAAATGCACGTACGATTGATTTGTGTTTAGACGTACTTGTATTACCAAATGGGACTTATGAACTTGTTGATGAAGACGACTTAAAACGTGCATTGGATACGGGACAAATTACTAAAAAACAATATCATGAAGCATATGTAATCGCGCATCAACTTATGATAAAAATTGATGCTGATTTCCCAACTATGCAAGATAAGATTATGTATTGCTATCATAAAATTAAACAAAAAGCTAAAGGTCAGAAATATAGTAAACATAAGTCGAAAGAACATAAACATCATATGCATAAATCCAAACACCACACACATGAAAAACATAAACAGCATAGACATACTTCTACGCATAAACAAGGACAACAAAAGACTTCACACCATGAAAAGAATTAATATATCATGACATACATTTGAAATAGTAGTAAATATAATGGAAACGGTACTAACTATTGAAAATTATGTGTTAAAAATGGCATATAAGTATATAAATAAACGTGTTATAGTGAATATTACATGTAAAATGAAAAGCTTAGAATTGCATGTAATCTACACAAATAAAAAAATAGAGTTATTCTACGATAATTAATAGGGTTTTATAAAAATAGGGGGATAATTATGAAGATTGACGATTATCGCTTGTTAACTACTTTGGATGAAACAAAAACACTGAGAAAAGCAGCTGAAATTCTCTATATTTCACAACCTGCAGTTACGCAAAGACTTAAAGCGATTGAAAATGCTTTTGGCGTCAATGTTTTTATCCGAACTAAAAAACAATTGATTACGACAACTGAAGGTACAATGATAATTGAACACGCTAGAGAAATGCTGAATAGAGAGCGCTTGTTTTTAGACAAAATGCAAGCGCATATTGGTGAAGTCAACGGGACAATATCTATTGGATGTTCGTCTTTAATTGGCCAAACTTTGTTACCTGAAGTATTGAATTTGTACACAAGACAATTTCCTAATGTAGAAATTCAAGTTCAAGTTGGTTCAAGCGAACAAATTAAAGCAAATCACAGAGATTATCATGTCATGATTATTCGTGGTAATAAGATTATGAATTTAAGTAATACACACCTTTTTAATGACGAGCATTACTTCATTTATCCTAAAAATAGGAACGATGAACTAGAAACAATGCCTTTTATTGAATTCCAAGCAGACCCAATTTACATTAACCAAATAAAAGAATGGTATGGAAGTCACGTTGGTCAAGATTATCATGCAATGATTACAGTAGACCAAGTTGCAACTTGTAAAGAAATGTTATTGAATGGCGTAGGTGTAACAATATTGCCGGAAATTATGATGAAACATTTAGATCGCGAGTTGTTCGAATTTAAACGTGTGGATATCGATAATAAATCGCTCATACGTTCTACGTTTTTAAGCTACGATTCAAGCATGCAGCAGTTGCCTCAGGTAGAGTCATTTATAAATCTAATGATGGAATATGTTGAGTAATAAAATAGATATGGATTTGATTTTGAGTTTCATTTTATAAAAGTAAAGTTATTGTACTGACGAAGATTTATATTATTAAGAGAATAGAGGTTGTCTACATGTTTAGTGCCTTATTACATATTAAAAACTACAAATTATTTGTAGTGAATATGATGCTATTAGGTATGGGGATAGCAATTACTGTACCTTATTTAGTGTTGTTTGCTACAAATGATTTAGGTATGACTTCCACGCAATATGGATTATTGTTAGCCTTAGCTGCAATTAGTCAATTTATAATGAATACGATAGTTGCGCGTTTCTCTGATACGCACAATATTAATAGAAAATTAATCATAATTACAGCCTTATTTATGGGGGCAGTCAGTTTTTCAATTTATTTCTATATCCATGAAATATGGATTTTTATAGCAATGTACGCTATTTTTCAAGGATGTTTTGCGCCAGCAATGCCTCAAATGTATGCATCAGCTCGTGAATCAATTAATGCTTCTGCTTCAAGAAACAAAGCTAAATTTGCTAATGCAGTTTTACGTTCTATGTTTTCATTTGGCTTTTTATTTGGTCCTTTAATCGGTGCTTTACTATTAAGTGCTAATGGATATTCAGGCTTGTTTGGTGGTACCATTACAATCATTATCTTCACCTTACTATTACAAGTATTTTTCTTTAAAGATATCAAGACAGAACACACTGTTTCTGATGTAAACCATGTTGAGACAACAGCTCCTAATATGTTAAGAGATAAGTCACTATTTGTTCCGTTTTTAGCGTTTATTTTACTGCATATAGGGCAATGGATGTATACATTGAATATGCCGCTATTTGTAACGAAATACCTTAATGAACCTGAAGGATTTGTTGGTGGATTAGCAAGTTTATGTGCCGGATTAGAAGTGCCTTTTATGGTTGTTTTAGGTATATTGTCAGCGAAAATGACTACGCGTATGTTACTTATGTTAGGTGGTCTCTTTGGAGGGTTATTTTACTTTAGTATCGGCGTGTTCGAAAGTTTAGCTATGATGTTTGTAGGACAAGTGTTTTTAGCGATATTTTTAGCAATACTACTTGGTTTAGGGATTAGTTACTTTCAGGATATATTGCCGGACTTTCCGGGTTATGCTTCAACATTATTTGCTAATGCAATGGTTATTGGCCAATTATGTGGTAACTTGTTAGGTGGTATAATGAGTCAATGGGTTGGTTTAGGAAATGTCTTCTATGTTTCTGCAGGATCTATATTTATAGGCATGATTCTCATTTTCTTTACTAAAGATCAAAAATTTACAGAAGAAAGTATGAGTAGTTAATAATGGCAATTATTTTATGGTTATGTATTATAGCGGCATTTGTCTTAGCATTTATAGGTTTAATTAAGCCGGTTATTCCATCTGTACTTGTCTTGTGGGTCGGTTTTCTAATTTATCAATTCGGTTTTCACAATGGTAATTTATCATGGGTGTTTTATGTATCTATGATTTTACTTACATTATTTATAATCGTTGCAGATTTTATAATGAATCAATATTTTGTTAATAAATTTGGTGGTTCAAAAGCAAGTGAATATGCAGCGCTTGGTGGCGTTATTGTGGGGTGCTTTGTCTTTCCTCCATTTGGAATTATTATTATTCCATTTGTTGCGGTATTAATTGTAGAAATGATTCAAGAACCAAACTTTACAAAAGCTTTAAAGGCAAG
Source organism: Staphylococcus sp. 231237_7MaSpsaltlick (assembly GCF_043107035.1). NCBI lineage: Bacteria > Bacillati > Bacillota > Bacilli > Caryophanales > Staphylococcaceae > Staphylococcus > Staphylococcus sp. 231237_7MaSpsaltlick. The sequence continues at coordinate 187,463 of NZ_JBICNX010000005.1, forward strand.
TTTTGGTTCGGTTGTAGCATTCTTAGCAAGCACAGTTGCACAAGCATTTATCATGGTTATTATGATAATATGGTTCTTTATAGACGCATTACTAATTAATTAAAATTATATTTTGAGCTAATAGTTTTATCTTTAGAATAAAGTGAGCAAGTCATTTAATTCTAAGTGGGGCTGTTAGCTCTTTTTTATGAAAAATTGTAACTCAAAAATTAAATTAGGACGATTAAATACACATATAATTTTAATGAAAGCGCATTAATATAATAATTTAATAAAAAATCAAGCAATTACCTTGTTTTCAGTAACTTTATTTTAGTATAATCACAAACATGTTTAAAAAACGGAATAGGAGGGAGAGTCAAAATGAAATATCCAATAGCTATATGGATGCTGGCTATCGGTGCATTTGCAATCGGTATGACAGAATTTGTAATTATGGGACTTTTACCAAATATTGCAAGGGACTTTGATGTAACTGTGAGTCAAGCAGGACAATTAATTACTGGTTATGCGTTAGGTGTTGCCATTGGTGGACCAATCATAGTCATGTTAACAATAAAATGGAATAGAAAGTATCTACTATTAGTGTTAATGGGCATCTTTATTTTAGGTAATTTTGCTGCATCATTTAGTCCGAGTTATGGATTTATGATGACAAGCCGTATTATTACATCATTAGCACATGGTTCATTCTTTGGTATAGGTTCTATATTAGCCGCAAATATGGTTAGGCCAGAAAAGAGAGCAAGTGCCATGGCTTTGATGTTTATGGGACTAAGTTTAAGTAACATCTTAGGTGTGCCATTTGGTACATTAGTTGGTCAAAATTTCGGTTGGCCAATGACATTTATTGTTATTTCTATTATTGGTGCGTTAGCTTTAATAGGAATCATTATTTTTGTACCAATGCAACGTGAAACGATTAAGTCTTCTGTATTAAATGAATTGAAAATTTTAAAAGAAAAGCGTTTATGGTTAACATTAGCCGTGACATTATTCGGATTTAGTAGTGTGTTTGCTTATTTCACATATATATCTACAGTTTTAACTGACGTATCTAATGTTCAAGAGCATCTTATTTCATATTTACTTATTATATTTGGTGTAGGTGTTACGTTAGGCAATGTCGTAGGTGGTAAACTTGCAGATTGGAATTTAAATAAAGCGTTACAAATGATATTTACAGTATTTATTTTATATTTCGTGCTGTTATACTTTATCCAAATGAACGGATTCTTAATGGTCGCAGGTATATTCTTCTTTGGTTTAATAGGATTTAGTATGAGTCCATCACTACAATTCAAGAGTACTTTAATTTCAAAAGATGCGCCAACACTTGCTAGTACATTAAACCAATCAGCGTTTAATCTAGGGAATGCCTTAGGTGCATTTATAGGTGGGTTAGTTGTTACTCATTTACCAGTAGCATCTCTAAGTCTTATCGCACCTATTTTAACAGCTATAGGTTTAATATTCTTATTTATCAGTGTTGCTGTTGAGAAAAAAGAAGGCATGACAACTTAAAGTAATGTTGTCATAATTAGTCGGTGTAGATTATATAGCGTTTTAAATTTCCCTATACGGACTTTATTATGTTTGATCAGAAAAATAATTAAAGCTTAGAGGTCATGAGTAGAAATATTTTATTCAATTTAGTTATAGATTAAGCAATATAAAATAAGAAAGATTGGGACATAAATCCCAGAAAAATAGCACTCAAATGATTTAATTCAAATCATCTGAGTGCTTCTATTTTATTCAATACTTCGTATTGTTGGCTTGTTCCTCAAGAGTCTCGCCAAAACACTTCGCATTTATATGTAATTTTACATTAAAATACTTTTAAAAAATAAGGCCCTTACGTATAATTTAATAAACACGACTAAACTAAATTAACGAGGTGCCTTATATATAAAGAATATAATATGACTCCACTCACACTACCAATGGAAACTTCAGTTCTTACCCCCACATATGATATGTCACGACATGCTAATGAGATCGTTGAAACAATGCCTGAAAATGAATTGAATGCATTCAATTCATTCAAATATCATCGTAGCAGTACATCATATCATCTTGCTTTGCTTTTAATATTAAAATCAAGTCATTACTAAATCATAGTGAAGTATTTGTGTCTTTATTAATATAGTGATGATCAATATACAATGAAACCGGAATAATTATGAAAGAAATAATAATAAATGTCCAATTGCTTATAAAAATATAAGGACCTACAGCAAGCGCTGCTTGAGGTACAAAAAATACATAAAATATCGCAAATAATAAAATTATAATACTTACGTATGTCATAATCCAAGTCCAATGCGATTTGGTAAAACATTGCATTTGCACAGTTTTAAAAACCATCCATATAAATATGAAAATAATGCTAATACCGACGAGTAACATTATGGGAAATGTATATATATATAGCCGTTTAGCACCGATAAAAAACCCAATAAACCCTTTTAGAAAACAAAAAATACCAAAGAAAAGTAAAATATGTTGGAAAATATATTTGAATATATTGGTGAGTGTCTCGTTCGGCAATTTTTTAATTTCTTGTTTTGCGTGTGATTTAGGATCATGATCAAAGAAATCCATAGCGAGCGTGCCTTCTTTTTCGGCTTGTAATAATTGAGTTAATATACGATTCAACATCTTTTCAGAGTCATGAGGATTCACACTCAAATCCGCGCGTACATAAGTCATATAGTTTTCGAATGTCTCTCTATCAGTATTGTTTAATCGTAGTGATTTTACATTATTTTCACGCATTAATCTTTCAGTAGATTTCATTTGAATTCCGCTACCTTTTTTATAGAATGTAAGAATAAGATATGGCTTATTATGACTAAAATCACGACATAAATCAACTTTACTTTTTAAAAGGAGAAATTATGGAACAACTTTCATTATCACAAAATAAATTTATAGCAGAAGTTGCAAACATACATGAGGAACAACTTGAACAACAGTATTACGATTATCAAAAATCTAATTTGTCTGTCGCTTTGCGTATAGAAATGATTGAAAGAAGTTTGAAACTAGAAGCGGGGCACATTTTAATTGAAACACTTAATGATATTTTAGTAGGGTTTGTATGGGGACAATTTGAAGTAGTAGGATGTAAAGTTGTGATTGAAATGCTCTACGTCCATCCTGAATATCGAAATCAAGGTATAGGTGACAAATTGAAAACATCCATAGAATCGTGGGGAATTAATCAAGGTGCTCAAAAAATAGAAAGCACCGTTGCGTATAGCAACAAAGAAATGATAGAAATGAATTTAAAAAGAGATTATCAGGTGGAGAAGTTAATTATGTCTAAAAAACTGTCAGTAATTAATGAAGATAATAATAATTAATGATAAAATTAATATATTATAATGAAAAAGGAGTTCTTACATGAAAAAGTGTTTGGCACTCATATTAGCAGCAACAGTTACATTAACAGCTTGTGGTAAAGATGATGAAAAAGCATCATTGGAAAAAGATGTTGATAAATTAGAAAAACAACAGAAAGATTTGAAAAAACAAAAAGAAAAATTAGAAAAAGAGCATGATAAATTGAAAGATAAATCTGAAAGTCTAGAAAAAGATATAAATTCAGAAACGTAAATTACATAGGTAGAGTGGGGAGCCGAACGAAATATAGATAATAAAAAAGTATATCTGTATAATATATAGTAATTAGATTTAATTATATTTTGAAAATACGTTGTAATATTTCCTAGGAAATCATTGTAATATGGTTTTACTAATTGTTATAATGGGTATCATTAAACATAATGTGGATTAGTAAATACGTATAAAAATGCAAAAAAGTTGAAATACAAGGGGATTGTTGATTATTCATTCAGTCCTAAATTGATGGTTGGTTTGACTTACGTTACAGTTTGATAATTCCCTTACATAGAAAAGAGGTAATGAATATGCATGAACAAGATTTCAATTTATTAGAAGGCAGATCTATTACTTTACCAGAATTAGGTAGAGAAATAGAAAATATTACAGGTAGAGAAATAAAAGATTCGACAGGTGAAATTAAACGTGTAATTGCACACTTGCCAAACTTTGAATCTGATACAGATACTTTTGTAGCTACTTATAGACTAAATCATAAAAATGATTTCATCGATGCAACTTTCACTGCACCGAAAAGTGAACGTGGCCGTTTGAAAGAAGTTACAGTAAATGTAGAGTTAATTAGTTATATTTCAAGAGCTTAATTGATGATAAGCGACAATAATATGTAGGTAGCGCGATATGAACTGTTTCATAACGCGTTACTTTTATATAGAAATTTATTTTCCAGTTTAGAGGTGTAACATATGACAGTTTATATTGAAACTGAACGTTTAAGGTTACGTGACTGGCGAGAGGAAGATTTGCTACCATTTCAACAAATGAACGCAAATCAACAAGTTCGTAGATATTTTCCGAGTTTATTAAGTTATAGACGTTCAGAACACGATATGAATAAAATGGATGAAGTTATATCAAAATATAATATTGGTTTATTTGCAGTTGAATTGAAAGAGACAAATGGTTGGTTAGGTTTTATAGGATTGAATTATGTGCCTAAAGAAAGTAAATATACATTTGAAGAGTTGCCATTTTATGAAATAGGGTGGCGCTTAATCCCAGAAGTGTGGGGAAACGGTTTTGCTACAGAAGGCGCGGAAGCTGTATTAAAATATGCCAAATCTCAAGGTTTAGAAGAAGTTTATGCCTTTACTTCAGAAAATAATGCTGCTTCTAGAAAAGTGATGGAAAAGATTGGCATGCAATTATACGATTATTTTGAGTATCCGAATCTTAGTAAATACCATCCACTTAAAAGGCATGTTAGATATTATAAAAATTTATCAAAAAACGTTTGAGAGTAGTTGTTTGGATAGCGTACATCGCAATTTCTACAAATGTATAATGATTGGGGGCTGGGGCAAATTTAATTGTCTCAGCCTCTATCATTATATAGGCTTATTTATGAGCTTCAGCTCAGTAAATTTTAATCTACATTAACTTTGCTAGGACGCGTAGAGGAAGTCTTGTTAAATAAATTAGATTTCTGTGCCATTCTCTTTTATGACGATTGGCTAAAATGTGTTTGGATAATTTTGCTTAAATGTTTTAAAGTTGAATCGATATCATCAGGTTCTATATAAGCATATGAGAAACGAATACAATGGCGTGCATGTTTATCATAAACTTCTCCAGGGTTAATAAGTATATTTTCTGCAACAGCTTCGTCGAAAAGTATTCTCATATCAATTGGCGTCTTAAATTGGAACCAAATATAAAATGAACCTTCTGGCGTTGACCAAGAACCGAAATTATTAAAATATTTCTCTAGGGACTCTAAAAATAAATTTCTTTTAATTAAAAGTTTATCCTTTAGACTTTTGAGATGTTGCTCGTGATATTGTGGCTGTGTTAACCATTCTGACGCGATATATTGTGATATAGAACTTACGCCATAGTCATTTTGCATTTTTAAATCAGCTAAATGCGCTGCGACGGAAGGCTTGGCAATAATCCAACCGACACGCAAACCAGGACTTACAGTCTTAGATAAGCTATTCAAATATAAAATATTGTCATTTGTATCAAATGATTTTAAGGGTTTAGGACGTTCGTGTTTAAAATATAAGTCGCCATAAACGTCATCTTCTACAATAGGTATATCGCGTTGTGCACATTGCATGATGATTTTTTGTTTTTCTTCTATTGAATAACAATGTTGTGTAGGGTTGTGTAATGTCGGTATACAATAAAAAATGCTGTTTGTATATTGTGTTTGTGCTTTAAATATATTGTTAATGTTACTTTTAATATCAGAAATGCTTATTTGTTGTATATCGGCTCTAATGTTGTGCCATGTACGGATTGAGTTTATATATGAAGGAGATTCAACAATAATCTTAGATTGTGGAATAAGTAAGCCATCTGCAATTAGTTTTAAACCTTGTAAGGCACCAGAAGTAATACAAATGTGGTCAACTGCACATGTAATGCCTAATTTTCTCATATATTGCACAATTGCTTCTCTAAGTTTGAGATTACCTTGGGGTTGCTCGTAATTAGTGTTTAACACACTAGCATTACACTTACTCAAAATTTCTTTAAACCGCTCATTAGGTATAAGATCGGGACCAAGTTCTCCAGTACCTAAACGCATCATGTTAGTATAGAATTCTAATTTATTAATTTGTTGAACAAAGTATTGGTTGTTTTTAGTTGTACTATTACTAATATAGTTTTGCCAATTAATATTGTTTCTAATATAACTATGCCATGTGTTTCCAGATACATATAAACGTTGTTTTTCTCTACCTTCTATAATTCCCTGACTTTTAAGAATATCGAACGCTTGTATAACAGTAGAACGATTTACTTGGTACTGGGAGGCCGTATCTCTTTGAGAAGGTAATTGCATGCCTTGTTCTAATTCGCCAGTATCAATTTGTGCAATAATATCATCAATAATTTGTTTGTACTTTGGTTTGAACATAAAATAACTCCTATATTATCTGGTTGGTATTCTAATTTAAATCTGGTTGGTCCAATTTCTGTGCATATAGTATAGCATAGTTAGTATAGACATAATAAATAAAGGAGAGTGGTTTTGCATGTTGCAACCAGTCGTTCATGGATTACTATTGGCATTAGGACTCATATTACCTTTAGGCGCTCAAAATGTATTTGTATTTAATCAAGGTGCTAATCATAAAAGTATTTATAAATCATTGCCCGTAATAATCACTGCTGGTTTCTGTGATACATTATTAATTTTGCTAGCTATATTAGGCATCTCGTTAATTTTGCTGTCCTTACCCATTTTGCAGATAACTATATATTGTATCGGCATTGTCTTTTTAGTTTATATGGCATGGTCGTTATGGACATCACACCAACATCAACTTCAAACTTATAAGCCTATGTCTGCTAAAAAGCAAATAGGTTTCGCATTATCAGTGTCATTGTTAAATCCACATGCAATTATGGATACAATAGGTGTAATAGGTACAAGTGCTGCTGTATATGAAGGGGCGGAGAAAGTTGTGTTTGCTGTTGCGACAGTTTTAGTGTCATGGGTTTGGTTTTTCTTGTTAGCAATAGCAGGAAAAGTTGTAGGACATGTTGATAAAACAGGAAAATATATTTTGAGTTTAAATAAATGTTCAGCAATTATTATCATTATCGTTGCATTGATGATAATAAAACAATTAGTAGAAATTATGTAAATTATAAACAAAGGGCAAGGGAACAAATTTAATAATAATTTGCTCCCTTGCCCTTTGTTTATAATTTAGTCGTAAGTTCTAACGCCTAAAGGTTTATAATGCTTGATAGTTTCAAAAAGTGCTTCAGTCGTATCACATAATGGTGCTAAAGTGTCGTATTTAGCATCGATGAATCCTTCTTCAATCATGTGAGATAATAGTGATTGTAATGGGTCGAAGAAACCATTGATATTAAATACAGCAATTGGTTTTTGATGAATACCGATTTGCGACCAACTATACATTTCAAAGAATTCTTCTAAAGAGCCAGCGCCACCAGGGGCCATGACAAATGCATCTGCTAATTCGGCCATTTTGTTTTTTCTTTCGTGCATAGAGTCAACTAAAATAAGTTCTGTTAATTTTTCACTTGTTATTTCTTTTTCATTTAACATGTTAGGCATAACACCAATAGCACTACCACCATGGTCCAATACACCATCTTGGATTGCCCCCATGATACCTACTGAACCAGCTCCAAAAATTAATTCATAACCTTTTTCGGCCATAGTTTTACCTAGCTGATAAGCTTCCGACATATAGGAAGGGTCATTCCCTTTACTAGCGCCACAGTAAACAGCAATTCTTTTCATTTTTATTCCTCCTTGTTCAAGCATTGATCTTGTAATATAGATGAAAATGCAGATTCAAATTTACCTAAATCTTGTTCTGTGAATGCAGAAGGGCCTTTTGTACGACCACCACTTTTTCTAAATTGTGCACTCGTGTGTCTTTGCTCCAGTAAAGTGTCAATATTTTGGTGGTTATATACATAGCCTTTATGATGCATAACAATCTTTGTTTTATTAAGCAATAAACTTGCAAGACCATAATCTTGCGTGATTACTAAATCATCATTTCCTGCTAGTTTAACAATTCTATAATCAACAGCATCTGGTCCATCATCGACATAAACGGTTTTTACATGCTCTGGTTGTTCCACAGTGGAAAAATGGCTAAAACTACGAACGATTGTAACAAAAATGCCTGTCCCTTCAGTCAATTCAATAACTGAATTGATTACAGGACAAGCATCTCCATCTATAATGACTTTTGTCATCAGGGTTATTCGCCTTTATTATCGTTGTTTTGCTTTACAACACTTTTAGCAACGTAATCTTTATATTTTTTGAATTCAGATAAGCGCGCTTTTTTATCTTTTGCTCGTACTTTATCTTCTTCTTTATGGCGTTTGTCGATGTTTTTTTGTAGGATTTTATCCAGTTTTTGAATCTCTTTACGATTTTCTTTTTCTAATTTTTCGCCTTTTTTCTCAGTTTCTTCATCAAGTTTGCCGGGCGTTAATCCAACTTTTTCCATATGTTTGTTAGATTTTTTCATATCTTTAATACGTTGTTTTTCGTTATCTTGACGTGCTGTTGCTTCTTCTTTATGACGTTTGTCGATATTTTTTTGAAGAATTTTATTCATTTTTTGAGCTTCTTTACGGTTCTCTTTTTCTAACTTTTCGCCTTTTTTCTCAATGTATGCTGGATCATGTTCCTTAGCAATACGTTTAAGTTCACGTTTTTGATCCATGTCGTGTTTTTTATCCACTACATATTCTTTTGCATGAGATGATTTTTCAACGACAGTATCTTTAAATTGCACAGATTTATCTGCAACTGTTTTAGAAGCATTTACGGTTGCATCGCTTGCTTTTTTAACATCTGGGTGATCTTTAATACGTTTGCGTTCAACGATTAATGGTACTAAAAACACAGGAGCCACTGTGATTATTGTTTTGATTAATTGCTTTTTGTCCATATGCGTTGCCTCCATTTAATTTATACTATCTTCATATTACCCTATCATACATGAAAATAAACGGTAAATATAGCCTGATCATAGGATTATTAAAGAGAAATAGGCTAATGATTAAATAGTTTGGAATATAAGAATAAAAAGCTGATAAACATCTGAAAAATGGTAGATGTTTATCAGCTTTAATGTGCAAGCATTTAAGTTAAACTTAAAATTATTCTCCGGTGATACCTTGTCCGATACCAAAACCGAAGTATAGAATGGCAATGATAATAACCAATATAATTCTATAAATTGCAAATGGTATTAATTTAATTTTACTAATTAGGTATAAGAAAGTTTTGATTGCAATTAATCCGACGATAAACGCGGCGATAAAGCCAACGATATAGAAACCGATATGGTTTAATTGAATATACTCCAAATTTTTCACTAGTGATAAACCACTCGCTGCTAGCATGACAGGAACTGCCATGATAAATGTAAAGTCTGAAGCAGCCTTATGATTCATTTTCATCAATACACCAGTAGAGATTGTTGATCCAGATCTACTAAAACCTGGCCACATTGCTATGGCTTGAGATAGGCCGATAACAAATGCTTGGAAATAATTGATTTGATCTACATTTTGAGGATTAGTGACTTTTTTACTGTAGATGTCAGCAATAATCATATAAACCGCACCTACAAACAATCCAATCATTACTGTTGGTACACTGAATAGATATTTTTCGATAACATCATCAAATAGCAAACCTAAAACACCTGCAGGAATCATACCTACAATGATATGTAATAAGTTTAAACGTTTTGGCTTTTGACCAATACCATCAATAGGTTCTCCTCTATATTTACCTATATGTAACATTTCGAAATAACGCTCACGAAATACCCAAGCGCCTGCGAATACTGAACCTAGTTGGATGACAATTTTAAATGTAAACGCCGATTCAGATCCTAAAAATTCACTTGATTTCAACCACATATTATCGATGAGTATCATATGCCCTGTTGATGAAACAGGCGCGAATTCTGTTAAACCTTCAACGATACCTAGAATGATACCTTTAATCAATTCAAGTATTAACATAATTTACCTACTTTCATAGTACTTATAAAATTTTGTGTATTTTCATTTTTTAATGATAGCATAATAAAAATGTATTATGCCACTTAAAAATGTGATTTTGGACTAAAGATGTATATAATTAATAGATAATAATCATTTTAGAGGATTAGTGTAAAGTTATAGTAAAATTTCAATTAAAATAATAAAAATTAATTATGTCTAAAATATGAAAACATCATAAAAAGTATAGAAAATAATGAGCGAATTAATTTAATTTTTATATACGCAGTCTATAATGTGAGGTAGGTGATATTTGTGAAAAGATTAACAAGTTTAGCAATGCAATATAAAATATATCCTATTTTTATGTTTATGGTCAGTACATTTTTAGCTATTACAGTTGTAGTGCAAAATATTTCGATTGCAGAAATATTAAATGCAATGCTGTTAAGTGCTAATCATGATTTATTAAATTTATTAATTTTTACATTAATTATTTTAATAGCACGTGCTACGTTTAATACTATGAACCAAATGGTAGGAAATCAAATGGCAGCAAAAGTTAAGCGTGATTTAAGACAACGTCTTATTATTAAGCAATCTAAAGATTCAATTGGCGTACAGATGAACACTTTAACTGAAAGTGTTGATGGTATTGTTCCTTTTTTTAATAGTTATTTTCCGCAAGTATTTAAATCAACGATGGTCCCATTATTAATAATTATTGCAATGTGTTTTGTTCATTTAAACACGGCATTAATTATGATTGTTACAGCGCCTTTTATTCCCCTTTTTTATATCATTTTTGGCTTGAAAACTCGTGATGAATCTAAAGATAAAATGACTTATTTAAATCAATTTAGCCAACAATTTTTAAATAAAGTAAAAGGTCTGATAACGTTAAAACTCTTTAATAGAACTGAATATACAGAAAAAGAACTTTATGAAGAAAGTACTACATTTAGAGATTTAACTATGCGTATTTTAAAAAGTGCTTTTTTATCTGGCTTAATGCTTGAATTTATTAGTATGCTCGGTATTGGTTTAGTAGCATTAGAGGCTGGTTTAGGTTTAATTTTATTTCATAATATAGATTTCAAGACAGCGGCAATTGCGATAATATTGGCACCAGAATTTTACAATGCAATTAAAGATCTTGGACAATCTTTTCATACTGGTAAGCAAAGTGAAGGTTCAAGTGATGTATTGTTCGAAGTATTGGACAGGGAAGATAAAGAGCCAAAACCTCAAATACAAACTCGTTTGAGTCAGAGTTCTTTGATTCGCTTAGACCAAGTGAAGTTTAAATATAAAGATGCAGATGAGTATGCATTAAGAGATATTAATTTGAATATTAGAAGTGGTGAACATATTGCATTAATTGGTAAAAGCGGTGCAGGAAAATCTACATTGGCGCAACTAATTGCGCAAAATTTAGAACCGCAAAGTGGTGCAATTACTTACCAACAGAATGATTTGAATATAGGTTTCCTTAGTCAGACACCATATATTTTCAACGCTTCTATACGAGATAATATAACGATGTTTCATCAAGTAGATGATGCTCAAATATTACAAGTTTTAGCTGATGTAGAATTAAAAGAAAAAGTATTATCGCTAAAATATGGTTTAGACACAAGAATAGGTGAAGGTGGAGAGATGCTTTCAGGAGGTCAAATGAGACGCATAGAGCTATCAAGAATATTATTGGAACATCCAGACCTATTAATCTTTGATGAGCCAGCAACAGGCTTAGACGTGAAAACTGAGAATGTAATACAAAATGTGATTGAGCAGCAGTTTTCTAATATCACAATGATTACTATTGCTCATAGAGCACATACAATTAAAAATGCAGACAGACGTATTTTGATTGAACAGGGAACTTTAAAGTTAGGCGACGCTCATAAATTAAACGACCCTGGACAAGGCGGTGATGAAAATGAAACCACGGATTAAATTTCGCATAGATAAGGATTTAATATTATCTATTTTAGTTGGTATAGTCGGCAGTTTAGTTGCGTTAGGTATGTTCTTTTTAAGTGGTTATATGATTACACAAAGTGCTTTAGGAGCACCGTTGTTTGCGCTGATGATATTGATTGTGTCAGTAAAAATGTTTGGATTTCTTAGAGCGGTAGCGAGATATATTGAAAGACTACTCTCTCATAGAACGACGTTTACTATGTTGCGCGATGTGAGGGTTCAATTCTTCAAAAAATTATTGCCAGTGGTACCTGACGTTTATCGTAAATTCAATTCTAGTGACTTGATTGCACGTATGATTGGTAGAGTAGAAGCTTTGCAAAATATTTATTTAAGGGTCTATTATCCACCTGTAGTTATCGGTTTAACTGCGATTATCACAATGATTACGATGTTTAATTTTTCATATATACACGCAGTAATTATTTGTGTAAGTATGATTGCTACGTTAATCGTTATCCCTTGGTTAAGTGCTAAAAGGGCACGTATATTAAAAAGACAAGTAAACGAAGTCCAAGGCAGATTTTTAAGTCGATTTTATGACTATAAAGAAGGTTACGATGAATTAGCACGGTTTAATCAAACAGAATATTATAAAAAGCAAGTTTTAGAACAGTTAGACGCGTATGAAAACATTCAAGCTAAAGAACAACGTTTCTTATCACTTTATGAATATAGCTTGAATATAGTAGCGATGATTTCATTGTTTTTCACTTTATATCTAGGTGTTATTCAAGTACAAAACCAACAGTTAGATGTTGTGTATTTGACGAGTATTGTATTAATGATGTTAACGTTATTTGAACAAGCGATACCGATGAGTAACGTGGCTTATTATAAAGCTGATACTGATGAAGCTTTAGCTGATATTAATGATGTGATTGCACATCCAACGATACAAGGTCATGAATCAATGAAAATGTCAACTTCTAGTGAAAGACCTTTAATGCAATTACGTGATGTTGATTTCAAATATTGGAATCAATCAACCTACGTATTATCACAGATTCGGTTAGTCATAAATAAAGGTGAACATGTAGCGATAGTTGGGCCATCTGGCTCAGGTAAAAGCTCTTTATTACAACTTATGCTAGGTTTATACCAAAGTGATAAGGGTGAAGTACTATTAAATCAACAATATATTACTCAAATATTAAATGAAGATAAGTATAGTTATATTAATGCGCTCTTACAAACACAACAATTGTTTGACGGCACGGTAAGAGAAAATTTATTTTCAAAACAAGAAGATGATGTGCTTAGAGAAGTCCTAAACCAACTTGGATTAGCTCACATTGATTTAGATAGGGCGATAACGCTTTCTGGTCAAACATTATCAGGTGGAGAAATACAAAGGTTAGCCTTAGCAAGATTATTATTAAAACCTGCTGCATTTTGGCTACTTGATGAACCTACAACTGCTTTAGATATCCATCATACAAATATAGTTATGGATTTAGTTCATAAACATGCTGAAACGCTAGTTGTAGCTACACATGACTTAAGATTGTTACCAAATTTTGATAAAATTATCGTGATGCAAGAAGGTACTATATTAGAAGAGGGTAGTTATCAAGATTTAGCTACTAAAGAAAACGGTTATTTGCAACAAATGATTAAGATTAATGCTTCATAATTCTGTAGATAATTATAAATTCCGAAAATTATATTATTTAAGGGCTTCATAAAAAACATAAAGAAATAAACTTTAATTTTAAATAGTAGGTATTAAACGGGATTTAGAGCTGATGATTATGTAAAGCTCCAATGTTTTCTTAAAATAGGTATTCTAAGCTTTACTGTTTATAGTATGAGATTTTATAATAGTTAAAAAGAGCTCAAACACAAAAGTGTTTGAGCTCTCTCTTTAAATCAAGTATATTTAAGGAATCAATTTGATATATCTTGACTTATACTATAGTTAGAAAAGCTTATTTTGCTTTTTCTTCTGTAAAGGCATCGATTACTTTAGCAAGTAATCTATTTAATTCTTTAGATTCATCTTCATCAAGAGAAGATGCAACTGCAACGTCTTGACATGCAGTATCTAATTCTGGACGAATTGCTTCGCTCTTATCAGTTAAGTGAATAAATACTTCGCGTTGATCTACTTCAGAACGTTCACGTTTGATTAAATCAACTTGTTCCATTCTTTTAAGTAATGGAGATACAGTACCAGTATCAAGCGCCAATTCCGTAACGACTTTTTTGACATTGACAGGTGATTCACCCCAAAGAATAGTAAGTACTAAAAATTGTGGGTATGTTAGTTTGTATTTCTTAAAGACATTATTAGAGTAGTAGCGATTTACTTGTCTTTGAGCATTATACAAACTGAAACAAAGTTGTTCCTTTAAATTAAGTGGTTCAGACATAAGTTCTCCTCCAGACATTCTATCCGTTTTCTTCACTTTGCATCGGACCTGAATCCGTCTAACGTTGTGTGTGACACTTCCTCAAAAACACTTTTGCACTGTGCCATGCTAAAATATAGCGTGTATAAAGTTTAGAAGATATCTAATATTTTATCAAGTGAAAGATTAATTATACGAAAAAATTATCTTTTACACAAACATTTAAATTTATGAAATGAGTGATATTTTTGAAAAATATTAAACAGCCTAAAATAGCTATTACCGTAGTAACAGGTTTTTTAGGTAGTGGGAAAACAACTTTTCTCAGTAATTATGTAAAATATTTACTAAATAAAAATGAAAACCCAAGTATCATCGTAAATGAATACGGCAATTTAGATGTAGATAGCAATGCATTAAGCGATGATGTAGAGGTTGCATCGATATTAAATGGTTGCATATGTTGTGATTTGCAACGGGATTTAATAAAACAATTAAAACATTTTATTAACAAAAGTGCAATGCGCCATATTATAATTGAAGCGACGGGTGTCGCACATCCAATTGAAATTATTGCGGCTTGCCAAGATCCCGAAATCGTCGAGCATCTTGCTCCACCAGTGGTTATAGGCTTAGTCGACGCGCCGAGATTTTTGACTAGAACCCAATATACTAATAGTACAATACAATTGATGGAAGAACAATTAAAAGTAAGTCATGTAATTGTGGTCAACAAAATAGATTTATTGAATAGAGTTGAGTACGATAAGATAAATGAAATTGGAAAAATTAATCCATTAGCGCAAAAATTTTATACATCATATGCCGATTTAGATATGAGTGACTTAATTTTAACTACATATCATAATAAAGAGCACTTGGGTGGACCAGCGCATCATCATGGTATTAAAAGTATACAGTACCAATTTACTGGGCCAATTGACCGTCAATTATTTTATCAGTTTATTTTACGACTACCAGATAATGTTCTAAGATTGAAGGGATACGTCAAGTTTCAAGATATGCCAAATGATACATATGAATTTCAATATTCATTTGGTTTACCAGATTATCAAGTCATCGACACAACGATGCCATTAACAATTGTAATTATTGGTGAACAAATAGATGAAAACCGACTGCGTAATAAATTGGACATGCTACAGTTCACTTGATTATTGAATATAATAAAAAGGGTGTTGAAGATATATGGATAAAATGAAAATTAATCAATACGTTTCTTTTTCGAATATAATACAGGGATTTTGGAGAGCGAAAGACTGGCAATGGACACCGCAACAACTAAATAGATATTTAAACGAATTAGTTGAAAGAGGTATTACAACTATGGACCATGCTGATATTTATGGCTCGTATAGTTGTGAAGGTATCTTTGGTGAAGCACTAAAATTATCACCACAACTCCGCGATCAAATAGAAATTGTAACGAAGTGTGGGATTATATTGCCATCAAATCCATTTCATGAATCAAGTGGTCATCGCTATGATCATAGTAAAGAGCATATTATTCAATCTGTTGACCGTTCGCTACAAAATTTACAAGTTGAACAATTAGACTCGCTACTTATTCATAGACCATCACCTTTAATGGATCCTAACGAAGTGACTGAAGCAATAAAAGCATTAGTCAAACAAGGCAAAGTCAAGTCATTTGGCGTTTCAAACTTCAACAAATCTGAATATGATTTACTAAGCAAGTGTCTTGTTTGTGATAAATTGCATATCACTTTAAATCAATTAGAAGTATCACCTTATACTTTAGACGCTATTGAAAGTGGTACTATTAATCATATGTATAAGGATGATGTTAAAATTATGTCGTGGAGTCCTATGGCAGGTGGCAAGTTATTTAATTTAGAAGACGAAAAATCTGCAAGAATCATGGCAGTTCTTTCTCCATTAGCACAAAAATATAATGTAACATCGAATGGTATTATTATAGCATGGTTAAATAAACACCCTGCATCACTAATGCCTGTGTTAGGTACACACAAAATTGAACGTATTGATGAAGCGATTAATGGCTTGAAGGTGTCACTTACAGATCAAGAATGGTTTGATATTTATACGGCTTCTTTAGGTCACGATATTCCGTAGTTTAAATTTTGAAGGAGTAAAAATAATGAATACACAGAACGAACAGCATCAACTAAATCAATATAAATTTCAACGTAATTTTATTAATTTTCCGTTTTTAGGTTTTGCCTTAGTCATTGCAATATTAAATATTGTGTATCCTGATATTAATATAATGATGACACTTTTTGGCCTGTTTTTCTTTTATAACGGTGCTATTTTATTCATAGCATTTATTAAGCATTATAAACGTACTATTATTTTGGCATTAATATTAACAATTTTAAGTATGATTCTACTTGGTTTATCAATGTATTTATATGCGTTAACGAATAACCTATTTTAATGCTTTGTTTTCAAGACCTATAGGAGGAAATGAATGGAACAGTGGATAACGCATTTTATGGAGCAACACGGCTATTTAGGTATAGCATTATTAATCTTTTTGGAAAATATATTTCCTCCAATACCATCTGAAATTATTTTAACGTTTGGCGGTTTTATGACAACTAAGTCTGACCTTGGCTTTATTGGAGTGACAATTACCTCAACACTTGGTTCTGTTATTGGAGCTATTGTTCTATATGGTATTGGCGCTTGGATTGGTAAACAGAATTTATATCGCTTTATAAATCGTTATGGAAAGTTTTTACGTGTAAAAACTAAAGATATAGATAGAACGATTAATTGGTTTGAAAAGTATGGTTACTGGACAATTTTCTTTTGTCGTTTTGTACCACTGTTAAGAAGTTTAATCTCTATCCCAGCAGGCTTAACTCGAATGAATATACCTTTGTTTATTTTGTTTACTACGATTGGTACATTAATTTGGAATACGGTTTTGATTTATTTAGGTCAAGCCGTGGGTGGAAACTGGCATGCAATTGTTTATTACATGGATATTTATTCTAAAATAATTTATTTTGTATTAATTGTTTTAGCCATTTTGATAATTTGGAAATGGATTAAAAGACAAAAAACACATAAGTAAATTTGATAATTTAAATTAACGAAATGAAATCATTATCGTTGGTTAGAGATGATATAATTTATGTAACATAATCAAGAGATTGTATGAGGGAGTTGTTTTTATGACAAAACAAAAAGTTTCTATTATAGGTGGGGGCAATACGGGAGCGACATTAGCTTTTATCGTTGCGCAACAAGAGTTGGCTGATGTGGTTTTGATTGATCGTCCAACAAACGAAGGTCAAGTTAAAGGGAAGGCATTAGATATTTTAGAAAGTAGTCCAGTCTATGGTTTTGATGTAAATGTAAAAGGGTCCGTTGATTATACTGATACAAAAGATTCAGATGTTGTAGTAATTACAGCAGGTGTGCCACGTAAACCTGGCATGAGTCGTGATGATTTAGTACAAGTTAATGAGGCTGTTATGCATGATGTTACAAAAGAAATCGTGAAATATTCACCTGACTGTAAGATTATTGTACTTACCAACCCTGTAGATGCTATGACATATTCTGTATTAAAAGCTTCTGGATTTCCAAAAGAGCGTGTAATAGGGCAATCTGGTGTATTAGATACGTCAAGATATCTAACATTTATCGCAGAAGCCTTAAATGTATCTGTTAAAGATATCAAAGGTTTAGTACTAGGCGGTCATGGCGATACGATGGTCCCGTTAGTAGATTCAACTAATGTGAACGGCGTACCACTTCATAAATTACTTGATGCACAACAAATTGAGGCAATTGTTGAACGTACACGTAAGGGGGGCGCAGAAATTGTAGAATTACTTGGAAATGGTTCAGCTTATTACGCCCCAGCTTCAGCTGTCTACAGTATGATTGAAGCGATATTAAAAGATCAACATAGATTGCTTCCTAGTATTGCTTTGTTAGAAGGAGAATACCAATTTACTGATATATGTTTAGGCGTTCCGACAATTTTAAGTTCAAATGGTATTGAGCGCATTATAGACTTGAATTTATCTGATGACGAATATGCGCAATTAAAGGTTTCTGCCGAATCAGTTCAAGAAGTTAAACAAGCATTAAAGCTTTAAAATTTATGGTATGACGGATTCATTTTAAATAGGTGATTTATATATAACGCTTTTAGCTAAGAGGTGGGACATAATAACATGTTCCACCTCTTATTTTTTATCACGTTAGAGCAATAATAAAAATGGTTTAGTTAAAGTTTAGCTCAGTTAATAAAATTTTGAAATCTAATATAACGTGTTTAGTTTATTTAGGAAAATGAAGCGATTGGCGGTTATATTATTATTATGGCTGAAGCAATTTATAAATACGTAAAAAGCTGCCGACAAAATGTTCGAAGACTTGTCGACAGCTTAGTAATGCGTATGCAAATTTGTAAATTATTATATACACCCATAAGTAAGAGGTATGTCGTGACCAAAATATAATATATACTATATAAATTTATTAAAATCTAAAGACACAAATATATAAAGTTACATATTCAAAAAACGTCAATATATACATGTATTTTAATCTTAATTTTATATTGATAGGGACATTCCAATTTGGAAAACGACGTTCATAATAAAATAGCTGGAGATAAAATAAACCAATACCTAATGGGAATAACATCAATATAATGCTGTGAAGATATGAAAAGCCTACATCATGTAATAAGTGTCCTATAATCAATTGACATAAAATTAAAACGATAATGAGAACTAAAATATTCCAAGTCATTTTACGCTACGCACTCCTTTCGCAAATAGGAATATGATCACTTGTAACGCAATAAGTAATAAAATAAAACGTAACGTATCAGCATTTAAACTCGAGGATACTTCATTAAAAATACGAAGCGGTTCATGAATAAGATAAACTGAATGTAGACGTAAGAAACGTCCGATAAATATACCGAGACCATTTAAGAACATCATAACTATAATAATTAATCTATTAAGCCAAAGATATTGGGTGAATTGTTCCATTTCTAAAAACATTAAGATTAATAGGTAAATAGCTAGTAATACACCAGATACAAGAAATGCAAAGTATGCCCATTCGCTAATTACTAAACCTTGATAAAAATTGAAATTAAACTGATTTAAATGTATTAAGTCAGTAATCATATACAAAGTATTTGGTACCATAAAGACAAAAATAAGTGTGAAAATAATGAATAATGGCCACTCATATTTGTATTTTGGTTTAAATAAATTTAACAGTAAGCATAGTTCAAACGGCACATACGCTAGAAATAGGTTAAGCGTCATAAATTGGAAATAATTATTAAAAAATATTGAAACTAATATCAATATAAGGAAAATGCTTCTAGCGATATAACGCGCTTGCATAAATACACCTACTTTCTTTTTAATTAAGCGCTAATATAATAGATTACTAATGAATTGTAATTTAATTGTACATAATTGAATATAATCAAAAACACATTTTGTGCTAATAGACAAAGACCAATATTAACTTATGTTTTTGAAATATGAGACTACATGATACATTTTTTAAATACAAATTTCAATTATTAACTTAAATTATACATGTTAAACAAGCAGATATAGCGCTTTAAAAGGGACATTTAAGCGTATAATCTATAGAAAGATAAACCCATGTATAAAAACAGAGATGCTTCTACGATATTGAAACATCCCTGCTTACTAAACGTTGTACATATTGAGTAACATTTAGTCTGAAGTTACTCTTTTACTTTAAATAACAAAATTATAAATCTAACAAGTTTAACCCAATTGTTTCATTGTGTTTGCGATTTATATCTAAAGTTGTCATTGTAATTACAATTTCTGCTGTAGCAGAAACGACAGCTTTAGTTAAATGCCCACTCAGTGTTTCGTATTGGTTAGTTCCGAAAGTGGCATGCAAATGCGCAAAAGGCTTTTCGTCAATATGAGAAATATTACCCATTAAACT
Organism: Staphylococcus sp. 231237_7MaSpsaltlick; assembly: GCF_043107035.1. Lineage (NCBI taxonomy): Bacteria > Bacillati > Bacillota > Bacilli > Caryophanales > Staphylococcaceae > Staphylococcus > Staphylococcus sp. 231237_7MaSpsaltlick. The sequence continues at coordinate 207,916 of NZ_JBICNX010000005.1, forward strand.
GATGAGCTCTAATGGTTCATCGATGGTTTTCTTTTCATAAGTTTTGGTGTCTAAATTATAGAAGTTAAGTTCCGCGCTAGAACATGCGCCAATGCCACTAACTGTACCGAATTGACCACCTTGTTCTGTTGCAATATCTGTTACCGCAGATACAATATCTTCACCTTGTTCTAATACTAAAACAATTGTCTTACCATCTACTTGATAAATCATATGAAACCCCCATTCTGAAAATTAGATACACTTTTATTATACAAGTTATAATTACGATATTATATGATAGTGATTAGAAAATGAATTTTTTATTGTCATTTCTCTTGAAACTGTTATAAAATGTTTTAATGTTAGGCTTGTTCTCGTGTATTAGAGAATTGAAAGCCACGTTAAACAATTTATAAAAAGAAAGGAGCGAGTAACGTGAAGAAGCAGTTTATTATTTTATATTTTAATATTTTTCTTGTCTTTTTAGGTATTGGTTTAGTTGTTCCTGTGCTCCCCGTTTATTTAAAAGATTTAGGTTTAAAAGGTAGCGATTTAGGCATACTTGTAGCTGTATTTGCTTTAGCTCAAATGATTATTTCACCATTTGGTGGTACACTCGCAGATAAATTAGGTAAAAAGTTAATCATCTGTATTGGCTTAGGCCTATTTGCGATTTCAGAATTCTTATTCGCTGCAAGTCATACGTTCTCACTTCTAATTATTTCTAGAGTACTTGGTGGCTTTAGTGCGGGTATGGTTATGCCAGGCGTTACAGGCATGATTGCAGATATTTCATCAGGTAGAGATAAAGCTAAAAACTTTGGATATATGTCAGCAATAATTAATTCGGGATTTATTTTAGGACCAGGACTTGGTGGGTTATTAGCAGAAGTATCACATAGATTACCTTTCTATGTTGCAGGCTTTAGTGGCTGTTTAGCCTTATTACTATCGATTATACTTATTAAAAATCCGAAACATGAAACGCAAGATGGGTTTACCAAATATCAACCTGAGTTACTAGCGAAAATTGACTGGAAAGTCTTTCTTACGCCAATCATTTTAACACTAGTATTAGCTTTCGGGTTATCTTCATTTGAAACACTGTTTCCATTATATACTGCTGATAAAGCGCAATATTCTCCTATTGATATCTCATTTGCTATCACAGGCGGCGGTATTTTAGGTGCGGTATTCCAAGTTTTCTTTTTTGATAAGTTTATGAACTATTTTAAAGAACTAACATTTATTACTTATTCATTGTTATATTCAGCAATTATTCTATTGGCATTAACTTTTGTTCATGGTTATTGGTCAATCATGTTCATCAGCTTTATTGTTTTTATTGGTTTCGATATGATTCGCCCAGCTATTACAAATTATTTCTCGAATATAGCAGGAAATAGACAAGGTTTTGCAGGTGGGTTAAACTCTACGTTTACCAGTATGGGAAACTTTATTGGTCCATTAGTTGCAGGTACATTATATGATATTAATTTTGAGTTTCCATTATACATGTCAATATTCGTTATGGTTTTAGGTATGTTGGTCATCTTTATAGAGAGTCAATTGAGATCACGATTTAGAAGAACATAATTCATTGTAAGAAAGAGGTGGTTAGGATATATGACCATGACGTGTCCTAATCTTAAATATGTTATAAATTTTAGCTAAGTGATTGTAAATAAATGTTGAGTTTGTGCGGCTTTTTTGTTTTGGTAAAAGTGGGGCAATGAAATCTGATTAAAAATAATTAGATTTCATTGCCCTGCTTTTTTTATTATATGGAATTTTAATTGCGTTAATGGCGATATCTATATTAGTCGTATTGAAGGAAGGGTGAATATGACACTTGTATTAAATAAAGTAGTTATTACGTAATAAACATGTAACAAAGGTTACGATTGTTTTAAATTGTGTTCTATATAAGTTTTTCGTCAATAATCTATGATAACATTATAGGAAATGTAATAACTGTAAGTAAGGGGATAAACTTGAAAAATTTAATTTTAACTATCATGGCCTTCCTTCTCGCTTGCTGCTTAGCTTTTCTTCTTTTTATAGCTACGAACCAACAAGCTCTAGGCAAAGTGCATGAAACCATTTCTAGTTTTTCTGTTGTGGATGAAATTGCAGAAGCTAAAGATATAACTAAAGAAAAAAGTGAGAATCCAATAAATGCAGCAACGGAAAAAGAAACACATAAAGAGCCATATAATGCCAAAAACTATAAACCTATTGCCAAATTGACGACACATGATTTAAAAAATGACGAAATTGGAAAAGCAAATTTGCCTTCATTTTCCAACTCATTACAAAAGGCACAAACATTAGTGAATAAAGATAATAATGCTTCAAATGCTTATAATGATTACGGTATTGATACGACGTGTCAAGGCGTACATTATTATATCTTCACATTTGAAAATAAAAGTAAACCAAATACGTATTATCGAGTTACTGTAGATGAATATAATAAAGCAAGCGTTTTTGATAAGTCTTATCAAATAAAACAGCAAAATGATAAACCTAATATTTCTCCTCAAGAATCTGAAGTTATAGCACAAAAATATGCTATTGATGAGCTAGGTGAAAACGCAGTGTTAAAAGATGTTAAAGAATCGAAAGATGGCATGTTTTATACATTCCATGAATATAAAACAGAAAGAGACTATAAAGTTGTTGTGAATAAAACAGGAGATGTTATTCGTCAACCAGCGCTTGATTAAGCATTAAAAATAGCCACACAAACGTTAATTTATGACGTTTATGTGGTTATTTTTTATAAATGAAAAAAGTATTAAGTGAAACGTTTCAATGTTATGATAATATTAACGGCTAAAAAGGATAATGAAGTGTAGATTATTTTCAATCAGTACGTAAAATTTGTTTAAGAAAGGGATGAGCGTTTTGAGAAAAATAAAGAAAGCAATCATACCAGCTGCTGGTTTGGGTACGAGGTTTTTGCCGGCTACAAAAGCTATGCCGAAAGAAATGTTGCCAATCTTAGATAAACCGACAATTCAATACATAGTTGAAGAAGCGGCTCGTGCAGGTATTGAAGATATCATTATTGTAACAGGTAAACATAAAAGAGCTATTGAAGATCATTTTGATAATCAAAAGGAATTAGAAATGATTTTAGAAGACAAGGATAAGCAAGAATTACTTGAAAAAGTGAAATACTCTACAGAGCTTGCGAATATATTCTATGTTAGACAAAAAGAGCAAAAAGGATTAGGTCATGCGATTTATTCTGCGCGTCAATTTATAGGCGATGAACCCTTTGCAGTATTATTAGGTGACGATATAGTTGAATCTGAAACGCCAGCGATTAAACAATTGATGAATGCTTATGAAGAAACTGGAAAATCAGTGATTGGTGTACAAGAAGTTAAAGAAAATTTAACGCATAGATATGGTATTATCGATCCTATGAAAAAGTTAGGTAGAAAATATGAAGTGGCTAAATTTGTTGAAAAACCAAAACAAGGCACGGCACCTTCTAACTTAGCTATCATGGGACGTTATGTATTGACTGCGGATATCTTTGATTATTTAGCGACACAAGGTAAAGGCGCAGGTGGCGAAATTCAACTTACAGATGCAATTGAACGTTTAAACACAAATGATCAAGTTTACGCTTATGACTTTGAAGGTGAACGGTATGATGTTGGTGAAAAATTAGGATTTGTGAAAACTACGATTGAATACGCTTTGAAAGATGAAACAATGCGAGATGAATTAACTGATTTTATTAAAAGTTTGAAATTAGATTAAAGTTTTGAATTAAAAATCATACTAGGATGATAAATAAAGTTAAAATCCTATCATTTGTGCTGTTATATGTATCAATCGGAGTGGTTGATACACTATGAGGTGATGAAATGAAACAAAAGAAAACAAACGCGATGCGAATATTAGACAGACAAGCTATAGCATATAGCGTGAATACATATGATATTAGTACACAACATATGGATGGAGAACATGTAGCCCAAAAAGTAGGCGTTGCTCCAGAACATCTATATAAAACGCTTGTGTTAGAGAATACAGCGCATGAACACTTCGTTTTTATTATACCAGTAAATAAAACATTAGATATGAAAGCAGCAGCCCAGTCAGTGGCAGAAAAAAAGTTGAATTTAATGCCGCTTGATCAATTGAAAAAGGTTACTGGTTATATTAGAGGTGGTTGTTCGCCAATAGGAATGAAGCGTCAGTTTCCAACAGTGATTGACCAACATGCTGCAGCATTAGATTCAATATACGTAAGTGGCGGAGACCGAGGGGTTCAAATTAATATAAAAGTAGAAGATTTAATCGCAGTAACACAAGCGCAAGTTGTACATGTCGTACAAGAGGTAATGTAGCACGGACATAGCATTATAACTGATTTAACTTAACATACATGTCAAATTGAACTATCTAGAAAGCGGCTTTTGCTACTAAGAAAGTATTAAGATTAAAGGTTTCCTTAATAATGTATGTTTAACCACTTTATAACTTTTATACATAAGGCCCTTTGTTAATTTAGTTCTGTTTATTAAATTTTATACAAATGTCTTTTTTTGTACTCAAGTAGAAACTTTGTAACGTGCTAATGCTAAGCTAAATATGTAAGCTTGTTATTATAAGGTTTTGCTTATATAAATAGCCATGAAGCAATCTATAACGATAGATTACTTTATGGCTATTTTTAGTATGTTTATTTTTGAGAAGAGAGATTTAAATCGAAGTTAATCTTTTATTAAATTTGATCTATACGAAAATAAAGCAGATAAGTGTATTAAGAACAAAATTTGACATAAACATGAATTTTCAAACTAATAGTTGACTGTTTTTGATTGTTTTTGACAAAAAATGATTGAAAAAAGAAAGCGGAAACATTATAATGGCAATGAGCTGAGGTGAAGGTATGATAACGGAAAAACGCCATGAGTTAATTTTGACTGAATTGTCAAAAAAAGATTTTTTAACGTTACAAGAATTAATCGATCGGACAGGTTGTAGTGCTTCGACAATTCGCCGTGATTTATCAAAGCTACAAAATTTTGGAAAATTAAAAAGATTACATGGAGGCGCAACACTCAATCAAACTTCAGTGTTAGAGCCCAATTTGGCAGATAAACGAGGTACCAATTTAAAAGAGAAGCAAGAAATTGGTAAAATTGCTGCGAGAGAAATAGAAGACTGCGATTGCGTATTTTTGGATGCAGGCTCTACTACACTCGAAATGATTCCGTTTATTAAAGCAAACGACATCATCGTAGTGACAAATGGTTTAACGCATGTTGAAGAACTCCTTAAATATGGAATTAGAACATTAATAATTGGTGGAGAAGTTAAATCTACTACATTTGCAACAGTGGGTGCGAGCGCCTTAGAAACGTTGAAGCGTTATCGTTTTGATAAGGTGTTTTTGGGAATGAATGGGATAGATTTAAAATATGGTTTAACAACCCCAGATGAACAAGAAGCCATTATTAAACACCATGCCATGGAATTAGGAACACAAGTTTATGTATTAATTGATCATGCTAAATACGAAAAAGTATATTTTGCTCATGTCCCCATAGAAGCTAATGTATCACTTATTACTTCTAAAAAGGCAATGACAAATAAATACTTTAGATTATTTGCTGAAAAATATAACTTTATTGGAGGAACACTATGATTTATACAGTTACATTTAATCCTTCTATTGACTACATTATGTTTGCAAATAACTTTGAACTTAATGGATTAAATCGTGCTACAGAAACATATAAATTTGCAGGTGGCAAAGGTATTAATGTTTCTAGAGTATTGAAGACACTAGGAGTACAATCTACAGCACTTGGTTTTGCAGGTGGGTTTCCAGGACAATTTATTACAGATACCTTAACTAAAGCAAATATTTGTACTGATTTTGTTCAAGTAGATGAGGATACTAGAATAAACGTTAAATTAAAAACAGGGGAAGAAACTGAAATTAATGCACCTGGTCCACAAATTTCGAGTACGCAGTTTGAAGCATTATTATCGCAAATTAGGGATACAACAGAAGAAGATACAGTGGTTGTTGCTGGTAGTATACCTAAGAGTGTGCCAAGTGATGCTTATGAACAAATTGCTAAGATTACAAAAGAAACAGGGGCACAACTAGTAGTTGATGCTGAAAAAGATTTAGTTGAATCTGTATTAAAATATAATCCATTATTTATTAAACCGAATAAAGATGAATTAGAAGTAATGTTTAATACTACAATTGATTCAGATCAAAAAGTGATTCAATTTGCACATGAAATTTTAGCAAAAGGTGCTAAATCTGTAATTATCTCATTGGGAGGAGAAGGAGCCGTATATGTAGATGAACAATACAGTTATAAAGCAAGTGTACCAAATGGTCATGTTGTAAATACTGTTGGCTCTGGAGATAGTACAGTAGCAGGCATGGTTGCAGGTTTAGAAGCAGGTCTGACGACTGAAGAAGCATTTAAACAAGCTGTGTCAGCAGGTACTGCTACAGCATTTAATGATGATTTAGCTACGAAAACTGCAATTGAAGACATTAAAACACAAGTTGTGATTACGACACTAGACGGGAGTGAATAATATGAGAATTACCGAATTATTAACAAAAGATACAATTGCAATGGATCTTTCTTCAACAGAAAAGAATGGTGTCATTGACGAACTAGTTAATCAATTAGATAAGGCTGGAAAACTAAATGATGTGACTTCTTTTAAAGAAGCAATCCATAATCGTGAATCTCAAAGTACAACAGGTATTGGTGAAGGTATAGCGATACCTCACGCTAAGGTTTCAGCAGTTACTACACCAGCAATTGCATTTGGGAAATCAAAAGCAGGTGTAGATTATCAAAGTTTAGATATGCAACCAGCACATTTATTCTTTATGATTGCTGCACCAGAAGGCGGAGCACAAACACACTTAGATGCATTAGCTAAATTGTCAGGTATTCTGATGGATGAAAATGTTCGTGAATCATTACTTCATGCCAATTCACCTGAAGAAGTATTACAAATTATAGATCAGGCTGATGATGAAGCAACTGAAGAAGAAGCATCTGAAGAGGCGGCTCAAGGTGTTGCCACAGATAATGAAAATTCAAATGAACCATACGTTTTAGCAGTAACAGCATGTCCAACAGGTATTGCTCATACTTACATGGCACGTGACGCTTTGAAAAAACAAGCTGAGAAAATGAATGTTAAGATTAAAGTTGAAACAAATGGCTCAGGCGGCATAAAAAATCATCTTACAGACGAAGATATTCAACGTGCTTCAGGTATTATTGTAGCCGCAGATGTACATGTTGAGACAGATCGTTTTGATGGTAAAAACGTCGTTGAAGTACCTGTTGCAGATGGTATAAAACGACCAGAAGAATTAATTAACTTAGCACAAGATACATCTCGCAAGCCATTTGTAGCACGCAGTGGCAATAAGGCAAGTAATCAATCAACAAGCAACGAAAAACAAGGCGTTGGTAAAACAATATACAAACATTTAATGAATGGTGTATCTAATATGTTACCACTTGTTATCGCTGGTGGTATTTTGATGGCAATTGCGTTCTTGTTTGGTGCTAACTCTTTTGATCCAAAAAGTTCAGAATATAATGCTTTTGCTGAACAATTATGGAATATAGGTAATAAGAGTGCCTTCATGCTAATTATTCCAATACTTGCTGGTTACATTGCACGTAGTATTGCAGATAAGCCAGGCTTTGCAGCAGGTCTTGTCGGTGGTGTTCTAGCTAGTACAGGTGATTCAGGATTTATTGGCGGTATTCTTGCAGGTTTCTTAGCAGGTTATTTAACATTAGGTATTAAGAAATTATGTTCAGGTATGCCTCAAACATTAGAAGGTTTAAAACCAACACTTATCTTCCCGGTGCTTTCAGTTACGATTACAGGATTACTAATGATTTATGTTATCAATCCACCAGCATCATGGTTGAATAATACGTTATTAAATGGATTGGAAAGTTTATCAGGTACGAACATAATGCTACTTGGTTTAGTTGTTGGTGCGATGATGGCTATTGATATGGGCGGTCCGTTTAATAAGGCGGCTTATGTATTCTCTGTAGCAGCGTTGACAAGTGGTAATGCTGCGCCAATTACTGCAGCAATGATTGGTGGTATGGTGCCTCCAATTGCGATTGCAACAGCAATGGTTCTATTCCGTAAGAAATTCACAAAAGAACAAAAAGGTTCTGTACTACCTAACTATATTATGGGCTTATCATTTATAACGGAAGGCGCTATTCCATTTGCAGCTGCTGACCCAATTCGAGTTATACCTTCAATGATGGTTGGATCTGGTGTGGCTGGTGCAATTGCGCTAGGACTTGGTTCAGCAATACAAGCGCCACATGGTGGTATTATTGTTATATTAGGAACAGACTTTGGCCACGTACTTCAATCATTAATTGCAATTATTATCGGTTCATTAGTTGCGGCAATTATTTATGGTTTATTAAAACCTAAGTTAACACAAGATGAAATTCATACTTCTGAAGCTATGAATGATTAAACTATAGATGCTTCATAACAATAAAGAAATAAAGCAAAGCCAGAAAAACTCATCTAATTGAGTTCATTTTCTGGCTTTTTTAATTATATAGTGAAAAGTAAAAAGCTTTGAATATAATTAAGTGATTGAATTTGGTAAAATATTAATAAAGTTGCAAAGAAATTAATGAGATTAAATTAGCGAAAAGAAGGTAGAAAAATGAGTAAATATGTTATTGCAAATGGTCGCATTTATACTGAAAATGAAACAATTGCACAAGGCTATATTATAATTGATAATGGTAAAATTGCACAAATTGGTACAGGTGAATATCAAGGAGAGTTAACAACTATAGATTTAAAAGGGCAACATGTGCTACCTGGTTTTATTGATATACATATGCATGGTGGCTATGGCGAAGATGCTATGGACGCTTCATTTGAAGGGTTAAAACATTTGTCAGAATCATTATTATCAGAAGGTACAACAAGCTTCTTGGCTACAACAATGACCCAGTCTGATGAAAATATTATCAAAGCATTAAAGAATATTGTGAACTATCAAGGACAACAAGATAACTTAAACGCAGCAAGTATCGTTGGGATACACTTAGAAGGGCCATTTATATCTGAACATAAGGTAGGCGCTCAAAACCCAGCGTATGTTCAACGACCTTCAGTTGCAAAGATACAACAATTTCAAGAAATTGCTAACGACCAAATTAAAGTAATGACTTTTGCACCAGAAGTAGAAGGCGCACGTGAAACTTTAGCAGCGTTACATAATCAAATTAATTTTTCTATTGGTCACACGGTAGCAACATTCGATGAAGTCAATGAAGCGGTGGCACATGGTGCGAAGCACGTGACCCACCTTTATAATGCTGGCACAGCGTTCGAACATAGAAATCCAGGATTATCTGGTGCTGCTTGGGTCAATGATAAACTTAGTACAGAATCTATCGTTGATGGTATTCATTCACATCCCGCGTCTATAAAGATTGCCTATAAACAAAAAGGAAATAAACTTTTTTTCTTGATTACCGATGCTATGAGAGCGAAAGGTATGCCAGATGGTGAATATGATTTAGGCGGTCAGAATGTAACGGTAAAAGGTTCTGAAGCGAGACTGGCCTCTGGTGCTCTTGCAGGTAGTATCTTGAAAATGAATGAAGGTTTAAAAAACTTAATTAAATTTACTGGAGCTTCTTTAGATGACTTATGGCGTGTTACAAGTTTAAACCAAGCAATTGCCTTGAACATTGAAGATAATAAAGGGAGTATAGCTGTAGGAAAAGATGCTGACATTGTAGTCGTCGATGATGATATGCATGTTTTAACAACGATTAAATCAGGCGAAGTTCACAATTTCGGATCATAATTGCTTAGGCTTAAAAATACTGAAAAATTGACTTTAATACAAATTTAAGTTTCAATAATTAATTGGCTTAAAAAGCGATTGATTGCAAAAATTACAAGAAATGTTCATTTTGTGATATGATAAAAGAAATGCGTATTTTTAGGGAGGTGTCACAATGGGAAGGATGTAGTACGTCAAAAAGCAATCATTAACAATAAAAATACTTATGTTCGGTCACCTATTGTGACACGATATTTTGGAGGTGAATCCCTAGAAATAGGGAATTAATTGGAAACTGTGACCATAATGAATTTAGTAATATTTTTTCTTTTAATAGCATTAACAACGGTATTCGTAGGCTCGGAATTCGCTTTGGTGAAAGTCCGCAGTTCTAGAATTGATCAACTTGCGTCAGAAGGTAATGGTAGTGCACGTGTAGTTAAAAAAATGATTAAAAACCTAGATTATTATTTATCAGCGTGTCAGCTCGGTATCACTGTAACTTCTTTAGGTTTAGGTTGGTTAGGTGAACCGACTTTTAATAAACTATTACACCCACTATTCGAAGCGATTAGCTTGCCTGATCCGTTAACGACAACAATATCATTTATTGTTTCATTTATTATTGTGACTTATTTACACGTAGTACTTGGTGAATTAGCACCTAAAACGTTAGCAATACAGCATACTGAAAAATTAGCATTGTTCTATTCACGACCATTATTCTATTTTGGTGTTATTATGAAACCATTAATTTGGTTAATGAACGGTTCAGCGAGAATGATTATCCGTATGTTTGGCGTTGATCCTGATGCTAATAATGACGCAATGTCAGAAGAAGAAATAAAAATAATAATCAACAACAGTTATAATGGCGGTGAAATTAACCAGACCGAATTAGCTTACATGCAAAATATCTTTTCATTTGATGAAAGACAAGCTAAAGATATTATGGTGCCGCGTACGCAAATGATAACGATGAATGAACCATTTAACGTGGATGAATTGTTAGACACAATTAAAAAACACCAATTTACCCGTTATCCTATTACAGCTGATGGGGATAAAGACCATGTAAAAGGGTTTATTAATGTGAAAGAGTTTTTAACTGAATACGCTTCAGGAAAACAAATGAAAGTAAGTAATTATGTACATGACTTACCTATGATTTCAGAAACAACACGTATTAGTGATGCACTAGTTCGTATGCAAAGAGAACATGTCCATATTTCCCTTATTATAGACGAATACGGCGGTACAGCTGGCATCTTAACAATGGAAGATATCTTAGAAGAAATTGTTGGCGAAATTCGTGATGAATTTGATGATGATGAAGTTAACGATATTGTGAAAGTAACAGACAGTAGATATCAAATCAATGGTCGTGTATTATTAAACGACCTACAAGATCAACTAGATATCGAATTTGAAGATTCAGAGGACATTGATACCATTGGTGGTTGGTTACAAGCACACAATACGAATTTACAACAGAATGATTATGTTGATACTGAATATGATAGATGGGTTATTTCTGAAATTGATAATCACCAAATCATTACTGTTATTTTAGAGTTAGAATATCATAAAAATAGACCAACATTAGAAGAAGAAGCCGAGGAAGAAGAAAATAATTAAAAAGTGATGATTAATGTGAAAGTGTAACATTAATTAGGAAATAGGAGAGAAATCAATTTTTGATAAAATGATTTCTCTCCTGTTTTTTTATGACCTATATGACTAAAAAAGTGGATTCATTGAATTTACTATAGTTAATTTTGAAGTATGCATATCATTAGATTCTTTTTATTATCAGAATTATATTTATGGGTAAGAAATATAGTTATATAGATAACATACTGTGGTCTATTAAAGGAAAAAGTGTGAGATAGTATATTTTTATGTCTAAGCGTATTAAAATAAAGATATTACTTATACAAACAAAGTAATCAGAAAGGGGATTAATAATGATAGAAGATATATATTATTTAAATAATGGTTATCCAATGCCTAAAGTAGGATTAGGTGTATATAAAATCGCAGAAGAAGAGATGGAACAAGCAGTAACAGCAGCGTTAGATGCTGGATATCGTGCATTTGATACAGCTTATTTCTATAAAAATGAAATTGCATTAGGTAATGCATTGAAAAAATCAGAAGTACCTAGAGAAGATCTATTTATTACATCTAAGTTATGGAATGACTACCAAGGGTATAATCAAACGATTGAATTCTTTACCAAATCAATTGAAAACCTTGGTACTGATTACTTAGATCTATTCTTAATACATTGGCCATGTGAAGCAGATGGCTTATTTATCGAGAGTTATAAAGCTATGGAAAAGTTATACGAGGAAGGGCGAATCCGTGCCATTGGCGTATGTAACTTTAACCAACATCACTTAGAAAAGCTTATGGAAGCAACTGAAGTTGTACCTGCAGTGAATCAGATAGAAGTGCACCCTAATTTCAATCAACAAGCATTACAGGAATATTGTGATAGCCATGATATTGCAGTTACTGCTTGGATGCCGTTAATGAGAAATAGAGGATTGCTCGAATATGATGTTATTACAAAGTTAGCTGAACGTTATAATAAAACACCAGCTCAAATTGTACTACGTTGGCATCTAGCACATAATAGACTAGTGATTCCAAAGTCTAAGACGCCTGAACGTATTAAAGAAAATTATGATATCTTTGATTTTAATTTAGAACTTACTGATATTGCTGAAATTGATAGCTTAAATAAAGATGAGCGACAAGGCAATGATCCTGATAAGGTTCGTATAGGGACATTAAAATAATTTTGAACGAGACTATGTATTCAATTGATTTCTGAATATATAGTCTTTTCTTTATTGTGTTGATAGTTTTCATTTTCAAATAATGAAAATAATTGATAGACTTAAAGTAACAATTTATAACTTTTATAAGTTTATATTTCAGTCAATATTAGCATTTTGATTAAAAATTCAATGGATGAATGATTTTTGATTTTTTAAAATTATCTTGAAATTAATTCGTTTTTAAAAATCTTCGCTTAAAAGTTAAGTTTTAATATTTAGTATTAAGGCTATATAAAGATTATGTAAATCTAAATGATTTATATAGCATAATGATGGTGAGAATTGATAAAGTAAAAATTGAAGTAATTGAAATGAAGGTGTTTATATATGCAAATAAGAGTTATAGTACCTTGTTATAATGAAGGTGAAGTAATAGTAAAAACGTATGAACGATTGACTGAAATATTATCGAAAGATAGTCAGAATCATCATTATGACTATGATTTATTATTTGTAGATGACGGAAGTAAAGATAAGACCATTAATTATATTCAAGAGATGGCCACGAAAGACAATCATGTTAAATTTATATCCTTTAGCCGTAATTTTGGTAAAGAATCAGCAATGATTGCTGGTTATCAACATAGTGAAAATTGCGATGGCGTTATTATGATTGATGCAGACTTGCAACATCCCCCTGAATTAATACCTCAAATGATAGAAGGTTATATGGACGGTTATGATCAAGTGGTAGCCAAAAGAGATAGAACGGGTGAAAATCAGTCTAGGAAAATGATGACGAAAATTTATTATAAATTGATAAATCATTTTGTAGAAGATATTAAATTAGAAGATGGCGTTGGAGATTTTAGATTGTTAAGCCAACGTGCAGTACAATCTTTAACCCAATTAGATGAATATAATAGATTTTCTAAAGGCTTGTACGAATGGATAGGTTATAATACCAAAGTCTTTACCTATGAAAATGTTGAGCGTGAGGATGGAGAATCTAAATGGTCATTTAGTAAATTATTAAATTATGGTATTGATGGTCTGATTTCATTCAATAATAAACCTTTACGTGCAATGATCTATCTAGGGCTAATTGTATTCTTTATTAGTTTGCTATATATCGGTTATATTTCAGTAGGTATTATGATAAGAGGCGTTGAAACACCAGGCTATTTCTCTACAATTGCAGCTATATTACTCCTTGGTGGCATCCAACTCATTTCAATAGGAATTGTCGGTGAGTATATCGGTCGTATTTATTACGAAGTGAAGCAACGTCCTAAATATATTGTGCAGGCTTCTAATTTCAAATGTGCTTATGAAACAAATAACCACAATATTACTCAAGATATTAACGATGACGTTGGCAGTAATGAGCGTAGAAAGTATTCGGAAACACAAGATAAAAAGAAAAAAGAACTAATTAAAAATAGATGAATTTTAATTAGTCCTTGATTAAAATACTATGAATTTATAAAAGGCAAAATAATAAATATGCGTCCGAGACAATCGTTATGTCTCGGACGCTTTTGCCTTGGCAGCCACAAAATCTCGAGTAGATTTCTGTGAGCCACTCCATATTAATTTTAGTAAATCATTACGTTTTATTATGGTTGATTATTTTTTACGTAATTTACCGAAAATGAATGAAACGACTGCAACTAAAATGATTGTACCGATTAATGCTGGGAAGATTGCGATGCCACCTAAGTGCCAACCCCAGTCACCAAAGATCCATGAACCTAATGCTGCACCTACGATACCAGCAATAATATTACCTAAGATTCCACCTGGGATATCTTTACCAACGATGCCACCAGCTATCCAGCCGATTAAGCCACCGACAATTAACATAAGTATAAAGCCAAACATAATTTAACCTCCTTTAAGAAATCATTTAACTGTTTATTTATACCACAAAATATAATATGTTAATCATTTATGTGAAAAAAATATATTCTGCCATAATAAGAAAAATATAAATAGCAAATGAACTATAATAAAGGCATACCAGTAAGGTGTTAATAGCATCATTATCGTAAAAGCACCAATCATACATATTTGACCTATTAAAATTGGGTGCTTGATACGTTGTAATAGCTTAAGTTGCTCTTTTTCATTTGGCTGAAAAGTACTATAGAAAAGTAAGATTGCGCCAATTAGGAAAATAGCAGGGGCTAAGTATGGAATAGACATATAATACGAGTCATGGCTAGTGCTATATGTAAGGATTAATGATGTACTCATGATAATTGTTAAAATAACTGCAATGAATTTTTGATCTGTAATTTTAAAAGCAGTTATCTTACGATTTAAATAAAGTTGTAATAAAGTCCAAATAAATAATTGTGTAATTGTATAAAAGGCGATGTAATCATATTCACCGACTAAAAATAAATTAATAATACCGTTGAGTGTTATTGCAATCAGTATAGAGCTAAACTTTAGTTGTTTGAAATTCTGACGATATAAATCAATGCCGAGCACAATTAATACCGTAGCTATATTTATAATTATATTAATTAGCATGATGCTCTCCTAACCTAGATACTTCACTGCAACATTATATCAATTAAGTGAAAGTTATTCATTTAATTACATAATTTCTTCAAAGCATCATCATTCAAATGTGATTAAAAATGATGTTAAATGCATAATAAAAATAATTTTACAGTGATGACCAACTATATATTTTTGCATCACTAAAAAGCGATTCGTTATATAGACAAAGAGCATTATACAACGGATCGCATAGATTACACAATTTAAACACCTTTTTTGTTACTCCATAGCAACGTGTGTAATTGAGGTAGAACATATACATTGTTCATATCGCTACTGACCATTACGCGGTCTACTAGCGTTTCATATAACGTTAATAACTTTTTAGTGTGTGATTCTACGTATTCACCATCTAAATAAGGATTACCTACTTGTAAGTAAAAAGGAATAGTAGGGTATCTGTGATGAATCATTTTTGCAAATTCATAGTCTTCATCATCAAAAATAACAACTTTTAGATTTAGTGATTCTGGCACGCATTGCTCGATGACTTCATCTAATATAGGCAAATTTGGTTTCATTTTTGAACTTGGTGGTTTTGGACTGATTGTTAAATCGTCAATTTGAGTCATCCATGGTTGAAACTTACTTCCTTGTGTTTCTAAAGCACTTTGTATGTGTTTTTCATCAAATAAATCAACTAATTGTTGAATTCCTTTAATTAGGGCAGGATTACCACCAGAAATTGTCACGTGATTAAAAGAGTCGCCAGCAATTTCGTATAAAGCCTCATAAATTTCTTCAGCAGTCATCATACGAATATCTTCTTTAGCGCTACCGTCCCAAGTAAAGCTTGAATCGCACCAACTACAACGGTAATCACAGCCGGCAGTTCGTACAAACATGGTCTTGCGGCCTATGACACGACCTTCACCTTGAATGGTTGGACCGAAAATTTCTAGTACAGGTATTTTACTCATGATTACGTTGCTCCTTTGGTCTATATACGACATAGCTTGTCGGCGTTTCTCTTACGTAGACTTGTACACATTTAGGTTGATTACTGCGTTGATCTAAAGATGTTTGAACCATTTCATATATAGTTTGAGCAACAATTTCAGTAGATGGACTTTTTCCTTCAAATTGTGGTAAATCATTGAGTAAGTAGTGATCAAATTGTCCGTGGACTAATTGTTTTAGTTCACTAAAATTCACTAAAAAACCATTATGGTCTAGTTTATCGCCGACAATCGTTAGATTTACAAAATAAGTGTGGCCATGTGTGCGCATGCATTTGCCTGCGTCTTCATTTGGTATATAATGCGCTGCAGAAAAATTAAAGTCTTTATTTAGTTCAAAAGTATAGGGATGTTGCACGCTAGGATAATTTTGTTGGAACATAATTAATTCACTCCTTTTTCAGCTAAATACGTATTTAAACCATTTGCTCTCAATTCGCAAGCAGGACATTCTCCACAGCCTTCACCAACAATGCCGTTATAACAAGTGAGCGTGTTGTAGCGAATATAATCTAGCGCTCCAAGTTCGTCACTTAAAGCCCATGTTGCTTTTTTATCCAACCACATTAAAGGTGTATGAATTACAAAATCTTTATCCATTGATAGTGATAACGTTACATTCATTGATTTGATAAAACTATCTCTACAATCTGGATACCCAGAAAAATCCGTTTCACATACACCGGTAATGATATTTTTAGTATTAGTCTGATATGCTAAGGCACCAGCAAAAGATAAGAAAAGTAAATTTCTTGCAGGAACAAACGTATTAGGAATGCCATCATCTCCTACTTCGATATCCATATCATGTTGTGTTAGGGCGTTAGGTGTTAGTTGTGAAAGTAAAGACATGTCTAAGATATGGTGTTTTACATGTTGTTCTTGCGCTATGCGTCTTGCTACTTCAATTTCTGTATCATGTCTTTGGCCGTATGCGAATGTAACTAGTTCTACATTTTCAAAATGTTTTTTAGCCCAAAATAGACAAGTCGTACTATCTTGACCGCCACTAAATACTACGATGGCCTTATTATTGTCTAAAGATTGTTGCGTCATATTGCTTGCACTCCTTCATATTGTCAAACTAGCTGTTTTAACTCATGCTATGACGGCATAAAAAAACGTCCATCTCTATAAAAAAGACAGACGAAATTCATGTGTCTAGTTTTTTATAGAGGGTATCAGCTAGGAACCTCTTTGTATTCATTTATAACGTGATTTAGAATAATATATTTAAACTGTAAAATCAAGTTAATATTTGTGATAATAAGTATAACAGAATAATGAAGATATTTAAAAAGAGGCGACAAAATGATACTGATTATAGATAATAAAGATTCGTTCACTTATAACATTGTAGATTATATTAAGCAAAGTTATAGAGGACAAGTTGAGGTAGTTGATGTAGAAATGATGACAAATGAACGTATTCATTCACTTCAGCCACATGCAATTGTAATTTCACCAGGGCCAGGTTCTCCTGAGGACTATCCGATATTAAATCAAGTAATTCAAACATTTTCAACAAAAGGACCTATATTAGGCGTTTGTTTAGGGTTTCAACAAATTGTGACTTATTTTGGTGGAAATATAGTAAAAAGTGATAAACCTATTCATGGTCATACAACACGCATAAAACATAATGGCATAGGTATCTTTGATGGTTTACCAGAATCATTCGATGTGATGCGTTATCACTCTTTAAAAGCGGAGCAATCATCCTTTCCCACAACGTTAACTGTGACAGCGACCAACCATGAAGGTATTATAATGGCTTTGGAACATAAAGTATTACCTATTTATGGAGTGCAATATCACCCAGAATCCATATTAAGTGAATATGGTCTTAAACAGATTCAAATATTTATAGATATAGTGGAGGCATATCATGCAAATACACTTTAATTATCGTTACATAACTGATGAAAAAACACATGAGACATATCGTTATTTATTTACAGAATGTATTGCTAAGAAAATTGCATACACTATAGAAGAAGTTGGTGAAGTCGTGTGCTTTGCAGAGAAGTACCAAAACGATGGCTATTGTGCAGCCTTGTACTTACCTTATGAAGCGGCAACGTACTTTAATAAAGAGATGGCAACAGTGTCTACTGAAGAAGGCTATGTATACGCGGCAGCATACATTTTTGAAAATATATCAGAAGCGAAGACGAACATTGATGACACGATATATCAACAACAATGTAGCTTCCAATTCCAATTAAATAGAGCCGAACTTATCAAACATATTCGGACGATACAATCAGCTATTGTAGAGGGAAATACATATCAAGTAAATTATACAACAAGATTAGTAGATTCAATTCATCATTCTATAGCGACATTATACTATCATCTATTAAATGATAATCATGGCTTTTATTCAGCGCTTATTGAAACAGATGAGTTACAGGTTGCTTCATTATCACCAGAATTATTCTTCCAACGAGGGCCATTTAAAGCAGATGAAGATATATTGTTAAGTAAACCCATGAAAGGTACGATGCCAAGAGGCAGTGATGAAACAGAAGATAGGAACAATCTAAACACGTTAAGTCACTCAAGCAAAGATAGAGCAGAAAATGTGATGATTGTAGATTTACTACGTAATGACATGAGTCGTATTGCAGAAACTGGTACGGTTAACGTTTATAAACCGTTTCATATTGAACCATATCAAACAGTATTTCAAATGACTTCAATGATCACTGCCAAGTTACATAAAAACACAAACTTAAATCAAATACTAAGTGCATTGTTTCCTTGTGGTTCGATTACAGGCGCCCCAAAACTTAATACGATGAACTATATAAAAGCACTAGAACAAACGCCGCGAAATATTTATTGTGGTGCAATTGGCTTATTGCTTCCAAATGGCAAATCAATCTTTAATGTGCCGATTCGAACAATACAATACTTAAATAATCAAGCGATTTATGGTGTCGGTGCAGGTATTACGATTGATTCTATACCTGAGCAGGAAGTTCAAGAATTTATAGACAAGACAAAGATATTGGAGAGGTTATAATGCAACTTTTTGAAACAATGAGGTTAGAATCAGGCTTGTTTTCTAGGCTTTCTTATCATAAAAATAGAATGAAAAACGCTTCAGAAGAATTAGGGTTTTTGTTTGATGAGTCGGCTTGGTCAGAGCTTATAGACTCAATTAGTGAGCAATATGCAACGGGTATTTATCGACTGAAAATTTTGTTGAATAAAGATGGCACAATGGAATACGTTGCAGCGTCTTTACCAGAAAAGTCAACATTTACAGCAAAACTGTTACCTTTAACGTCTGATGTGAATAAACAAGTCGTAATTAACAAGACGACACAAAGAGCACATTTAGAACATAATCACCAAACAGATATCGTTCTATTATACAATGAAAAAGGTAAAGTATTAGAATTTGATATAGGTAATGTAATGATAAAAGAAAATGGCCATTACTATACACCCCTTTATAATGAAGACTTTTTGCGTGGTTGTATGCGTCAAGAACTATTAGATAAAGGTGAGTTGCTGGAAAAAGATTTTGAGGTACATGAATTAAAAGATAAAATTAGTAATAATAAAGTACAGATTTTTCTAATAAATAGCTTACGAGAGGTTGCCGAGGTAGAAATTTATCTATAGAATATAGAAAGTATAAACATGGGTTATTGATAGCATATACATGATTTAAGATACCCAAATTTTATGAACAGAATAGTAATCTAAAACTTATAAACAGTGAGTGAGGCAAAATGATGATATTGGTTTGGACATTAACAATTATTATAATTTCTGTGCTTACCAAATGGGGCGTAAATCAATTGTTGAAAAGGCAAAGTGTTTATTTAACACGCTTTGTCATTACAATATCTTGCGTATTTCAATTTATATTTGTCTATTTCCTAGTAAAAGAACTCGTACATTATTTGATACAAGCATTTGATGTATTTTATCGTTAGTAACAATTTATGAGGTGAAACTATGAAGATATATAGTCAAGGAGACCAAGCAATAGTGGTTTCTATAGAAAAAGAAGTCTCTAAAGATTTGACTGAAGATCTGTTAGCTTTAAAAAAATATTTAGCAGACAAACAATATCCTTTTATAACAGAAATTGTACCTACAGAATCAGACATGATGATTTGTTATGATGCAAGGGACATGATTAAGCATCATCATATTCAATCACCATTTTTATATATGAAAGCGTTAATGCAAACTGTACAAATGGAAATTAAGCATGAGGAAGAAACGGTTGAACCTGTTGAAATTCCAGTGATTTATGGTGGGGAATATGGACCTGATTTAGCTTCTTTACTAACTTATTACAAAATGAACTTTGAAAAATTTGTGAAATTACATACAGCACAAACCTATTTTGTGTCAATGATGGGCTATACGCCGGGATTCCCTTATTTAACGGGCATGGATAAGCGTTTGTTTGTAAATCATACGGGTGGAAAAAAGACCTTTATTCCTGCTGGCTCTGTAATTATTGAAGGTAAAAAGACAGGTATCACTACAACAGATACATATGGTGATTGGCTTGTTATAGGGTATACACCGGTGCGATTATTTAATCCAGAATTAGAAGATTTCACAAAATTAAAACTAGGAGATAATGTTAAATTTTGTGCGATTCAAGAGGAAGTACTGGATTTAGGAGGATTTCAACCATGTCAATCATAATAGAAGGCGAAGGGTTATTTTCAAGTTTTCAAGACTTTGGTCGTAAAGGGTATGAACATGATGGTGTTATACCTGGTGGTGCCTTAGACCCTTTATCGCATGAAATTGCAAACAGACTTGTAGCTAATGATAAGCATGAAGCTACTTTAGAAATGACTAACAGAATGGCGAGTTTTCGTTTTACTGAACCGACTCTTATTGCTTTGAGTGGTGGAAATTTCAAAGCTAAAACTGAACATATGAAAGTCTTACCCAACAAATTGTATTTAATGGAAAAAGGTGATGTGCTCGTTTTTACAGAAACAAATCGTACATCTAGAGTTTACTTGGCAGTAGGTGGAGGATTCGAGTTAGATGAATGGTTAGGATCAACTTCAACGGATTTCAAGTCGAAAATAGGTGGTTTCCATGGCCGCAAAATACAAAAAGGTGACGAAGTTAACATGAAACGAGACTACACTGAACGTCATCATAAATTATTTGAAAATCTAAAAGAAACACATCAAACAGATTGGGGAATTGATGGTTACGCCCTATCTTTCAATTATATGTCTGATGTTTTTCATGTAATAAAAAATAAAGGTACAGAAGATTTTAAATCAAAAGTATTAACTCATTTTACTTCTGGAGAATATAAAGTGACAAGTAGAGCGAATAGAGTTGGTATGTATTTAGAAGGAGAACCTGTAAAAGCATTTTATGAAGACATGCCGGAACATCAATCGGTACAAATTGGTACGATACAAGTTAAACGAGATGGCACGCCAATTATTTTATTAAATGATCATTATACTTTAGGAAGTTACCCACAAATTGGTACGATTGCAAGTTACCATTTAACAAAATTAGGGCAAAAGCATCAAGGGACTAAATTGAAATTTCAATTTATAGATGTGGAAAGTGCCGAGAAGAATTTAATCAAATATACAAATTGGTTGAATCAATTATTTCATGGCATTGAGTATAGAATGCAATTAGAGATGTTAAAATAAGCTGCGAATATTAATTGTTGTAATAAATATTTAAAAGCAGTAACGCCAAAGTTAAGCCTAGATTTTGGGTTGCTGTTTTTTTCTATCTTTATTTCCTCAAATCATTTAGTTGGCTACAAATAGGTACAAACATGTGAAAGTTAGAGATTATATTAGTTGAATTGCTAATACGACCATAGTCCGATTAATATGCTATTCAATAAAGGTATAATTAAAAAGCATATAAATACTTAATAGTCAGTTAACAACTGTTTAATAAGGCGTTAATAAAGCTTTTGTTGGATGCCAAATTACATAAAAAAGTGTCTTTTTACTTGATATTTAACTACGATTGCTTTATATTTATTAATTGAACTATGTGCGTTTTATTACGAACATATTACAAAATGATAAAAATTGTAAAGATAATTTGGACTTATGAATATTATTAATATGGATTGGCATGACAATAGTCAAATATCAATAATTCATAATATAGATATCAATTAAAAACTTAAAAAATGAAACATGTGAATGCTTGTAACAGTGTACTTTAAGTTAATGATTAAAGATGACACTAAAGCATGATTCTAAAACAATTACCCAAGCCAATAACGACTTTCGTTTATTAGAGATACTAACATCGCTAATAAATGTTTAAGATAGTAATTTTGCCACTTTTTATAAGGTTAGGTAAGCGTTCTAGCCTATAATAATTTATATCGGGGGATAAGAACATGAGTATACACAAAAAGAAATTAACTCTTTTTGGGTTTTTTATTTTAACGGTGCTAACAGTCACCTTAAAAACATATTTTTCATATTATGTTGATTTTTCTTTAGGTGTTAAAGGATTAGTTCAAAACTTAATCTTATTAATGAATCCATACAGTTTAATTGCATTAGTATTGAGTATTTTCTTGTTTTTCAAGGGTAAGAAAGCCTTCTGGTTCATCTTTATTGGTGGCTTTTTATTAACTTTCTTATTATATGCAAACGTTGTATACTTTAGATTCTTTTCTGACTTTTTAACATTCAGTACATTAAATCAAGTTGGAAATGTTGAATCAATGGGTGGTGCTGTAACAGCTTCATTCAAATGGTATGACTTTGTTTACTTCATCGATACTATTGTGTACCTGTTTGTTTTAATATTTAAACAAAAATGGTTTGATAAACGTGTATTCAGTAAAAAGTTTGTACCAGTAGTAATGGCTGCATCAGTCGCACTATTCTTTTTAAACTTGGCATTTGCTGAGTCAGATCGTCCAGAATTACTAACACGTACATTTGACCATAAATATTTAGTTAAATATTTAGGACCGTATAACTTCACTGTATATGACGGTGTTAAAACAGTTCAAAACAATCAACAAAAAGCATTGGCTAATGAAGACGATTTAACTAAGGTATTAAATTATACGAAACAAAAACGAACTGAACCGAACAAAGAATATTTCGGCGCAGCTAAAAAGAAAAATGTTATTAAAATTCATTTGGAAAGTTTCCAAACTTTCTTGATAAATAAAAAAGTAAATGGTGAAGAAGTTACACCATTCTTAAATAAACTCTCCTCTGGTAATGAAGGATACAGATATTATCCAAACTTCTATCACCAGACTGGACAAGGTAAAACATCAGATTCAGAGTTTACTATGGATAACAGTTTGTTTGGTCTACCACAAGGGTCAGCTTATTCATTGAAAGGTGATAATACTTACCAATCATTACCTGCAATACTAGATCAACAGCAAGGTTATACATCTAATGTTATGCATGGTGACTACAAAACATTCTGGAACCGTGACCAAGTGTACAAGCATTTTGGTGTAGATAAATTTTACGATGCAACATATTTCGATATGTCTGAAGAAAATCTTGAAAACTTAGGTCTTAAAGATAAAGAATTCTTTAAAGAGTCAGCAGATTATTTAGCAAAAGAAAAAGAACCATTTTATAGTCACTTAATTACATTAACTAACCATTATCCATTTACTGTGAAACCAGAAGATGCATCAATAGACAAACCAAACACAGGGGATTCAACCGTGGATGGTTATGTACAAACTGCAAGATATCTTGATGAATCATTAGAAGAGTTTATAAATGAACTGAAGAAAAAAGGGATATATGATGATTCAGTAATAATGATGTACGGTGACCATTATGGTATTTCTGAAAACCATAATAAAGCAATGGAAAAATTATTAGGTGAAGAAATTACACCAGCTAAATTCAACGACTTAAACCGTACTGGTTTCTGGTTGAAGATTCCTGGTAAAGAAGGTACAGTAGATAAAACTTATGCAGGACAAGCCGATGTAATGCCAACATTATTACATTTAATGGGTATTGATACGAAGAACTACTTAATGATGGGTACAGATTTATTATCGAAAGATCACGATGATACAGTGCCATTTAGAAATGGTGACTTCGTAACGAAAGATTATAAATATGTTAATGGTAGAATTTATGATAATAAGAATAATGAACCAATAACAGAAAAACCTAAAGACTTTGATAAGCGTAAACAACAATCTGAGAAAGATTTACAAATGAGTGACGATGTCCTCAACGGTGATCTTTTAAGATTCTACGATAATCCTGATTTCGAAAAAGTTAAGCCTTCAGATTATGAGTATAAACCAGGTCCAAAAGGACAAGAGAAAAAATAAATAAAAGTACCGACGATTCTAATATAGAGTCGTCGGTCTTTTTTAATTTATAGAGATTTAGTGGTACGACTTGTTTTAATGTAATTATAAAGTAAGTGAAACTAATTATGGAGCGTATGTTGCTTATTATGACTGTATGATAAATGTCATTAAAAAAACAGCCTAAGACAGTATTGCTTGTCTTTGACTGTTAAAATCGTGTAACTTTTTTTAATGTCTAATTTTAAAATATAACAACATCAATCATTTGGTTTGCCCTTATCCAAGCGCAACATCTAAAATCATCATAATAGTGAAACCTAACATGAGACTCATTGTTGCAAGGTCAGTATTATTACTAGCTTGTGAATCAGGAATCAGTTCTTCAACCACTACAAATATCATTGCTCCTGCAGCAAATGCTAAGGCATAAGGTAACATAGGGGTAACAATCAATACAGCAGCTGCACCAATTGTTGCAAATATAGGTTCGACAATAGCGGACGCTTGCCCATAGTTAAATGCTTTCCATCTAGAAGCACCAGCCGCTCTTATTGGCATGGATAAAGCTGCGCCTTCAGGAATATTTTGAATACCAATTCCTATAGCTAAGCCAAGAGCCCCTAAAAATGTAGCTTGCCCATTGCCAGCCACAATGCCGCCAAATGCGACACCTATAGATAAACCTTCTGGGATATTGTGTAGTGTAATAGCTAAAACGAGTAACGTATTCTTATTGAGTTTTTTTGTACCTACACCTTCTTGGTATTGGTTTGTATCTTGGGTGTTTGGGTGTATGTGAGGAATAACTAAATCTAGTGCACGAATAAATACTCCGCCCAATAGAAAACCGATAGCAGCTGGCAACCATGGTAATGATGTACCTTCACCATAATTAATAGCTGGTTGTAAGAGTGACCAAAAGCTAGCTGCAATCATTATACCGGCAGCGAAACCTTGCATTGAATTTAAAATCTTATCGTTGACTCTCTTGAAAATAAAAACAGCTGCAGCTCCTAATGCAGTAAGTAGCCATGTAATAATACCAGCTATTAGTGCTTGGATATAAGGAGGCAAGTTTTGGAAAAATTCCGACATAAGCATTGCTCCTTTGTATCATTTGAGTTCAAAAAGGTGTATAATATGTAGAACTGAAATTAAGTTTAACAGAAATAATTATAATTTTCGATATTAAAAAGGATGTTGGGCAATGGAAGCGTATAAAATTGAACATTTACATAAATCATATGCCGATAAAACCATTTTTGATAATTTGCAGTTGTCAATTTCTGAAGGTGAAAAAATAGGACTTGTAGGTATAAATGGTACGGGCAAAAGTACTTTATTGAAAGTGATTGCAGGATTGGATGAAGACTTTGAAGCAGAAGTATCACATCCGAATGCTTATCGTATCCGATATTCATCTCAAAAACATGATTTTGATCAAAATATGTCGGTGTTTGAAGCGGTATTAACTTCAGAAACTGAAACGATTAAGGTTATTAGAACGTATGAAAATGCTTTGGCTCGATATACAATGACCCAAAGCGATGAAGATTTTCAAAAAATGATGCAAGCTCAAGAAGCTATGGATAATTATCAAGCATGGGACTATAGTGCTGAAATTAAAACAATTCTTTCTAAATTAGGTATTTATGATATAAACAAAGAAGTAAGTGAACTTTCAGGAGGCCAACAGAAACGTGTTGGTTTAGCTAAAACACTTATTGAACAACCTGATTTATTACTATTAGACGAGCCAACCAACCATTTAGATTTTGAATCAATTAATTGGCTGATTAACTATGTGAAACAATATCCACATACAGTATTATTTATTACTCATGATCGTTATTTCCTAAACGAAGTATCTTCTCGCATTATTGAATTAGATAGAGGTAAATTGACTACCTATGTAGGAAATTACGAAGATTATATAGCACAACGCGCAGAAAATGAAATTATAGAACAAAAACAACAAGCGAAACAGCAATCCTTATATAAGAAGGAACTTGAGTGGATGCGTGCTGGAGTTAAAGCACGTACGACTAAACAACAAGCCCGTAAAAATAGATTTAATGAACTAGAACAAGATGTAAAAAATCAACATCAACAAGAGAAAGCGTCTTTAAATCTTGCGTATTCAAGATTAGGAAAACAAGTATTCGAATTAGACGGCTTAACGAAACGTATTAACCAAAAAACTTTATTTGAAGATATAACTCAAATAATCCAAAGTGGGCAACAAATTGGTATTGTTGGACCTAATGGCGCAGGTAAAACAACGTTACTTAACATCCTAAATGGCGAAGATAAAGATTTTGAAGGTGAACTTAAAATTGGGCAAACAGTAAAAGTCGCTTACTTTAAACAGACTGAAGAACGTCTGAATCGTGATATAAGAATGATAGATTACTTGAGAGAAGAAAGTGAAGTTGCTAAAGAAAAAGATGGTACATCGGTGTCTATCACGCAATTACTCGAAAGGTTTTTATTCCCAAGCGCAACACATGGTAAAAAGATTTATAAATTATCTGGTGGAGAGCAAAAAAGATTATATCTTTTAAGGTTATTGGTACACCAACCGAATGTACTTCTTCTAGATGAGCCAACAAATGATTTAGATACAGAAACACTTACAATTCTTGAAGATTATATTGAAACATTCGGTGGCGCTGTTATCACAGTTAGTCATGATAGATACTTTTTAAATAAAGTAGCACAAGAGTATTGGTATATTCATGATGGTCAAATGGAACGTATCATAGGTACATTTGAAGACTATGAAGCTTATAAAAAGGAACAGAATCAGTTAAAAGAGCAAAATAGTCAGCAGCCTAAAGTTAAACAACAACCGGAAAAGAAAAAAAGAAAAGGTTTATCTTTTAAAGAAAAACAAGAGTATGAAATGATTATCGAACGTATTGATACAACTGAAGAAAGATTAGAAGCTATAGAAAAGGAAATGATTGAGGCAACTTCTGATTATGCCAAGATTAAAGAACTCAGCGAAGAACAACGAAGATTAAATGAGTTGTATGAAGAAGATATTGCAAGATGGAGCGAGCTTGAAGAACAAAAAGAACAATGAGGGATTTTATAACATGGAGTCAACTTTATCGCATTATTTTGGCTATGACACATACCGTCCTGGTCAAAAAGAAATCATATCAAGAGTATTAGATCATAAAAATGTGCTCGGCGTTTTACCTACCGGTGGGGGAAAATCAATTTGTTATCAAGTACCAGGATTAATGTTGGGTGGCACAACAATTGTGATCAGCCCGTTAATTTCATTGATGAAAGATCAAGTTGATCAATTAAAAGCGATGGGTATTCGCGCGGCATATTTAAATAGCAGTTTAACGCAAAAACAACAAAAAGAAATTGAAACACAACTAAGAAATGGTGAAATTCAATTCTTATATGTTGCGCCAGAACGTTTTGATAATGCTTATTTTATTAGCTTATTACAGCAACTATCAATACATTTAGTTGCTTTTGATGAGGCTCACTGTATTTCTAAATGGGGCCATGATTTTAGACCAAGTTATCAAGATGTAATCCATAAAGTATTTGCATTACCTCAAGACTTTACGATTGTTGCACTAACTGCAACTGCGACAATTGAAGTACAAAAAGATATAATGGAACGTTTGAATATAGGGAAAAACGACGAGGTAAAAACGAGTACAAAAAGGCGTAATCTCGTTTTTCAAGTTAATCCTACGTATCAACGCCAAAAATTTGTTATGGAATATGTAAAAGAACATAAAAATGCAGCAGGCATTATCTACTGTTCTACACGTAAACAAGTTGAAGAATTGCATGAAGCTTTACAGAGTAATGATATTAACAGCACGATTTATCATGCTGGACTGACAAATAAAGAGCGTGAAGCAGCGCAAAATGATTTTGTGTATGATCGTGTACGCGTTGTTGTTGCAACTAACGCTTTTGGTATGGGTATAGATAAATCTAATGTGAGATTCGTTATACATTATAATATGCCTGGCGATTTAGAATCATATTATCAAGAAGCAGGACGTGCAGGTCGTGATGGCTTAAACAGTGATTGTATCTTATTATTTAGTGAACGAGATATTGGATTACATCAATATTTTATTTCATCGTCAAAAGCAGATGACGACTATAAAGATAAGATGGGAGAAAAATTAACTAAAATGATTCTCTATACTAAAACAAAGAAATGTTTAGAGGCGACTTTAGTTCATTATTTTGAACCGAATGAAAAACTTGAAGAATGTGAACAATGTAGTAATTGTGTCATCGAAAATAAAACATATAATATGACAGATGAAGCGAAGATGATTGTAAGTTGTATTGCACGTATGAAACAAAAAGAGAGCTATAGTGTTATTATACAGGTGTTAAGAGGAGAAGACTCTGATTATATTCGATATTGTGATTATAACGAATTATCAACACATGGAATTATGAAAAATTACACAACTTCAGAACTTAGTCATCTAATAGATGAATTAAGGTTTAAAGGATTTTTAAACGAACATGATGAAATTTTAACGTGTGATCAATCTGTTAAGGATTTGCTCGGAGGCCAAGTTGAAATATTTACAACGCCATTCAAACGTAAAACAAGAGAAAAAGTAAATATCAATACGGTAGAAGGTGTGGATCGCGCATTATTCGATGAATTAATCGGAGTTCGAAAACAATTAAGTGAAAGCTTGAGTATTCCACCAGTTAGTATTTTCTCAGATTTTACTCTAGAAGAATTTGCTAAAAGAAAACCGGAAACAAAACAAGAAATGATTTTAATTGAAGGTGTAGGTAGTTATAAATTAAAACATTATTGTCCGATGTTTTTGGAGAAAATTCAATCATATAAATCTAAAATTTAACAGAATAAAATAGCTAATCTGTACAAAAGATTGTAACAAAATAAGTCACTTTTATGTTGTTAAGATGAGCACGCGAGCGCTTAAACTAAAAATATGATTTGTAAATCTATTTTTTTAAATGAGCTTTCTTGAAAAGTTAAAGGTGACGACATCTTATAATAGCAAATAGGTATTGTTCCTTTACTCACTAGCATAAGTAAATAACTTATAAACTAAAGCGATTGAGCGAAGTTAATTTGACAATAATTAATATACTATGTAAATTCATGAGCCATAGATATAATTTTATTTCGAATTAACTTCGCTATTTTTTTAATGATTAGAACGGGGACTTGCAAATTAAATACTATGAATAAATTAATTGAATTATACATAAAACCAATACAAATAGGGAATATGTCATTTGATTGAAAAATTATTTTTTGTTAAATGAATATATGATAATGAAGGTGACAAAGTGATAGAATTTAAAAATGTAGTTAAACGCTATGGTGATAAAATAGCTGTTGATGATATTAGTTTTAATATTGGTGAAGGGGAGTTTTTTGTTTTAATCGGTCCGTCAGGTTGTGGCAAGACGACTACGTTAAAAATGATAAATCGATTGATTTCTCTTTCAGAAGGTTATATTTATTTTAAAGATAAACCAATAAGTGATTACCAAATATATGAAATGCGTTGGGACATTGGGTATGTCTTACAACAAATCGCGTTATTCCCACATATGACTATTAAAGAGAATATCGCACAAGTACCGCAAATGAAAAAATGGCAAGACGGGGACATAGATCAACGTATTGATGAATTAATGGATATGGTAGGACTAGAACCTGAAATATATAAAGATCGTAAACCAGATGAACTTTCTGGTGGGCAACAACAACGTGTAGGTGTTATTCGTGCATTGGCAGCTGATCCGCCAGTTATTTTAATGGATGAACCATATAGCGCTTTGGATCCAATTAGTCGTGAAAAATTACAAGATGATTTAATTGAGCTACAACAAAAAATCAAAAAAACGATTATATTTGTAACTCATGATATTCAAGAAGCTATGAAGATGGGCGACCGTATATGTTTGTTAAATGAGGGTAGGATAGAACAAATAGATACACCAGAGGGTTTCGTTACAAATCCTAAAAACGATTTTGTTAAACAATTTATGGGTGATAAATTGAAACGTTCAATTAATGAGTTAAAACTTTCCGAATTAATAGATCAATTGCCTATTCAAGAAGGAGAAATGAAAGAAGATTACCCAATTGTTGATAGTAATTTATATGTTAAAGACGTGTATACAGCTTTGATTGACAGTGAGGCCGTTATTATTAATAATCCAGCTACTTCAACACAGCACGTATTGAAAAGACAAGATATTTTTCAAATTTTGTCAGAGCATAAAGGAGGTCACGATGAATGAATACCTTCATTAATACACTTGTAGAGCGTAGAGGACAATTAATAACAACGATATTTGAACACATACAATTATCTTTTATAGCATTATTGATTGCAGCACTAATTGGTGTGCCTTTGGGTATATTTTTAACAAAAACGCGTAAACTTTCGGAAATTGTTATGAATATCGCGGCGATACTTCAAACAATCCCTTCACTGGCATTATTAGGATTAATGATACCGTTGTTTGGTATAGGTAAAGTTCCAGCCGTTATAGCGTTAGTCGTATACGCGCTGTTACCAATATTAAGAAATACATATACTGGTATTAATGAAGTAGATACATCATTAGTTGAAGCGGCTAAAGGTATCGGTATGAAGCCAGGTAGAAGATTGACTAAAGTAGAATTGCCCATTGCTATGCCAGTCATTATGGCAGGCATTCGTACGGCAATGGTATTGATTATTGGTACGGCAACGTTAGCTGCACTCATTGGTGCTGGTGGCTTAGGTGATTTAATCTTATTAGGTATTGATAGAAATGATTCATCGCTTATTTTAATAGGTGCCATTCCAGCAGCGTTATTAGCTATTTTATTTGATTTAGTGTTACGTTTTATGCAAAAGCTTTCTTATAAAAAACTTTTAGTGTCACTCGGTGCGATTGTCATTGTTTTATTATTAGTAATTATTGCACCGTTACTAGCCCAAAAAGGTGACAAGGTTGTCTTAGCTGGAAAATTAGGCTCAGAGCCATCTGTGATTACTAATATGTATAAAATATTAATTGAAGAAGACACGGATAATACGGTAGAAGTTAAAGATGGTATGGGCAAAACTTCGTTTCTTTTTAACGCGCTAAAATCTGATGACATTGATGGTTATTTAGAATTCACTGGCACTGTATTAGGCGAATTAACTAAAGAAGATTTAAAATCTAAGCAAGAAGCAAAAGTATATGACCAAGCGAAAGCTAGTTTAGAAGATAAATACGATATGACTATGCTGAAACCTATGGAATACAATAATACTTATGCCTTAGCAGTTAAAAAGGATTTTGCTGAAAAACATAATATCAAAACAATTGGTGATTTGAATAAGGTGAGTGATGAGATTAAACCAGGCTTTACATTGGAATTTAATGATCGTGGAGATGGATATCCAGCTGTTAAAAAAGCCTACGATCTAGATGTAGGTGATGTAAAAACGATGGAACCTAAATTACGTTATCAAGCAATTGAAAGTGGAGATATTAATCTGATTGATGCTTATTCAACAGATGCTGAATTAAAACAGTATGATATGGTTGTGTTGGAAGATGATAAGCATGTGTTCCCTCCTTATCAAGGAGCACCTATGTTTAAAACATCTTATCTGAAAGAACATCCTGAAATTAAAAAACCACTAAATCGCTTAGCTGGGAAAATTTCAGACGAAGATATGCAAGCTATGAATTATGATGTAACAGTGAAAAAGAAAGACCCATATAATGTAGCAAAAAATTATTTAGAGAAACATAATTTAATCGATAAATAAATCTTAATAAGAGAATATGAGGCTGATACCTTAGTATGAAATATAATACTAAAGTTATCTAGTCTCATATTTTTTATCATTTTAAATAATGGTGTCTGTAATGACACATTGATTTTATTCTATTATAAGGTTTATAATAGTTACTAAGTTTTGAAATTTCTGTAAATTCAAGGAGGACCGAAGCAACTATGAAGAAACAAATTGAACAATTATCAGCTTACGAACCAGGACTATCACCTCGAGCATTAAAAGAACAATATGGAATTGAAGGTGAGTTATATAAATTAGCTTCTAATGAGAATTTATATGGTCCAACACCAAAAGTTAATGAGGCAATTAAAGCACATTTAGATGAGCTACAATTTTACCCTGAGACGGGTTCTCCATTATTAAAAGAAGCAATAAGCAAATACTTAAACGTAGACGCATCACGTATATTATTCGGTGCTGGTTTAGATGAAGTTATCTTAATGATTTCACGTGCAGTACTGACAGCTGGAGATAAGATTGTGACAAGTGAAATGACATTTGGTCAATATTATCATAATGCAATTGTAGAATCTGCAAAGGTGACTCAAGTACCACTCCAAGAAGGCTATTTTGATTTAGAAGGTATTTTATCGGAAATTGATGAAGATACTAAGTTAGTTTGGTTATGTAATCCAAACAATCCTACAGGAACTTATTTTTCACATGATGAATTACAACGCTTTTTAGAACGTGTACCGAGTGATATTCCGGTTATTATTGATGAAGCATACGTTGAATTTGTAACTGCTGATGATTTCCCAAATACATTAGCATTACAAAAACAATTTGCAAATGCCTTTTTATTACGCACATTTTCAAAAGCATATGGCTTAGCGGGTATGCGTATTGGATATGTTGTAGCCGCTAAAGAAGCTATTGAAAAGTACAACATTATACGTCCACCATTTAATGTTGGTCGTCTATCAGAATACGCTGCCTTAGCTGCATTAGAGGATCAAGCATATTTAACTTCTATACGTGATCGCAACGCTCAAGAGAGAGCGAAATTCTTTGAATTATCTCAAAGTGATGCGTTTTACCCTAGCCAAACGAATTTTATTTACGTGAAAACAAATAAACCACATGATTTGTATGAAGCTTTGTTAAGTGTAGGATGTATTACGAGAGAGTTTCCTAAAGGTGTGCGCATTACAATTGGCTTCCCAGAGCAAAATGAAAAAATGATAGAAGTACTTAAAGACTTTAACTTCTAAAAATAATTCTTAACGAACGTTCAACGATACAAAAATTGGCATTTGATTAATATAAGTAGGCTGTTTATTATATGGCTATCCTATGGGCCTAGTAAATTACTTGAAAGAGGTACTATTAATGTTATGTTCAATTTTGGTTTAGTTGAACGTATTTTGCTATAATTGAATTGATAGTGGGATAGATTTGTACATGTATATTGCATGTTATAAATTAAAGCATATTAAGAAGAAAAAGGGAGTAGAGTAGTACAATGACTAGAAAATCAATAGCGATTGATATGGATGAAGTACTTGCTGACACAGTAGGTGCATTAATTGAAGATGTAAATAAGCGCACAGACTTAGGTATTTCTATAGATATGTTAGATGGTATTAAATTAAGACATGCGATGCCTGAGCATGATGGTTTACTGACTGAAATCTTACGTGAGCCTGGATTTTTTAAAAAATTAGCAGTAATGGCGGATGCACAAGATGTTGTGAAGAAGCTAACTGAATATTATGATGTATTTATCGCGACTGCTGCAATGGATGTACCGACGTCGTTTCATGATAAATATAATTGGTTGAGAGAATATTTCCCATTTTTAGATCCTCAACATTTTGTTTTTTGTGGTCGAAAAGATATTGTTAATGCAGATTATTTAATCGATGACAATCCGCGACAATTAAGTATCTTCACTGGAACGCCAATTATATATACTGCAACACATAATATCAATGATGATAGATTTGCACGTGTTAATAATTGGAAAGATGTAGAGCAATACTTTTTAGGAGATAGTGAATACAAAATTTAAACGTTTTTAAAGCAGTGAAGCGGACGATTCTTATTGTTTTCTTTGCTGCTTTTATTTATGACTTTTGTTTGAGTTTATTGTGTGCGGTATAAGCATTAAAAAATAAGATTTTATTACTGGCATAAGAGCCAATGATAAAATCTTATTTTTATATATAAATATGTTTTTAGAAGGTAAATTAGTGCTTGGACTAATCATCGTCTGACTGTTGTGTATCTATATCTGATTCTTGCGACGTTAGTATATCAATTGCACTAGGTACGATTTCAATGTTGAGTGGTGTGTTTAAGACAATTTCACCATCTATATCTACTTTCATTTGTGGGTCAGTTTCAATAGTTATTTCTTTAGCTAAGATGTGTTTAATACCATCTGTCATATTATTCCAATTCATACTGTCACGTTGTTTAAATATATCATTTATTACACTTGAGCTGTGCTCTTCAAAAATAAATATATTTAAATAACCGTCACTAGGTGAGAGGTCCGTTAATGGAATACGGCTTCCTCCTATAAATGGACCATTTGCTACCACAATCATTGCGGTATTGCCATTAATCTCTTTACCGTCTACGGTTATTTTATAATCAAAGTGTTCTGGATTGAGTAATGTCTTAACGGTAGAACCGACATAGCTCAGTTTCCCAAAAATGTCTTTATTTCCATTTTGAACATTTTCTGCATTTTGTACTATAAGACCTAATCCTGCGAAGTTAAGTGCGTATCGATCATTTATCTTCATTACATCATAAGATTGCAATTCTGAATTGATTAATTGCTGGCTTGCCGCTTTATGGCGTGGATTAAGATTTAATGTTTTTACGAAATCATTAAACGTACCGCCAGGAATAATACCAATAGGGATGTCTAATTCGCTTTGCATTAGTCCATTAATAAGTTCATTTATTGTACCATCTCCACCAAGAATGAAAATAATATCAACATCATCACTATAGCTTTGGTCTTTTATTTTTTTGCAGAAAGTGATGATATCACCTTCATTTTCACTTAGTTGGATAGATAATTGTTTACAAAATGTTGTTAAAGAAGAGGCCACATCCCCTAAACCTCTGTAAATATCTTTTATACCTGAGTGTTCATGATAAAATAACACACCGTGTTTATATTTTGTTTTAGTCAATCTATTCACCATATTTCTTCTGATTTTGCGTTCTATTTTATTATGTACCCGATTCTCTTATAAAATAAATACATAACACTTAGGGACTAAATTATAGACCTTAATCATCTAGTAAGCAAATAGCAAGTCATATTCGTAAATATGAGCTAATAGTAAGATGACGTAATGTGTGCCTTTTATGTACATATAATAAGATATTCTAAAGTTAGTGCGTAAATTTGATATTGGTTGATATTACAAAATGAGAGTTAGTCTATATTTTATGCCTATAGAGTAGTCTAAAATAAACCAAACGCGTGTTTAAGCGTTTGATTTATTTTAGACTGTCGACAAAGTCTTCGACTTTGTTGGCAGCTTTTTTGTGCACGCTTTCCGCAGACACTGCCTTAGCCCGTAGTCTGCAGCTAGTGATTTTCCCGCAGGAGTCGGCTCAAATTACTGCTAATATTATACGAAAAAGATTATAATATATAAATTAAACAGTGGTGGCGTTTATTATGTTGAATATATCAATTGATAAAAGAAGCAACTTTTGGTCTGAAAGATCATAGCTATTTTGAAAAATAACTATACGAACGTAAATAAACCTTAGGACTGTCACCTAAGGTTTGTTTATGTTCGTATTGAAATTATTTAATGCCTCTCATGCCTCTAACAATTTTTGGTACAAAAGCAAGGACAATAAGACTTACTACAATTGCAATAACACCTAAAAATAAGAAATAGTTCTTATGGCCTAGTGGTTCGATTAAATGAACAAGTGTACCATTAATCGCTTGTGCACATGCATTTGTTAATAACCATAAACTCATCATTTGTGTGTTAAACGCTTTTGGTGCTAATTTAACAGCGGCACTATTACCAGTTGGAGATAAACATAATTCGCCGATTACACAGATGATATAAGAAAGGATAACCCAGTTAACACTTAACATTGAACCACCCGATGAATGTCCAATTAAGCCTATCATGATGTATGAAGCACCAGCTAAAGACGCACCTAAGACAAATTTTGTCGCTATGCTTGGTTGGCGTCGAGCCATTTTTGCCCATATGATTGACACAACTGGAGCTAATAATACGATAAACAATGGATTAATGGATTGGAAAAGTGTTGGCCCAAAGTCCGTCTTCCATCCAAAAATATTTAATTTCATATCACTACTTTCAAAAGCGAATAAGTTAAGTACATTTGCTCCTTGTTCTTGAATAGACCAGAATAAAACACCTAAAACAAACAACGGTATAAAAGCAATAACACGAGAACGTTCATCGTCTGTTACTTCTTTGCTGCGTATCATAATTGTAAAGTAAATGATAGGTAATGCTATACCGAGTACTAATACAGTTGTACTTACGATATTAAATGAAAGTGTACCTGTTAAACCAGTAATAATTAACACAGCGGCAATAATTAGCGCTACAACCGCAAATATTAAACCATATTTTTTCTTCTCTTGTTGGTTTAATGGATTAGTAGGTTTTGTACCAACATCACCAATGTTTTTCTTGTTGAAAAGCATGTACCAAATCAAACCAAGTGCCATACCAATGGCTGCAATTAAGAAACCGCCATGGAAATTCCCACTATCTACAAATTGATTTAAAATTAGTGGTGAAAGTAATCCACCCAAGTTTACTGACATATAGAAAATAACAAAACCTGCGTCTATACGCGTGTCATTTTCTGGATATAGTCTACCGACAATATTTGAAATACTTGGTTTCATTAAACCAGAACCAATTATAATGAAAAACATTGAGATAAATAGGCCGATGATATCTAATGGTAAACTTAAGAAAATGTGACCAATAATAATTAATACACCACCATAAAATGTGGCTTTACGTGTACCGGTAATTCTATCTGAAATCCAACCTCCAAGTACTGAGGTCATATAAATTAATGCACCATACACAGCCATTACTGATTGTGCAGTGCTTTTATCCATACCAAGGCCACCGTCTTTGATAGCGAAATACATATAGAAGATTAATAATGCACGCATACCATAGTAGCTAAATCTTTCCCAAAATTCTACGAAAAATAAAACACCGAGTCCTTTAGGATGACCAAAAAAACCTTTTTGAGGAATTGATTCGACTGTTGGATCTTGTGATGTATACTTATCTTGCATAAAACATTCCCGTCCTTCCTTGCTCCCAATAAAAATGTATAAAAAAGATTTTACGCTTAATTAAATTTAATTGCAATAATATTCTCAAAATAGCAATATTCTGAATGTTCTGATAAATTATAATTAATATACAACTATATTTATATTCCAGTAAATATAAATAATAGTGTTCACGGAATGGATAAAATGGGTAATGATTGTGTTGGATTTTTAGTTAAGAATGGTATGCTCAAGCAGAAAGAGGTTAGAGATGCGGTTAGGAGTAATCTGGCTACAGAGCACATGTGTAAGGATCACCAATGTATTAGTGGAATAAAGATATAAGATAGGAATATTTTAGATCAAGTGTTTTTGAAGATAGGCAGAATTAAACGTAAGACAAAACAGCCCAAAACAATATTGTCTTGGGCTGTTAATCAAGTTAAGGATAGATGACAGGAGCATAGCTACACCGTATATAAAATTATTTCTCCTAGCCATTTGTTCAATTAATTTGGTTAATAAACGCCTTTCATTGCGCGTTTTACTTTTGGTGAAATAAGTAATAATAATACACCGATAACTACTGCAACAAGACCTGAATACATAAAGTAATCACTTTGATCCATCTTAGTATAGATAACAACGAGTTGTGCGTTAAGTCCTTGTGCAGTTGCGTTACTAAGCATCCATAAGCTCATCATACGTGCTGTGAATGCAATAGGTGCTAATTTTGTAGTTGTTGATAAACCGACAGGTGAGATACAAAGTTCACCGATTGTTATTAATAAGAAACTCAGTACAAGCCATAATGGGTTAATTAACTCGTTGCCTGTAGCTAATGGAATAATCATTACTAAATATGATAGCCCAGCAATAATTGCTCCAAATGCAAATTTATATACAGTAGGTGGGTTGCGTTTGCCTAACTTCATCCATAACGTTGCAAATACTGGTGCTAATACAACTATAAATATTGGATTTAATGATTGTGCCCAAGCTGCTGGAATTGTAAAGTCAAATAATCCATTGGTAAGGACTGACATTTCTAATTGTGTTTTTTTATCTGCAAACGTTGCTAAAATTGTTGAGCCTTGTTCTTGAATCATCCAAAAAGCTACGGATGTTATGTACAGTGGTACGTAACTATATACACGTGAACGCTCATCTTTAGTTACATCTTTACTTACAATCATGTTAATAAAGATGTAAATAGGTAATACGATACCTAAAATAGTAATTAAGAAACTGAAGTTTTCAAGCGTCAGTGCATTGAATAAATGTAAAACTAATAAATAAACTAAGAATAATAAGATGACAACACCAGATATATAACCGAATTTCTTAAGCTCTGGTCTTGTTAATGGATTTGGGACGTTACGTCCAGCAAAACCTAAGTTTTTCTTACGTTTAATCGCATAGACAACTAAACCACAGAACATACCGATTGCAGCAGCTAAGAAACCAGCGTGGAAACTAATTCTAGTTTGTAAGAAACCAGTTAATAACGGCGCAAGTAAGCTACCTAAGTTGATTCCCATATAGAATAATGTGAATGCAGAGTCTCGGCGTACATCATTACGGTCATATAATTCACCAACTGTAGTTGAGATATTTGGTTTTAACAAACCCGTACCTGCAATGATGACAGCTAATGCAATCATAACTAATGTTAAATTATTTGGTAATGATAGTAATAAATGACCAAGCATGATGAGGATACCACCATAGAAGACAGCATTTTGAGTGCCAGTAATCCTATCGGCAATCCAACCACCAATCACACCTGACATGTAGATTAAGGTACCGTATATTGCAACGATTTGCATCGCAACGGCTTGGCTTAATCCGAAACCACCTTCAGCTACGCTATAGTATAGGTAAAAAATCAAAATAGCTTTCATACCATAGTAACTGAATCTCTCCCAAAATTCAGTGAAGAAAAGTGTACTTAGTCCTTTTGGATGTCCGAAGAAACCTTTGTTTGGAATACTTTTCATTATTTCTTCGTGTGTGTAATCAATCTTTTTCATAAATTCCCTCCCCCTAAACGGTTGGATTTATTCTATACCGTTTTTCTAAAAATAACAAGCGTATATATGAAAAGTACAAAATTTAATGAATAATCAGTTAATTAACGATAAAAAATTATAAAAAAATAAACTACCAAAGATGTAATGTACTCAAGTTTCTTTGATAGTTTATGGAAATAGGATTCTAACGGTTATC
Organism: Staphylococcus sp. 231237_7MaSpsaltlick; assembly: GCF_043107035.1. Taxonomy (NCBI): domain Bacteria; kingdom Bacillati; phylum Bacillota; class Bacilli; order Caryophanales; family Staphylococcaceae; genus Staphylococcus; species Staphylococcus sp. 231237_7MaSpsaltlick. The sequence goes on from NZ_JBICNX010000005.1 coordinate 247,768, forward strand.
TATTTTTTCTGGATATAAATCGTGATTCATTAAACGATGTTCTGCCATTTTTTCATATTTAGAATCTGGACGACCATAGTTTGTATAAGGGTCGATTGAAATACCGCCCCGAGGTGTGAATTTGCCCCATACTTCAATATAATGAGGATCCATCAATTGAATTAAATCATTCATAATAATGTTCATACAATCTTCATGGAAATCACCATGATTTCTAAAACTAAATAAATATAGTTTTAATGATTTAGATTCAACCATTTTTATATTTGGTATATAAGAAATATAGATTGTTGCAAAATCAGGTTGCCCCGTAATTGGACAAAGTGATGTAAATTCTGGGCAATTAAATTTTACAAAATAGTCGCGTCCTGGGTGTTTATTATCAAATGATTCTAAGACTGATGGGTCATAATCAAACTCATATTTATTGTTTTGATTGCCAAGTAAAGTTATATCTTGTAAATTTTCTTTGTTACGTCCTTCGCTCATAATTGAAATCTCCTTTATATTTATGGTTTTTCTTCTGCTTTTTGAATTGTAGTAGGTTGCCTTCTTGCTTTTTCAAACATATAGTAACTAGATCCAATGATAATCATATAGCCTAGTACTGCATAAAAGTCTGGCGATTCACCAAATAAGATAAAGCCAAATAAAGCGGTAAAGATAATAGATGCGTACGTAAAAATGGAAATATCTTTAGCAGGCGCGTAGCTATAAGCGAGTGTAATACCGATTTGACCAGCGGCAGCTGATAGACCAGCACCGATTAAATACCATACTTGAGTCATTGTCATTGGCTCAAATGTAAATATAGTAAATGGTATTAGTACTATAATTGAAAAGAATGAAAAGTAGAACACAATTGTATAGGGTGCTTCGCGCGTACTAAGAGCTCTGACACAAGTGTATGCGCTTGCTGCAAATATACCAGATAATAAGCCGGCTATAGCTGGTATCATAGATGAAGAAAATTCTGGTTTTATTACAAATAACATACCTGCTATGGCTACAATCATAGCTATAAATTGATAATTACGAACTTTTTCATTCAAAAATATTAAACTAAGTAGAATAGTCCAAAATGGGTTTAACTTCATTAAAGTATCAGCATCACTTAGAATCATATGATCTATCGCATAAATATTTAACAAAACACCAATTAATCCCAAAGTTGAACGTGAAATCAACAAGGGCTGACTACTGAGTTTACCGAATAGGGGTTGCTTATATTTAAAAATAAAATACATTGGTATAAACATTGCTACTAAATTTCGAGCAAGTGACTTTTGATATACTGGTAAGTCACCAGCTAATCTGAAGAAAACAGACATAAAGCTAAAACCAACTGCTGAAATAAGTATGGCAATGATACCCTTAACTTTAGGATTCACATGTATCGCCTCAATTGTTAGTTTTTAACGTATATATATTAGCATATATTCCTAGAACCTGTATATATCCTTGAAAGTCTAATGAAAGTATATTATGATTACATGAACGAACAAGTGTTCTTGTTTTAGCATTAGAATTTACAACTTATTTAAATGTAATTTATGGCTTGAGTAATTTAGGTTGTAGACAACTTGAAGGGTGTTATCGTGTAAACCACGGTAAATCAAGCGTTACAAGCTTTTCGAAAAAAGCAAATGAAAAAACCTTAAATTCAGTAAAAAAATTTTTTGCACTCAAAAACGTCAGTTTAATGTTGAATTGGTGCCATTTATCTCTGTTCTTCAAGAATTTGTCAAAAACAAAGGTCTTTAAATAAGGTTCTGAATTATGTATAATGAAACACATAATATAGTATTGATGATCGGGACGAAACACAATATATTGTGTTTTATATACGTGGTCACTTTATTTATAATAAACCAAATTTTAAGTAAAATAACACTAGTGAGAGCGTTTAATAATGACAAATCAAGCATAAATACTTAATTAATGAGTTTTTACATACCAATATATAGATGACGTATTTTCTATATATAGTGGTTAACTCCAAAGGTTAATACTAATTATTATTTCTTAAGTATAAATTATAATAGTTTAATTTTATAGTTGCGATTTTTCATTAATAAAATATTAGTTAAATAAAGAAAGAAGGTGGTCCAATGAAGGTTGTCTATTTTTCATTTTCCGGTAATGTGCGCAGATTCATCAAAAAAACCGAGCTTACAAACGTAATGGAAATTACACAAAGTAATTGTTCTGAGAAAATTGAAGAACCATTCATATTGGTCACTGGAACGATAGGATTTGGCGAAGTACCACAACCAGTTCAGTCATTTTTAGATGTAAATAATAATTTATTAAAAGGCGTTGCAGCTAGCGGAAACCGCAATTGGGGTCAAAACTTTGCGAAAGCTGGACGGTCTATCTCAGAAAAATATCAAGTTCCTTTATTAATGAAATTTGAAGTACAAGGAACACAAAATGATATTAGCGAATTTAAAGATAAGGTGGGGCATTTCAATGAAGATTATGGACGAGAAGAAATACAATCATATTGAGTTAAATAACGAGGTTACTAAACGTAAAGATAATGGCTTTTTCAATTTAGAAAAGGATCAAGAAGCATTAGAAGTATATTTAGAAGAAATAGAAGATAAAACAATATATTTTGATACTGAAATCGAACGCCTTCACTATCTCGTTGATAATGATTTCTATTTTGACTTATTTGCAAAATATTCAGAAGCAGATTTGATAGAAATAACAGATTATGCTAAGAATATTCCGTTTAAATTTGCGAGTTACATGTCTGCAAGTAAGTTTTTCAAAGATTATGCTTTGAAAACAAACGATAAAAGTCAATATTTAGAAGATTATAAGCAACACGTAGCAATCGTTGCATTATATCTAGCAAATGGACACAAAGCCACAGCTAAACAATTCATTTCAGCAATGGTTGAACAACGTTACCAACCGGCAACGCCTACATTCTTAAATGCTGGTCGTGCTCGTCGTGGTGAACTTGTATCTTGTTTCTTGCTTGAAACAGATGATAGTTTAAATTCAATTAATTTTATTGATTCAACGGCAAAACAATTAAGTAAAATTGGCGGCGGTGTTGCTATTAATTTATCTAAATTGCGCGCACGTGGTGAAGCGATTAAAGGCATCAAAGGTGTTGCTAAGGGTGTACTTCCAGTTGCGAAATCACTTGAAGGCGGTTTTAGTTATGCAGACCAACTTGGACAACGTCCTGGGGCAGGTGCGGTTTATTTAAATATCTTCCACTACGATGTTGAAGAGTTTTTAGATACTAAAAAAGTAAATGCTGACGAAGATTTACGTTTGTCTACGATTTCAACAGGATTAATCGTACCGTCTAAGTTTTTTGATCTTGCAAAAGAAGGCAAAGATTTCCATATGTTTGCGCCGCATACAATTTATAAAGAATACGGTGTCACTTTAGATGATATTAATTTAGATGAATATTATGATGAGCTAGTTGCAAACCCAAATGTTGATAAAAAGAAAAAAGATGCACGTGAAATGTTAAATACGATTGCACAAACACAATTACAATCAGGTTATCCATATTTAATGTTTAAAGATAATGCAAATAAAGTGCATGCTAACTCTGATATTGGACAAATTAAAATGAGTAATTTATGTACTGAAATTTTCCAATTACAAGAGACTTCTATTATCAATGATTATGGTACAGAAGATGAAATTAAACGTGACATCTCATGTAACTTAGGCTCATTGAATATCGTAAACGTGATGGAATCTGGTAAATTTAAAGACTCAGTGCATACTGGCATGGATGCGTTAACGGTTGTTAGTGATGAAGCAGATATTCAAAATGCACCTGGCGTTAGAAAAGCTAACAGAGAATTACATTCAGTAGGATTAGGCGTAATGAATTTACATGGCTACTTAGCTAAAAATAAAATTGGTTATGAATCTGAAGAGGCGAAAGATTTCGCTAACATCTTCTTTATGATGATGAACTATTATTCTATTGAACGTTCAATGGAAATTGCTAAAGAAAGACAAGAAGTATATAAAGACTTCGAGAAATCTGATTACGCAAACGGTAAGTATTTTGAGTTCTATACAACTCAAACTTTTGAAGCAAAATATGAAAAAGTTCGTAAATTGTTTGAAGGTTTTGATGTTCCGACAGCTGAAGATTGGAAAGTGTTACAAAAAGAAGTTGAAACACACGGTTTATTCCATGCATACCGTTTAGCGATTGCACCTACGCAAAGTATCTCTTATGTACAAAATGCAACTAGTTCAGTTATGCCAATCGTTGACCAAATTGAACGTCGTACTTATGGTAACGCAGAAACATTTTATCCAATGCCATTCTTATCACCAGAGACAATGTGGTACTATAAATCTGCCTTTAATACAGACCAAATGAAATTAATAGATTTAATCTCAACTATTCAAACTCACGTGGATCAAGGTATTTCTACAATTTTATATGTGAATTCTGAAATTTCTACACGTGAACTATCTAGACTTTATGTGTATGCACATCACAAAGGATTAAAATCTTTATATTACACTAGAAATAAATTATTAAGCGTTGAAGAGTGTACAAGTTGTTCAATATAAAATAGCAATAAGAGTCAAGTTAAGTGATTATATAAACCAGTCTAGTCTAGGAGTTAGATTAGGCTGTAAATCACTGCTTTAATTAAATATTTACTAGATAGGGGACATTATCTAAATGAAAGCAGTCAATTGGAATACACAAGAAGACATGACTAACATGTTTTGGCGACAAAATATTTCGCAAATGTGGGTAGAAACAGAATTTAAAGTATCTAAAGATATTGCAAGTTGGAAAACGTTATCTGAACCTGAAAAAGAAGCATTTAAAAAAGCTTTAGCAGGATTAACTGGTTTAGATACCCATCAAGCAGACGATGGTATGCCGCTTATTATGTTACATACGACAGATTTACGTAAAAAAGCTGTATATTCATTTATGGCGATGATGGAGCAAATTCACGCTAAAAGTTATTCGCATATCTTCACTACATTACTACCTTCTAGTGAAACAAACTATTTATTAGATAAATGGGTCATTGAAGAACCACATTTAAAATATAAATCTGATAAAATTATTAATAATTATCATAAATTATGGGGTAAAGAAGCTTCAATTTATGATCAATATATGGCACGCGTATCAAGCGTATTCTTAGAAACGTTTTTATTCTATTCTGGTTTCTATTACCCATTATATCTTGCGGGACAAGGTAAAATGACTACATCTGGAGAAATCATCCGTAAAATATTATTGGACGAATCTATTCATGGTGTATTTACAGGTATGGATGCACAAAGTTTACGTAACGAACTTTCTGAAAGTGAAAAGCAACAAGCAGATCAAGAAATGTATAAATTATTAGAAGATTTATACAGAAATGAAGTTGCTTATACGCATTCACTTTATGACGATATTGGTTTAACTGAAGATGTACTTAACTATGTTAGATATAATGGAAATAAAGCATTGTCTAACTTAGGATTCGATCCATATTTCGAAGAACGTGAGTTTAATCCAATCATTGAAAATGCTTTAGACACTACTACTAAAAACCATGACTTCTTCTCTGTAAAAGGTGATGGCTACACATTAGCTTTAAACGTTGAAGCGTTAAAAGACGAAGACTTTGTTTTCGAAGACTAAAATAAATTATGAATATAAGACTGGCCTAGAGTGCTAATGTCAATTATATAACCAATAAGCCTTCTAAAAGTTAAACTTTTAGAAGGCTTATTTTATATGGAATTAGTAGTTAGATAGGTATAGTCCATTAAATATTTCAGTAAGAAATCAATGAAAAAGCTATTCAAATAAATAGTTAAACAAGTAAAGCATAAAAATTCAACTAACTCATCAACAGTAAATTAAATATTTTTTGTATATAGTTTACAATTAAATACTTTTATTTAAATCACTGATTGCTATTGAATTTACGTTTAAAAATGGTAGAATTTTATTATAACCACTGATAATGATTATCATAACCATTGGTTAACATCATGAATAATTCAGAATTATGAAAGGATTAGAGGTACATCATTATGAAATTCTTTTTAAATGGTATAGTTTTAGCTATCATTTTATCATTACTTACTATCCTTTCTCTTTTTATAGGTGTGAGTAAGGTTTCTATTACTGACATTTTCACACTTTCTAAAGAGCAAATAAACATTATTGTCTCAAGTAGAATTCCAAGAACTGTCAGTATATTAATATCAGGTAGTACACTAGCGCTTGCTGGGTTGATTATGCAACAAATGATGCAAAATAAATTTGTGAGTCCAACTACAGCAGGAACTATGGAATGGGCGAAACTAGGTATCTTAATATCTATGATATTTTTCCCTCAAGAAAATATCATGATTAAATTAGTTTTTGCAGTAGTCTTGAGCATTGCAGGCACTTTTTTATTTGTAAAATTAGTTCAATATATTCGCTTTACCGATGTTATTTTTATTCCACTCTTAGGAATCATGCTCGGTGGTATTGTTTCGAGTTTTGCAACTTTTATAGCGCTTAGGACGAATACAGTTCAAAGTATCGGTAACTGGTTAAATGGTAATTTTGCCATTATTACGAGTGGTAGATATGAAATTTTATACTTAAGCATTCCGTTACTAATATTTACATATATTTTTGCGAATCATTTTACAATCGCAGGGATGGGGAAAGACTTCAGTAATAATTTAGGTGTCAACTATGAAAGAATTATTAACATTGGATTATTTATCACAGCTACGATTACAGCGCTAGTTGTTGTGACTGTTGGAATATTACCTTTCTTAGGGCTCATTGTTCCAAATATTGTTTCAATTTTTAGAGGAGATCATTTGAAAAATGCTTTGCCACATACTGCGATGTTAGGTGCTATATTTGTTATGTTTTCAGACATTGTCGGCAGACTGATTGTTTACCCGTATGAGATTAATATAGGTTTAACAATTGGTGTCTTTGGCACTATTATTTTCTTAATTTTGCTAATGAAAGGAAGACATAACTATGCAAATTAGCGCTAAAACAAAAATGTACGTCTTAATTGCATGTACAGCCATAGTAGCAGCCATTTACCTTGTAATAGGTATTGATTTTGAAATATTCCAATATCAATTTACTAGTCGTTTGAGAAAGCTCATACTTATGGTCTTGGTGGGCGGTGCGATAGCGGCCTCTGTAGTTATTTTCCAAGCAATTACGACCAATAGATTATTAACGCCTTCTATTATGGGATTAGATTCAATTTATATGTTTGTAAAAGTTCTTATTGTATTTGTATTCGGTGTACAATCAGCCTTTGTTACAAATTTATATTTAAGTTTTTTAATTTCTTTAATAGTTATGATTGGTTTTTCTTTATTATTATTCCAAGGTATTTTTAGAATTGGCGATGTATCAGTATATTTCATTTTACTAGTTGGTATTATCTTAGGAACTTTCTTTAGAAGTATTACAGGATTTTTAGAACTAATTATAAATCCAGAAGATTTCTTAGCTGTTCAAAGTGCGATGTTTGCAAATTTTGACGCTTCTAACAGTAAGCTCGTAACACTATGTGGTATTATACTTGTCATTCTTATTCTAATTACGGTTTATGCAATCCCGTATTTAGATGTACTGTTATTAGGTCGAGACCAAGCAATCAACTTGGGTATATCATATAAAACTTTAACGCGCTTATTATTAATTTTAGTATCAGTGTTGGTATCTATTTCAACGGCTTTAGTTGGTCCTATTACATTCCTAGGATTACTAACAGTCAATTTAGCACATGAACTAATGAAAACATATAAACATAAGTATATTTTGCCAGCAACGATTTGTATTAGTTGGTTAAGTTTAATCATCGCACAAGGAGTAGTAGAAAATTTCTTTGAAGCAACTACACAAGTCAGCATCATTATTGATTTAGTTGGAGGAAGTTACTTCATTTATCTATTAATTAAAAGGAGACATGCGCATTGATCAAAGTTCAAGGTCTTAATAAGACGATACAAGACAAAGCGATTTTGCAAAATATAAATGTTGAAATCAACAAAGGGAAATTGACGACGATGATAGGCCCAAATGGTGCAGGGAAGAGTACACTCCTTTCAGCTATAACAAGATTGATTGATTTTGAAGAAGGTACGATTGAAATAGAAGGAAAATTAATTACTGATTATAAAAGTAATGATTTAGCAAAAAAATTAGCAATTTTAAAACAATCTAATCACACAGAATTAAATATTACTGTTGAAGAACTAGTGCAATTTGGACGCTTTCCACATTCGAAAGGCCGATTGAAAAGAGAAGATAGAGATCAAGTTGAATATGCATTAGATTTATTACATTTAAATGAAATTAGAGACCGTTATTTAAAAACACTCTCTGGTGGACAGCGTCAACGAGCTTATGTAGCTATGACTATAGCTCAAGATACAGAATACATATTATTGGATGAGCCATTGAATAATCTTGATATGAAGCATTCGGTTCAAATTATGCAAACATTACGTAGGCTCGCAAAAGATTTGAACAAAACGATAGTTGTGGTGATTCACGATATTAACTTTGCTTCTTGTTATTCTGATGACATCATCGCTTTAAAAGATGGCCAACTTGTAAAAGCAAGTACGAAAAATGACGTTATACAAACAAATGTACTAAAAACATTATATGACATGGATGTCAGAATTGAAGAAATTCGCGGTCAACGCATATGTGTTTATTACGATGAGTTAACAGCTCATGAAGATTTAGTATTGGCACATTCCATGTAATAAATTAATGATAACTTTGAGGGGAGTGATGCAACTGTAACGTTGTTAACTTTTAGGGACATAAAAAGGAATACATCATTTAGAAATCCAGGAGGAGTTAAGCACATGAAAAAATTAGGATTATTATTAGTAGTAGGGTTAATGTTTTTATTAGTAGCATGTAGTAATGGTGGATCAGACGATAAAAAAAATTCAGAAGCTGATTCAAAAGGCGAAAGTTCAGATAAAACTGTAAAAATTGAAAATAACTATCAAGCAAGTGGAGAGAAACGTGATGGCAGTGATGCTAAAGCAGTCAAGGAAACTGTAGAAGTTCCTAAAAATCCAAAAAATGCAGTTGTTTTTGATTATGGTACATTAGATACAATGAAAGAATTAGGACTTGAAGATAAAGTAAAAGCACTTCCTAAAGGTGAAGGTAATAAATCATTACCAGATTTCTTAAGTGATTTCAAAGATGAAAAATATTTAAATACTGGAAGTCTAAAAGAAGTTAATTTCGATAAAGTTGCTGAAGCTAAACCAGAAGTTATTTATATTTCAGGACGTACAGCGAATCAAAAAAATCTAGATGAATTCAAAAAAGCTGCGCCAGATGCAAAAGTAGTTTACGTTGGCGTTGATGATAAAGATGAAGTGAATTCATTGAAAAAGAACACTGAAAATTTAGGTAAAATTTATGATAAAGAAGACAAAGCAAAATCACTAACTAAAAAATTAGATGATAAAATTGCAGGCATCAAAGATAAAACAAAAGATTTAAAAGATAAAAAAGCGTTATTCTTATTAGTAAATGAAGGTGAATTATCAACATTTGGAGCAGGTGAACGTTTCGGTTCGATGATATTTGATACAATGGGCTTCACACCAGCTGATGAAAATATTGAAAATAGTAAACACGGTCAAAATGTAACAAATGAATATGTAGCAGAGAAAAACCCAAGTATTATCTTTGCAATGGACCGTGGACAAGCAATTAGTGGTAAATCAACAGCTAAAAACGCATTAGGTAATGATGTAATCAAAGATGTAGATGCAATTAAAGATGACAAAGTATACGAGCTTGATCCTAAACTTTGGTACTTTGCAAGTGGATCAACAACAACAGCAATTAAACAAATTGAAGAAGTTGAGAAAGCTTTAGAAAAATAAGTTTAAATGACGTTATCTGTGGGGGAACGTCTGAATTGAGAGTCTGGCTTATACCAGGCTCTCTTTTTAATGCTCCAAGTTAAGTTAATGGATTATTAAAAAATAGTAGAATCGTTGAGTTAAATCGCATTTATAATATATTAAAATGATAATTGAAGCCGTGTTATATCTTGGTTTTAAATAAATCAAGATATTATTAAACTTTAAGGTAGTAATGTTATAATAATGGAATGAATACAAGATGATTTTTAGAAAATAAGCCTCTAACATCAACTTGTAAAAATCAAAACAACGAATGTAGGAGGATTGAAATACATGATACTAGATAATATTAATCCAAATGATTTGTATCCAACTGAGAAAAAGGGACCTAGTGTCTTGGGAACTATAGAATATTCTGTACAAGGTTCTTCGGAATTTGAAGGAGCTTTTATAGCCACGAGTGAAAGAATTATCTTGAATGTGGATATGAACGGTGAATTTTATTATAGAAGCATAGCATATAATGAAATAGAATCGATTAACTACGATGGTGAAAAAATCAATTTTAAATTTAATATTGGACCAATGCCTATGAAGGATATTCAAAAAGGTGACGTAGAGACTTTCATTCAATTTGTTAGTGATAAAATAGATCATTAATTGACTAACTGAAAAATTGACAATCAATCGAAGTGTGAAATTGTGAATTTAATAATTGAAGTTACAACAAATGAAATAGTTTGGTACATAAATACTAATACTTAAAATAAACAAAACCTTCAATTTTTGTGGGGGTGTTGTTTATTTTATCCAAAATCACAGGAAAGTATTATAAGCAAAGTGTAATTATCAAAATTTTGAAATCAAAGAAACTGTAAAAAAATACGTGTTACATCTTCTGTTTAATAAATAAGATGTAACACGTATTTTTTAAAATGGCTAATTAAACTGAAAAATATAAATGATAGTGATATTTACAACGATTGTTGAAATGCGCATCACACTCGGGACAAGCTTCAATCATCATATAGTCATTGATAGTCATTTCATGATGGCAAACGCCACATAAAATTGCTTTTTCATTAAATTCGTCTGAATTCCATCGCTGTATGCTATGGTTTTCATGTTCATTATGACATTTATAGCAAGGATAATATTTGTCACAACATTTAAATTTAATTGCAATAATGTCTAATGGTGTTTGATAGTGTATACACCGAGACTCATTATCTACTGTAGAACCGTATACATTAATCATAGTCTTTGCTCCTATTAATCAACAGGATGGTCTCCAATGATTCTTACTTCGGGATGGAGATCAACGTCAAATTTTTCTTTTACGACTTCTTGAACGTAGTGAATTAAATCTTCATAGTCAGTGGCTGTACCTTTATCAACATTCACCATAAAGCCAGCATGCTTTTTAGACACTTCAACGCCACCAATACGGTGACCTTGTAATTCAGAATCTTGAATTAATTTACCTGCAAAGTGGCCTGGAGGACGCTGGAAAACACTGCCACATGATGGATATTCTAGTGGTTGTTTGGTTTCTCGTCTTTCAGTTAAGTCATCCATAGTCGCTTGTATCTCGTCTAGGTTGCCAGGCGCAAGTGTAAATGCTGCTTCTAAAACCACTAAGTGTTTTTGTTGTACAATACTATTACGATAATCTAATTCTAATTCTTTATTCGTTAATGTAATTAACTCGCCTTTTTCATTTACACAGAGTGCATAATCAATACAATCTTTTACTTCTCCACCATAAGCACCTGCATTCATAAATACAGCACCACCAATAGATCCAGGTATACCACATGCAAATTCAAGACCTGTTAAAGCATGGTCTCTTGCAGTACGTGAAACATCTATGATTGCTGCACCACTACCAGAAATAATTGCGTCATCTGATACATCGATATAATCAAGTGAAAGCAAGCTGATAACAATACCGCGAATACCACCTTCGCGAATAATAATATTAGATCCATTTCCTAAATAGGTAACGGGAATATCTTTAGTATAAGCATAGTGAACAATAGCTTGAACATGTTCATTTTTGGTAGGGGAAAGGTAATAATCAGCCTTACCACCAGTCTGCGTGTATGTATACTTTTTTAAGGGTTCATCAATTTTAATAATTTCTGATGGTACAATCGCTTTTAATTCCTTTAAGATGTTATCTTTATGCAACTATAGAACATCCTTTCTTGTTTAATTCATTTATTTATTATACCAATGATTCGTGTGCTTGGCTAAAATCTTAGGATATTATTTATGATTTTTTGAATTTTAATTGGTTCATTAATAGGTTAGTCTCAAAAATGGGAATTTAGTGAAAATGCCTTGAATTAAAAGTGTACATTATAAATATTTATTCCATTCATTTCCATATTATGTCATTTCATTTTTAACAATTTTAATTATATATCAGTATTTTTCGCACCGTCACTTAAACGTTTTATGAGTTCGCAAAACAGCTGATGCTTTTGGTTTTCGTAGTCACGAATATTTGATGCAGTAATTGCTACAGATTGTTTTGATTTACCAAATGTTGAGGATAATGTACGATTTTCACTAAGTAAAAGGTTTGTTTGCAAATAATCATTATACAGTTTTGAGTCTTTTTGAATAATATGTAAACGAGTAATTTGTTTTAATTCTATTAAGTTATTAAATTGCGCCATAACTACTTTTTTCTTGTATGGGTGGTGTAAGCGATAGAATCCTTTATAATTTAAACGTTTTTCATCTAAGGATGTAATATCGTGTAAATTATTTACGCCTACTAATATATCTAAAATAGGCTCTGTAGGATAATTAAAGTGCGAAGTCCCACCGATATGATGTGTTGATTTAACAGGTGTATCAAGTAAGTTGAAAAGCGTATCGCTTAGGTCTTGGTATCGTTGTTGATAAATGTTGTTAGAATCTTTTGTTATTAATGGTTGAATATGAGAATACATGTAGGTTGTCCACGCCTTTCAATGTTATGATAGAACTGTTAAACTATAAATTCTGAAACAATATATCATATATCATTTTCAAGTTAAATAAGTTTCTGTATAATACTGAATGATAAGGAGTGCAGAAATGAAAAAAATAATTTGCATTGTTTTATTGTTTTGCTTCTCAATTACACTAAGCGCATGTGGCAATGAAGGATCGACCGAATTTAAAGATTTTGATAGCACGCTTAATGATGTGAAATCCAAAGAAACAGAACTGAAAAAGGTCATAGATGATATTCATTTAAAGCGTTTAGATGATTTGAGCAAGACAGATATGACAGATAATAACAAAAAAGAATTTAACGAATTACAAAATAAAGTGAATAGTAAATTGATTCCTAAGCTTGATAATTATGAAACGGCTGCGAAAAAATTACCTGCTGATTCTGAAGAAACAAAAAAATTAAAATCAACATATTTGAAATCGGTGAAAGAGAAAAAAGCTGCTATTAATAATTTAAAAAACTTCACAGATTTATGCAATCAGGCAGTTAAGGCAAATGAGGATATTTTAGATTATACTAAGTTATTTGAAAAAAATAGATCTCAAGTTGAAGCACATATTCAAAAAGCAAGTGACGCAGGTTCGACAACTGACGTAAATAACTTTAAGCGTAAATTAGAACAAAATAATAAAGAGTTGAGAAACACAGCCGAAAAAGAAGCGGATTCAACAGATTCTACAAAAGTGAGGCAGTCTATAGAAACACAAATTATGCCTTTGATTGATAAGCAAATTAAAGATTTGAATAAAACAGCAATTACAAACAATTATGTCAACGATGCACGTAAAAATGCCATAGAAATGTATTACAGCTTACAAAATTATTATGAAACTCGTAAAGAAACTATAGATATTAGCGAACAATTAGAAAAAATCAACGCTAAAGATTTACCGAAGAAAGGTGAAGATTTAGAGAAGTTTGACGCTGATTTTAACAAAGAATATAATAATGTAAAAGAAGGCTTTAATTAAAAAGGTTTTTTAGCAAAGTTATAAAATTTTAAATAAACAGTTAACAATAAAAAGAGAGTTGTGTATAATTGGAAACAATGATATGAGTATATCGTGTAAATTTCACACTTTTTGAAACATCATCGTGTGTTAAATATTTTTAGAGGTGAATAGAATGGCTATAAAGCTGAGTTCGATTGACCAGTTTGAGCAAATTATTAATGAAAATAAATATGTATTTGTACTGAAACATAGTGAAACATGCCCGATTTCAGCAAATGCAATTGACCAATTCAACAAATTTTTATATGAAAGAGATATGGATGGTTTTTATTTAATTGTACAACAAGAACGCGAATTATCTGATTATATAGAAGAAAAAACAAATGTGAAACATGAATCACCACAAGCATTTTATTTTGTTAAGGGACAAGCAATTTGGAATGCGAGTCACGAAGACATTAATGTTTCAACATTAGCTAGCGCTGAAGAATAAACTACAATAAAATAAAGTTTTAAACGCTTGTTAAGCGCTTATCAATGAGGTAGGTGTTTAACAAGCGTTTCTTATAATGTGAAAATTTTTCTTCTGGCATGTATAATAAATAATTGAATAAGAAATGTAGACTACTATTTTATCATTTATACATATATGACTGAATGATATGGTATTCATATATGTTCATATGTATATAAAATTGGAAAGTAATCGTGTTTCTAATTTTTATTTTTATCAATCAAATATCATTTTAATAAAAATACTAGAGGTGACAAAATGAAAGTTTTAGTTGCGATGGATGAATTTAATGGGATTATTTCTAGCTATCAAGCGAATCGTTATGTTGAAGAAGCAGTGGCTAGCCAAATTGAAAAAGCAGACATAGTACAAGTACCTTTATTTAACGGTCGTCATGAACTAATGGATTCTGTTTTTCTTTGGCAGTCTGGTACAAAATACAGAATGACAACACATGATGCTGATATGCAAGAAGTAGAAGCGGTGTATGGTATCACAGATAGTGGTATGACTGTGATTGAAGGTAATCTATTTTTAAAAGGTCAAAAGCCAATCAACGAACGTACAAGCTATGGTTTAGGAGAAGTTATAGCAGATGCTCTAGAGAATGATGCGACTCATATTGTTATTTCACTAGGTGGCATAGGTAGTTTTGATGGTGGCGCGGGTATGTTACAAGCACTTGGTGCTAAGTTTTATGATGACGAAGCACAAGAAATTGATTTACGACAAGGTAGTTATAAATTGAAATATATTCGCAAAATTGATATTTCTGGGCTGGAGCCAAAATTAAACAACGTACGTTTTCAATTAATGTCAGATTTTGATAGTAAAATTTACGGAAAAAATAGTGAAATTATGCAAACATACGAAACTTATGGCATAACACGTGAAAACGCTGCCGAAATTGATAATTTGATTTGGTATTTAAGTGAAATGTTCAAAAGTGAACTAAAACTTGTGTTGGGTCCAGTGCAAAGAGGGGGAGCAGGCGGTGGCATCGCTGCAGTATTAAATGCACTCTATAATGCAGAAATCATGACCAGTCATGAACTCGTAGATCAAATTACACACTTAGACGCCCTAATAGCGCAAGCAGATTTGATCATTTTTGGTGAAGGTATAAATGAAGCTGACCAAATACTTGAAACGACAACGGTCCGCCTAGCAGAATTAGCTACAAAATATAATAAACCATCAATAGCAATTTGTGCCACTGATGATAAGTTTGATTTATTTGAATCTATAGGTGTTACAGCCATGTTTAATACCTTTATTGAAATGCCAGAGAGTTTTACTGATTTTAAAATGGGAATTCAAATCAGACATTATACAGTTCAAGCGATTAAACTATTGAAAACGCAATTTGATGAAAACAAATAAATTAAGTTGTTAAAATGCATTTAAATTTATCTTTTTGGAATGTAGCTCAAGTTACTAATATGATAAATAGTTTTTAATAGCCTTATTCGTAATATCTGTATTATTTTTAGTAAAATAGTATCATAAAAATTAAGGTTCCGGGACATCTGTATATGTCTCGGAACCTAATTTTATATAAATACAATTATTTTTGATATGTTTGTACGACTTCTTCGGTGATACCCACAATGACTTCAATAGCTTTTTCCATCACATCAATAGATGCGTATTCGAAAGGACCGTGAAAATTATCACAACCAGTAAAGATATTTGGTGTAGGTAATCCCATATAAGAAAGCTGTGAACCGTCCGTGCCTCCACGGATTGGTGCAGTGTTGGCTGGAATATCTAATTTGGCAAAAACACGTTTTGGTATATCAATAACGTGTGGGTTAGCGGAGATTTTTTCGCCCATATTATAATATTGATCATTGATTTCGATTTCAATAGGATTGTCTTCGAAATGCGTATTGATATCATTTTTTATTTCAATTAAACGTTTCTTACGTAGGTCAAATTGATGACTGTCGTGATCACGAATAATATAATGAAGTGTTGTTTTTTCAACATCGCCGTTTATTTTCATCAAATGATAAAATCCTTCATAACCTTCAGTTCTTTCAGGAACTTCGTTTGGTGGAAGTAATGAATTAAATTGTTGGCCTAATAATACAGCATTAATCATCGCATCTTTTGCTGAGCCTGGATGCACGTTGACACCATGACAAGTTACGATTGCTTCAGCAGCATTAAAACTTTCATATTGCAATTCTCCATATTCACTACCATCCATCGTATACGCAAAATCAGAATTAAAGCGTTCAACATCAAATTCATGAGGACCTCTGCCAATTTCTTCATCTGGTGTAAATGCAACGCGGATACGGCCATGTTTGATTTCAGGATGTGAAGTTAAGTATTTTAAAGCTTCCATAATTTCAACGACGCCCGCTTTATCATCAGCACCTAATAATGACGTTCCATCTGTAACCATAAGTGTATGACCTTCAACATTTTTCATATTTGGAAAAACATCTTGGCTTAAAACACGGCTTGTATCTCCAAGTTGAATTGGTTTGCCATCATAAGCTTCAATGATTTGTGGATTGACATTCGTAGCATTAAAGTCTGGTGATGTGTCGACGTGAGCCAAAAATCCAACAGTTGGTAAATCAGCATCTACATTGCTTTCTAGTGTTGCAAATAAGTACCCTTGTTCATCGATATCTGTTTCTAATCCAAAGTCAGTCAATTCATCGTTTAATAAATTCAATAAATTCCACTGTTTCTCTGTAGATGGTGTTGTATTAGATTCTGGATCAGATTGCGTGTCGATAGTTACGTATCTTGTTAGTCTTTCAATTATGTCTTGTTTCATAAAAACACCCCTTTAAGCTCTATTGTTCATGTTGTAAGATTTTTTATAAGTTTTACCATTCATTTTACCATAATGTTGTTTTATGCGTGTATAGATGTAATAAATAATCTCCGCACATAAAATACCAAAAGCAATCGCTCCAGAAATTAGGGTCACTTCTAAAAATGTATTAACGGCATGGGTGTATTCATTACTTACTAAAAAACGTGTCGCTTCATATGCTAAACCACCTGGTACAAGTGGAATAATGCCAGGGACAATGAAAATAATTACAGGTCGTTTGTAACGTCTACTCATCACGTGGCTCATTATAGCTAGGATAAAACTACCTAAAAAAGAGGCTAGAACTTTACCTAAATCAGCGTCAAACGTTAACTTATAGATAATCCATCCCATTGCGCCTACAAAACCACATGCTAAAAGGAGGCGTCTTGGTGCATTGAACAGAATTGAAAATAGCATTGTTGCAAGAAAGCTAATTATAAATTGTGAAAAATAATATACAATGGCCATATAAGCACTCCTTTTTTAAAATATTAGTAATACAATGGCAACACCAGCGCCAATCGCAAATGAAGTTAACGCCGCTTCAACACCGCGTGACATACCTGCAAGTAATTCGCCAGCCATCAAGTCACGTATAGCGTTAGTAATCAAAATACCAGGTACAAGTGGCATAACGCCGGCAATGGTTATAATATCTTGGTTATGTGACCAACCCATTTTTGTGAAAGTAGAAGCTATCATAATAACGACTGCTGCACTAATAAATTCAGAAAAGAATTTTATTTGTATATAACGTTGCACATAATTGAACGTTAAAAAAGCGCCAGCGCCAGCGATAATAGCGAAAATAAAGTCTTGGATGATACCACCAAACATGAATAGGAAAAAACCACATGCAATAGGAGCTGCCAAGAAATTTGTTATGGATGAATATTGTAAAGAAGCATGGTGCAAATGTACCAGTTCAGATTTTGCTTGATCTATATTAAGTTCATTATTAGAAATTTTTCGTGAGAGACTGTTAGTCAAAGCAATTTTTTCTAAGTCTGTTGTACGTTCACGGATTCTGATAAGTCGTGTATTAGTACGATTATTTAATGAAAAAATGATTGCAGTAGATGTCACAAAGCTATATGTATCATCTAAACCAAAACTTGCAGCTATACGCGTCATTGTGTCTTCAACGCGGTAAGTTTCAGCGCCGCTTTCAAGTAAAATTCTTCCTGCAATAAGAACGACATCAATAACCTTATCTTCATCAATGATTGTAATTGAATCTGACATAGCTTTGCACCTCCTGAAAAGTTTTTAGAACAATTGAAAGTTTACAGTGTACAATTGAAACTTTCAATAGTAATTCATACACCCTCAACATTTTTTAATGTACCCCTATATATTGTAACAAACTTAATTGTATAACTATAACAGTTTATAGAAAATGAAAGCTTTAGCTAAAGATAATAAAATTAATAACTATCGCGTTAAATTAACATTATTTGTCATAATAGTTTGATGAATTTTAAATATAAAAAAACTTAAAGTTTGTAGTAGGAGAAGTAAGCGACCAATGAATTCGTAATGATTGTTCGTATTTAAAATTGATTTTGTTTGATGAGTAATGAGATTTGATAGGAGCTTCGATATATCAAAAAAAGACAAACACCTTATGTTGAGTGTTTGTCTTTATATCGATATAAATCAAATTGTGATGCGACAAGAAAGTAGTTTAAGGCAAAACATCTCACGAGTTTTGTTTAGCAATGGTTAAATAAATAGCGCTTATATAGTCATAATAAAAATGAGAATAGTTAAAAAGACTATTAAAGTTTAACGATAGGATTAAACATTACTTGATTACGTCCTTCATTTTTAGCCATATGCAACATATCATCTGCTATTTTAAATACTTTACGTTGTGACTTATAATCATCGGCAGTTAAATAACCAACACCTATTGAAACAGATAATTTAATAACCTCTTTATTAGGTAAATGGAAAGTTGACTGTTCTACGCCACCACGTATACTCTCACTCAATTTAACACATTGATCTAAAGTATAATCGTATAAAACGATAGAGAATTCTTCGCCACCGTTACGGTAAATACTAAATTCTTGTGGAACATAGTTTTTAAGAAGTTGTGCAACTTGCCTTAATACTGCATCACCAGACTGATGTGAAAATTTATCATTTACATCTTTAAAGCCGTCAATATCAATGAGCAACAACCCAATACTTTGGTTGTTTTTTTCAGCGATGCTCGTCGTTTCATTTAGGTGTCTGTCGAATTCTTTAACGTTACCTAAACCTGTTAAATAGTCAAATTTATCTTCATTTTCGTAACGATTTACTAAAGAGAAAAAATACCAAATATCGACAAATGTGATTGATGAAGTAATCATTAATATAAATGATATAGGTATTAAGAATAATACTTCTGTAATTTCGTAATATGGACTTATGAGTGATAAAATTAGGAAAATAACAAGTGTAATTACATTAAGAATTTGTAGTGAAATAATATCGTTTTGTTTTAAAAATGGCCCAACAGCCCCAACAATTATAGCAATAACAATGAGTATCATAGCAGCAATGATAGTATAATCACCAATTAGAACGTTTACTAAACCTACGATTAACGCCGAAAGCACAGTATAAAACATATTCGTATATCTACCTAAGAATAGTATAGGTATGAAGGTTAAGTAAAGTGTGTATTGATTAAATAATGGTACGGGGTAAGCGGATAGTAAAAGTGCTACTATAGTCATTAAAACAGTAACATATTCTTTAGAAAACACCATATTTTTATTCTCTGAATACTGTAAGCGGTGAAATAAATAGATACCTGCTACTGTAACAGAAATATTGTAGATGATAGCTTCAAACATTTAACTTTACACTCCTCTTTAATAAACATTTAGTTATTGTAAGTGAAAACTTACAATTTGTCATCTTTATGAAAATAGAAATTTATAACATTCACTTAATATTCGTGTTAAAATTATTTTTTGAGTGAATATACAATGATTCACTCTTGAAATTTAAATACTTAAGAAAAAATCCTGCGACTTATCAATTATTGCATTTCAAGTTGTATAAGTAAAAGTGTATAGGGTATTATAGAATTATGTAATATATCATACTATATAACGACTGTAATTAAATTTTTAAATTTAAATTTGCATGAGTGGATAAAATAGATAATGATTAGCTTACAATTAATTTGAATAATTATTTTCAACTTAGGATTTTGAAATAAAAAATAAAACAGAATTATATTAATGAAGGTGAACTGATGTACACATTATTATTAATCATTTTTTCAATGATTGTCAGTTTGATACTTACACCAATAGTTATAAAGGTTTCACATAAATTAGGGATTGTAGATCAACCGAATTTTAGAAAGGTACATACTAAACCTATATCCGTACTTGGTGGAACTGTAATACTCATATCATTCTTGGTAGGGATATGGCTTGGACATCCTATAGAAACGGAAGTTAAACCTCTGGTTATTGGGTCAGTGTTAATCTACTTGGTTGGACTCATAGATGATATTTATGATTTGAAGCCGATAATTAAATTATTAGGTCAGGTAATTGCAGCACTTGTTGTTGTTTATTATGGTGTGACTATTGATTTTATTTCTTTACCTATTGGACCTACGATTCATTTTGGTATTCTTGGGATACCGATTACAGTTGTTTGGATTGTAGCAATTACTAATGCAATTAATTTAATCGATGGACTAGATGGCTTAGCATCTGGTGTCTCAATGATTGCATTAATGACAATAGGTTTTATAGCTATCTTACAAGCAAATATATTTATTATGATGATTTGTAGTGTTTTAATTGGAGCGCTTCTGGGATTCTTATTCTTTAATTTCCATCCAGCAAAAATCTTTTTAGGCGATAGTGGTGCTTTGCTTGTTGGTTTTATTGTAGGTTTCTTATCACTGCTTGGGTTTAAAAATATTACCTTTGTATCATTATTCTTCCCGATTGTTATTTTAGCTGTACCATTTATTGATACGCTCTTTGCTATGATTCGTCGTGTGAAGAAAGGTCAGCATATTATGCAAGCTGATAAATCGCATCTCCATCATAAATTTTTAGAACTCGGTTATTCACATCGTCAAACTGTACTATTGATATATTCTATAGCAATCTTATTTAGTCTTGCTAGTATTATATTATACCTATCTCAACCATGGGGCGTACTCATGATGTTTATTTTGATTTTAATCACGATTGAACTTATCGTTGAATTTACAGGACTCATTGATGACGAGTATCGACCATTATTAAAATTAATTGAAAATAAAGAACAGCATGATGATTATCACAAATAATATATAAAATATTGCTCATAGCAATAGAAATGCACCTCCTGATTATAGGAGGTGTATTTTTTGTTTAAAATGTGTTGTGTATTTATATTAATTGGACGTTAATT
Source organism: Staphylococcus sp. 231237_7MaSpsaltlick (assembly GCF_043107035.1). NCBI lineage: Bacteria > Bacillati > Bacillota > Bacilli > Caryophanales > Staphylococcaceae > Staphylococcus > Staphylococcus sp. 231237_7MaSpsaltlick. The sequence continues at coordinate 269,430 of NZ_JBICNX010000005.1, forward strand.
TAGCATCACAAAAAATTAATTTGTAGGAATATCGAAAGGTAGACGAACTGTTTCACCTTCAATTAAAGTATAATTACCTGAGGTAGTGCGATTTAAAAATTCTAGAAAGGTATCATAATCGGAATTAACAACATCAATTTGGTAACTTACTTTATCCGTGTAGTTTTGGTCTCGCAATAAGAAAGGTGTACTTTCTAATTCATATTCAAATTTACCAGTTAAATCATAACCTATAGTTACAGTGGTAGGTATAGCAGAACGTAAAGCAACACGTCCTATATCAAATATAACGTCTCTCACAGCACCACTATAGGCGCGTATTAAACCGCCACCGCCTAATTTAATACCACCGAAATAACGTGTAACCACCACGCATGCATTATGGATCTCAAGCTTTTTAAGAATATCTAACATCGGCACGCCGGCTGTACCACTTGGTTCACCGTCATCATTTGCTTTTTGAATATTCATTTGGTCACCAATTGTATATGCTGAACAGTTATGATTAGCTTCTTTATGTTCTGCTTTGACAGCTGCTATAAACGCTTTTGCTTCTTCTTCTGATTCAACAGGTTTAATATGCGCTATAAAACGCGACTTACTGATTATATTTTCAATCTTATGTTCTTGTTTGATTGTTTTGATTATGTCATCCATTTATAGTCACCTCAATTATGTATTATACGTTTAGTTACTTTCAGTGAATCAGTTATTAACTAATATTATACACTGTATTGAATTATAGATTAAATGTTAAAATGAATTTTCTTTTAAGCAAAAGTAAGGTATTATAGTTGTGAGTATAATTGAGGAGGATTATGATGAAAATCGCTGTCTTGACAGATTCAACGAGTTATCTATCTCAAACGTTAATTGACAAATATAATATAAAAGTGGCTCCATTGAGTGTCACTTTTGATTCTGGTGAAAATTTTGTTGAGAATGCAACAATATCTACAGATGAATTTTATAAACGCATGAAGACCTCGAATACAATTCCAACAACTAGCCAACCTGCGATCGGTGATTTTTTGGATAAGTTCGAACAACTAAGTGAAGAAGGTTATACAGATGTCATCTGTGTGTTTTTATCTGGAGGCATTAGTGGTTGTTATCAAACAGCTACTCAAGCTGGAGAAATGGTTGAAGACATTAATGTCCATACGTTTGATTCAAAATTAGCGGCAATGGTTGAAGGCGCATATGTACTCAAAGCGATTGAAATGATTGAACAAAACTTTGAGCCGCAAGCAATCATTGAAGAGCTATATGCCATGCGTGAAGATACTGGCGCAGTCTTAATGGTAGATGACTTAAAAAATCTACAAAAAAGCGGTAGAATAACTGGTGCACAAGCATGGATCGGTACAATGTTAAAAATGAAACCAGTATTAAAATTTGATGATGGTAAAATAGTACCTGATGAGAAAGTGAGAACAAAAAAACGTGCTTTGCGTAAAATGATTGATAAAGTCATTGCAGAAGTAAAAGAGTTTGAAGAAGTCACACTATTTGTTATTGAAGGTGATATTGCGGAAGACTCAGATTGGATTCAAAACGAGTTAGAAGAAAATTATGCGCAATACCCAGTTTATCGTTCAAGTTTTGGACCTGTAATCGCAGCGCATTTAGGCTCTGGGGGAATTGGGTTAGGTTATGTTGGGCGCACCATCCGTACAAAATAATATTTTTACAATAAAGACATGTCAGGTTTCGTTGCCACATGTCTTTATTTGGAGGTAAAGGACGATAAAATATTATGGGAAATTAATTATAGATAAATCACTTTTAACCAATGAAAAGATCAGCCGTGTATCAAAAGGTGTAATTATAAAAAATAACAAATGGCATTGTATACAGTGTCACACTAACCAACCAAGCCATTACTATAAATACTTTTCAGCAGTTTTGAATAAATACATTGTTTATTGTCGAAATTGTATTAATTTAGGAAGAATGGATAATGTACATTCAGTTTTTATTACCGCATCGCAAAGCCACGTTTCGCAAGGCGCATTTCAATTACCATTTGACCTTTCGGAACAACAAAGTTATGCATCCAATAAAATTTTAGCGGCTATAAAAGCGTTTCAGTCAAAGATATTATATGCCGTTACAGGTGCAGGAAAAACAGAAATGATATTTGAAGCTATCCAATATGCGCGTAGTAAAGGGTATAATATTGCCATTGTTTCTCCTAGAGTGGATGTTGTAATTGAGGTGAGCATGAGAATTGCAGATAGCTTTCAGCAAGAAGATATTGATGTTTTATACCAAGGGCAAACCCAAAAATATAACGGTCATTTCGTCATAGCAACTGTACATCAGTTGTATCGTTTTAAAAGACATTTTAATTTAATTATTGTTGATGAAGTAGATGCTTTCCCCTTAGACATAGACCCTTCTTTATTTGAAGCAGTTAAACACGCGTCAAAAAAACAGTGTTCCCACGTTTATATGACTGCTACACCGCCGAAAAAACTACTCCAACAAATGAAATGTACAGATATGATTATCTTACCAGCACGTTTTCATAGACATTCACTCCCGATACCTCAATTTAAAAACTTCAACTTAAAACCACACAAAATTCAAATAAAACTATTAAATATTTTAAGAAAGCAGATTGCTAATCAACGCTATACTCTTGTATTTTTTAATAATATTCAACTAATGAAAGAAACATATAAGCAATACAAAAACAAATTCACGTCAATAACTTATATTCATAGTGATGATGTATACCGTTTTGAAAAAGTAAAGGACTTACGAGCTGGAAAGTATCGAATTGTTTTTACAACAACAATCTTAGAACGTGGTTTTACGATGGCTAACTTGGACGTCGTAGTCTGCAATAGTCATCACTTTTCAACCAATGCATTAATTCAAATTGCAGGAAGGGTTGGACGCAAGCGAGAAGATCCAAGTGGACTTGTTTTATTTCTACATGAAGGCGTCACATTTAAAATGATAAAAGCACGTAAAAACATTAGGCGTATGAATCAAATAGCTCGTAAAAAGGGGTGGATAGATGACTAAATGCATACAGTGCCAGGCAACATATATTGAAGACTTTAATGCTAAGACTTTTTATAGAAAAGCAACAAAATTTTGTGAAAGATGCTTAGAACGGTGGCAAAATGTTAAACTTTTACCAGAAAATCGGTGCTCACGATGTTTGAAACAATTAGCTGTAAACGAAAAAGATTGTTTAGACTGTAAATTTTTGATTACACAATTCAAACTAATGCATCAACTTTATTGTGACTATCAATACGAAGGAATTGTAAAACAGTTAATACACCAATATAAATTTATGAAAGATGTGGCGCTTAGCGAAGTGTTAGCTGCCCAAATGCGACTGCCTAAAGTGCGTTACGATTATATTGTACCTATACCTTCGTCGATAGAAAAAGATCAAACACGTACGTTTAACCCTGTGACGTGTGTATTAGATCAAATGAATGTACCATACGAATCTTTATTAATTGCAAAAGTAAGGCCGAAACAATCATCATTAGGAAAATTGCATCGTGCCGAGCTAATTAACCCGTTTGAAGTTGCGCAAAATATAGATTTAGAAAATAAGAATATATTACTTGTAGATGATATATATACTACAGGGTTAACGGTTCACAAGGCGTTAGCGACCCTACTTATTAGAAAAATCAGAAAATTCGATGTGTTTACGTTTGCACGATAACATAAAAGTGGTATTATAAGAGTAAGCAATATTACCAATATAGAGGTTTTAAAGGAGTCGATTATTATGATCAGATTTGAAATTCACGGGGAGAACCTCACTATTACTGATGCGATTCGCAACTATATTGAGGAGAAAATTGGTAAACTTGAACGTTATTTTAATGATGTGCCAAATGCCACTGCACATGTTAAAGTAAAAACGTATCATAACTCAGCTACTAAAATAGAAGTAACTATTCCATTGAAAAATGTTACATTACGAGCTGAAGAACGTAACAATGATTTGTATGCGGGCGTTGACCTAATTAATAACAAACTTGAAAGACAAGTTAGAAAATACAAAACACGTGTAAATCGTAGAAATAGAAATCGTGGTGAGCAAGAAGCGTTTGCCTCACTACCAGAAGAAAATGAAGTAGTAGAAACTCAAAATGATGATTCTGAAAACGAAATCGAAATCATTCGTGCTAAAAATTTCAGTTTGAAACCAATGGATTCAGAAGAAGCGGTATTGCAAATGGATTTATTAGGGCATGATTTCTTTATTTTTACAGATCGAGAAACAGATGGAACAAGCATTGTATACAAGAGAAAAGATGGTAAATATGGGCTAATTGAAACAACTGAATAACATTTTAATTTAGTTTCATATTAAATAATAGTAGCGTTCATGATTAAGTTAAATCGTGGACGCTCATTTTTTGCTATGTTACTATGAAATAATTTGAAAGTTATACATGTATTTGTGTATATTTTTAGTGAGTAAAGTTTCAAAGACGAATTAAAAATAACCAAAGTTTATGTTTGATGTCAGAATTAATAAATATATTGAAGTCAATAAGTGTAAATTTAAGCTTATTAATGATAATATAAGTTGTTGTAAGCTAAGAGTTATTAAGCTAAAGGAGCGAACAAAATGGGTTTTTTATCAAAAATTGCAGATGGCAATAAAAAAGAAATAAAACGCCTTGGTAAATTAGCCGACAAAGTCCTTGCATTAGAAGAGGATATGTCGATATTAACTGATGAAGAGATTAAAGGAAAAACAAAAGCATTTCAAGAACAATTACAAGCTGAAGAAGATATAAAAAAACAAAATAAAATACTAGAAGATATTCTACCAGAAGCTTTTGCAATCGTAAGAGAAGGTGCAAAGCGTGTATTCAATATGAGTCCATATAAAGTTCAAGTTATGGGCGGTATCGCAATTCATGGTGGCGATATTTCTGAGATGAGAACTGGTGAAGGTAAAACATTAACAGCAACGATGCCAGTATATCTAAATGCTTTAACAGGGCGTGGCGTCCACGTTATTACAGTCAATGAATACTTATCTAGTGTTCAAAGTCAAGAAATGGCTGAATTATATGAGTTTCTTGGATTATCTGTTGGGTTAAATTTAAATAGTAAGACAACAAATGAAAAGAGAGAAGCCTACGCATGTGACATTACGTATAGTACAAACAATGAGCTAGGTTTTGACTACTTACGTGATAATATGGTGAATTATGCAGAAGAGCGAGTTATGAGACCATTAAACTTTGCTATTATTGATGAAGTTGATTCTATTCTAATCGATGAAGCACGTACACCATTAATAATTTCGGGTGAAGCAGAGAAATCTACTTCTCTGTATACTCAAGCAAATGTGTTCGCAAAAATGCTAAAAAGTGAAGATGACTATAATTTCGATGAGAAAACAAAAGCAGTTCAATTAACAGAACAAGGTATCGACAAAGCTGAACGTATGTTTAAAATCGATAACCTATATGATGTGAAAAATGTTGATATTATTAGCCATATTAATACTGCCCTACGCGCACACGTAACATTACAACGAGATGTAGATTACATGGTCAATGATGGTGAGGTACTTATTGTCGATCAATTTACAGGTCGTACAATGCCAGGCCGTCGTTTCTCTGAAGGGTTACACCAAGCTATTGAAGCCAAAGAAGGCGTGAAAATTCAAAATGAATCTAAGACAATGGCATCTATTACATTCCAAAACTATTTCAGAATGTACAATAAATTATCAGGTATGACGGGTACTGCAAAAACGGAAGAAGAAGAGTTTAGAAATATTTATAACATGACTGTAACTCAAATTCCAACGAATAAACCGGTACAACGTATAGACAAACCAGATTTGATATACATCAGTCAAAAAGGTAAGTTTGATGCAGTAGTCGCAGATGTAATTGAAAAACATAAACAAGGACAACCTGTACTTTTAGGTACTGTCGCTGTTGAAACCAGTGAGTACATCTCTAACTTATTAAAGAAAAACGGCGTACGTCACGACGTATTAAATGCTAAAAATCATGAACGTGAAGCAGATATTGTTGCCAACGCTGGACAACGTGGTGCTGTTACAATTGCTACAAATATGGCAGGCCGTGGTACGGATATTAAACTAGGTGAAGGCGTTGAAGAAATTGGCGGACTTGCAGTTATTGGTACGGAAAGACATGAATCTCGTCGTATCGATGACCAATTACGTGGCCGTTCTGGTCGTCAAGGTGACAAAGGTGATAGCCGTTTCTATTTATCACTTCAAGATGAATTGATGGTCCGTTTCGGTTCAGAGCGTTTACAAAATATGATGAACCGCTTAGGCATGGATGACTCTACACCAATCGAATCTAAAATGGTTTCACGTGCAGTGGAATCTGCACAGAAACGTGTTGAAGGTAATAACTTCGATGCGCGTAAACGCGTGCTTGAATATGATGATGTATTACGTAAGCAACGTGAAATTATTTATAACGAACGTAATAATATTATTGATAGTGATACAAGTGGTGATTTAGTAGATCAAATGCTATATTCAACATTAGAAAGAGGTGTTCACTACCATGTGAATGAAGAAGTAGATGAACCAGATTATGAACCATTCATTAATTATATCGATGATGTATTTTTAAATGAAGGCGACTTAAAAGTTGAAGACATTAAAGGCAAAGATAAAGAGGATATCATTGAAATCGTTTGGAATAAAGTTGAGGTAGCATTAAAAGATCAAAAAGAAAAGATTGGTACACAATTTGACGAATTTGAACGTATGATTTTACTACGTTCTATTGATACACATTGGACTGATCATATTGATACAATGGATCAACTTAGACAAGGTATACATTTACGTTCTTATGGTCAACAAAATCCGTTGCGTGATTATCAAAATGAAGGCCATCAATTGTTTGATACAATGATGCAAAATATTGAAGAAGATGTAAGTAAATATATTCTTAAATCAGTCGTTTCAGTTGAAGATGACGTGGAAAGAGATAAAGCTACAGACTTTGGTAAAGCTGAACATGTTTCAGCAGAAGATGGTAAAGAAAAAGTTAAATCATCTCCATATGTTAAAGACGAACATATTGGTAGAAATGACCCTTGTCCTTGTGGTAGCGGTAAGAAATATAAAAACTGTCACGGTGCGTAACACATGTGATTATAAATTAAACCGGGAGCATTGATAGTCATATCATTAACTTCCGGTTTAATTTTTTGTCTTAAAACAATATGCTGAATATAGAGAAGATTCAATGTAAAGTTGAAATGTTAAGTCAAAGTTCTGTAGAATAGTGACGTTGGATAAAATAAATGAGATTAATAAGTAAGTGTAAGTATTTCATTTAAATGATAATAGGAGAGATGCAAAATGGAATTATCAGAAATTAAGCGTAATATTGATGCTTATAGAGAAAGATTAGAACAACTTAGGGGGTCTCTTTGACTTAGAGGAAAAAGAGACGAATATTAAAGAATTTGAAGAGATGATGACAGATCCTACATTTTGGGATGACCAAGATAAAGCACAAAAGGTGATTGATAAGAATAATGCTTTAAAATCAATTGTTAATGCTTATAGGTCTCTCGAATCAACTCTGGAAGATATGGACACTACAAGAGCATTGTTATTAGAAGAAAATGATGACACATTGAAGCAAGAATTAGAACAAGAAGTCTATTCATTTGAAAGTGAGTTAGACAACTTTGAATTACAATTGTTGCTAGATGGCCCTTATGATACAAACGACGCTATTATGGAGTTACATCCTGGTGCAGGTGGTACTGAGTCGCAAGATTGGACTAACATGCTCTTGAGAATGTATCAACGTTACTGTGAGCAAAAAGGCTTTAAAGTAGAAATTGCTGACTACTTACCTGGTGACGAAGCTGGAGTTAAAAGCGTGACTATAATTGTAAAAGGTCATAATGCTTATGGTTATTTGAAAGCTGAAAAGGGTGTGCATCGTCTTGTTCGAATTTCTCCATTTGATTCTTCAGGACGTAGACACACATCATTTGCATCATGTGACGTAATCCCACAATTTAATAATACTGAGATAGAAATTGAAGTTAATCAAGATGACATTACAATTGATACTTTTAGAGCATCAGGTGCAGGCGGGCAGCACATTAATAAAACTGAATCAGCCATCCGAATCACACACCATCCAACTGGTATCGTTGTAAATAACCAAAATGAACGTTCTCAAATTAAAAACAGAGAAGCGGCTATGAAGACTTTGAAATCTAAATTATATCAATTGAAAATTGAAGAACAAGAACAAGAAATGGCAGAAATTCGAGGAGAACAAAAAGACATAGGCTGGGGTAGTCAAATCAGATCTTATGTATTTCATCCATATGCTATGGTTAAAGACCATCGTACTAATGCAGAAACTGGGAAAGTTGATGCGGTAATGGATGGAGATATCAATTCATTTATAGAAGCATATTTACGTAGCCAGATGGATCATAGTGAAAAATAATCACAAATGAAACTAAATTACACGAAATAAAATAGCAATCTGAAATTTGGTAGTATATAAGGGATGAGGTAGTAATCAATTGTAAAATATTGATTGATATCTCGTTCCTTTATTTTTTGGAATTTTATAGCAGATAGCAAATGAATGACATGTGAACTAAACGTAAAGAGAGAGGTAGTTATACATTTAAAAAGAGGATAAACATATAATTGCATATTTTTTATGATTTTAAAATATAAATTATTGGATGCAAAATACATTTTTAAATATTACATAGTCTAGTAGTGGTGAAATGATATTGTTTCTTTAAATACAGTGATGTCAAGGTGCTGAGCTATTTTTCAATGAAATAAATTTACTCATTTAAATTCAAAATTGACTGTTGTATTACAGTATAATAACAATCGCAAATGTCTAGGGGTTATGTGCTATATTATTGTTGATTAAAATTAAGACAGTAAAGGATGAAATACTTAATGAAGAAAGGGTTAACATTTTCTATAACTACGGCAGCAATGTTTTTTGGAATAAATGGTGTAGCATCTGCAGACCAAATCCATACAGTGAAAGAAAATGCTAAATTAACAGATATAGCTCAAGCATTTGCAACATCAACTAATGAAATTCAAAGCTTAAACCAAATAGATAAAAGAGAATATGTGCAAGCAGGAGAAAGATTAGTACTTCCAGATGATGATATTGTAGAAGTAAAAGCTGGTGATTCAATTCAAAGTATCGCAACAGCACATCAACTTACAGTTGATCAAATTGTCCAGTTAAATCCAAATTTAAGAGAAATGATTTATCCAGGTCAACTTATAGCAGTCTCTGAGAAAGGTTCAGCACATTTAAACAATCAATTACAGCAAATATTTAGTGAACATGTTGGTGAGCAAAATGATAATTACAATGCAACTACTTATGAACAATCAATACCAAATCATATTGCAACTTCATCAAGTGTATCATCTGTTGCACCACAAGCATGGTCATATGTTAACTCACAAGACACAGGGGTAGACAACCAATATACGTATGCCAATCAAAATGCGGAATCTACAGGACAGCATAGTCCAGTGCAACAAGCTTCAAATGGTAATAACTATTATACTTGGGGACAGTGCACATATTACGCTTTCGATAGACGACAGCAACTAGGAAAGTCTGTAGGTAATTTATGGGGGAACGCAAATAATTGGGCTTCAGCAGCTCGCCAAAATGGCTATCAAGTAAACCATACGCCAGAAGTTGGAGCTATTTTTCAAAGCACTGCAGGCAACTATGGCCATGTAGGTGTAGTGGAACGTAAAAATTCAGATGGGTCAATCCTTGTGTCAGAGATGAACTGGCAAGGGGTAGGCCAAAAATCTTATAGAACTGTACATAACACAGGACAGTATAATTATATTCACTAACAAATACCATAGCCCTCAGTCTACAAATATATTAATAATTTATTTTATAATATAATGAGCGAAATCGATAGCTATATTAATTTGATAGAATGAATATAGAAAAAGTTTTAATAAGTTGAAGATTCTGTACGAGGGAGTGGGACAATGAAATCATTGTAGCGTAATGTGATTTCGCTGTTCCACTCCCTCATTATATTAAATATTTATTTTCAAGGATATTAGTAAGACATTTTATTTGTTGAGTGATATTATGAAAATAAGTATAATGATTCATTAAATAAACTTAGGAGGCGATGTCATGGGAGTACATCAATATTTTAAACGCTTATCTGATTTAGAAAAATTAATTAGATTGCCAGGTAAATTTAAGTATTTCGAGCATAACGTCGCTGCCCACTCATTCAAAGTAACTAAAATAGCTCAATATTTAGGGACAGTTGAAGAATATCATGGGAATGAAGTGGATTGGAAAAGCTTATATGAAAAGGCATTAAATCATGATTTCGCAGAAATATTTACAGGAGATATTAAAACACCTGTAAAATATGCTAGTGGAGAATTAAAGAAATTATTCTCACAAGTAGAAGAGGAAATGGTAGATCATTTTATAAATGAAGAGATTCCAGAACCATATCAAGCTATCTATAGAGAAAGACTACAAGAAGGTAAGGATGATTCGTTAGAAGGTCAATTGCTTTCGGTAGCTGATAAAATAGATTTATTATATGAAACATTTGGAGAAATTCAAAAACGTAACCCAGAACAATTATTTTTTGAAATATATGAAATGTCATTAGAGACAATCATGCAATTTGATCACCTTAGCTCGGTACAAGATTTTATAGAAAATATCATTCCTGAAATGTTGACAGAAAAATTTATTCCAAAATCAGAATTACGAGAAACAACCATGGCTATTTTGAATAATAGAAACGGGTGAAACGAATGATTTGGTATGCGCTTGCGGCTTTTTTTCCTTGTATTTTTGTTGTGTTATTTAGTGTATTAACGAGAAATAAATGGGTAGGCACAATTCTGACATTAGTTATAATAGGTGCGTCTGTACAAAAAGGATTCTTCCATAGCGAATGGATTATTTTTATAGATGTAGTGTCTATGTTGGCAGGGTATCTCATTATTGATCAATTAGAATTGCACAAAAAAGAAGACGAATGAAAAGTAAGTATTGAGCAACCCAATTGCTATAATTGAATAAGCGCTTTATAATTATATGGCTTGAGATAATCAAGAATATGATTATAATCCTAATTTATGCAAACATGGTAGATTGACTATGTTTGTTTTTTATTTATAGAGAACAAGATTAACTAAAACGAACAAATGTTTGCTTTCGTGTTTGTTAATCTGTTAAAATATGTAACGAGTATGAGCACCTTCGGAAAAAATTACGCCAAATAAGTAATATATATATAACCTAATAAGGAAATTTGAAATAGGTTCTAAGCGTTAGAAATGATATAGGAGGTATGGGTTAATATGGAACATTATCCGTTTAAACTACATTCTGATTTTGAGCCCCAAGGGGATCAGCCAGAAGCTATAAAAAAAATTGTGAATGGTGTCAATGAAGGAAAAAGACATCAAACGTTACTTGGAGCTACAGGTACAGGTAAAACTTTTACAATGAGTAACGTTATTAAACAAGTGGGTAAACCTACATTAATTATTGCACATAATAAAACGCTAGCAGGTCAATTATATAGCGAATTCAAAGAATTCTTCCCTGAAAATAGAGTAGAATATTTTGTCAGTTATTATGATTATTATCAACCAGAAGCTTACGTGCCATCAACAGATACTTTTATAGAAAAAGATGCCTCTATTAATGATGAAATTGATCAATTACGACATTCAGCAACTAGTGCATTATTTGAAAGAGATGATGTCATTATCATAGCCAGTGTAAGTTGTATTTACGGTTTGGGTAACCCAGAAGAATATCGTGATTTAGTTGTAAGTGTTCGTGTCGGCATGGAAATGGATAGAAGTGAATTGCTAAAAAAATTAGTTGATGTGCAATATACGAGAAATGATATTGATTTTAGACGTGGTACATTCCGTGTTAGAGGTGATGTAGTAGAAATATTCCCAGCCTCAAGAGAAGAAATGTGTATTAGAGTAGAATTTTTTGGTGATGAAATAGATCGCATTCGTGAAGTAAACTACTTAACTGGTGAAGTGTTAAGAGAACGAGACCACTTTGCCATTTTCCCAGCTTCCCACTTCGTAACACGTGAAGAAAAAATGAAATTAGCTATCCAAAGAATTGAAAATGAATTAGAAACACGTTTGACTGAATTACGTTCTGAAAATAAATTACTAGAAGCGCAACGTTTAGAACAGCGTACAAACTATGACCTAGAGATGATGAGAGAAATGGGCTTTTGTTCAGGAATAGAAAACTATTCCGTTCATCTTACTTTACGACCAACAGGTTCAACACCTTATACGCTTTTAGATTACTTTGGTGATGATTGGTTAGTAATGATTGATGAGTCACATGTTACGTTACCACAAATTAGAGGTATGTATAACGGCGACCGTGCTCGTAAACAAGTATTGGTTGACCATGGATTCCGCTTACCGAGTGCTTTAGATAATAGACCATTAAAATTTGAAGAGTTTGAAGATAAGACTAAGCAACTAGTCTATGTATCTGCTACACCAGGTCCATTTGAATTAGAACATACAGATGAGATGGTACAACAAATTATCAGACCAACAGGTTTATTGGATCCTAAGATTGAAGTTAGGCCAACTGAAAATCAAATTGACGATTTAATTGGGGAAATTCAAGACCGTATTGATCGAAATGAGCGTGTCCTAGTAACTACTTTAACTAAAAAAATGAGTGAAGATTTAACTACCTATTTGAAAGAAGCAGGCGTAAAAGTTAACTACTTACATTCAGAAATTAAAACGCTAGAACGAATTGAAATTATTCGTGACTTACGAATGGGCACATATGATGTCATTGTCGGAATTAATTTATTAAGAGAGGGTATTGATATACCAGAAGTATCTCTTGTAGTGATATTAGACGCAGACAAAGAAGGATTCTTGCGTTCACAAAGATCACTTGTTCAAACAATTGGACGTGCTGCACGTAATAGTCGTGGTGAAGTTATTATGTATGGAGACAAGATTACTGACTCTATGCGTTATGCGTTGGATGAAACAGAAAGACGTCGCACTATCCAAGAAGCATATAATGAAAAATATAACATTACTCCTATGACAATTAATAAGAAGATACATGATGTGATTAGTGCTACTGTTGATAACAATGAAACTAATGATCAACAACAAACGGAAGTTCCTAAGAAAATGACAAAGAAAGAACGCGAAAAGACAATTGCAAATATAGAAAAAGAAATGAAGCAAGCAGCGAAAGATTTAGATTTCGAAAAAGCTACAGAGCTTAGGGATATGTTATTTGAATTAAAAGCAGAAGGGTGACACAAATGAAGCAACCATCCATTGTAGTAAAAGGGGCACGTGCCCATAATTTAAAAGATGTTGATATAGAAATACCTAAAGATAAACTTATAGTTATGACTGGACTTTCAGGTTCAGGTAAATCATCTTTAGCATTTGATACAATATATGCTGAAGGACAACGTAGGTATGTGGAATCATTAAGTGCATATGCAAGACAATTTTTAGGCCAAATGGATAAGCCAGACGTAGACACGATAGAGGGATTATCACCAGCTATTTCAATAGATCAAAAAACAACGAGTAAAAATCCAAGGTCTACTGTGGCAACCGTAACAGAAATTTATGATTATATTAGATTACTCTATGCACGCATTGGGAAACCATTTTGTCCTAATCATGGCATTGAAATAGAATCACAAACAGTACAGCAGATGGTCGATCAAGTCATGAAATTAGAGGCGCGTTCTAAGATTCAAATTCTTGCGCCAGTAATTACCCATAGAAAAGGTGCACAAGAGAAATTAATTGATGACATTAGTAAAAAAGGTTACGTACGTGTAAGAGTAGATGGTGAAATAACTGATGTAAATGAAGTGCCTGCATTAGATAAAAACAAAAACCACACTATCGAAGTAGTCATCGACCGTTTAGTTGTTAAAGAAGGCATTGAATCACGCTTGGCAGACTCTATCGAAACAGCATTACAACTTTCTGAAGGTAGCCTTATAGTGGATATCATTGACGGCGAAGAGTTAAAATTCTCGGAAAATCATGCTTGTCCGATTTGTGGATTTTCAATTGGCGAATTAGAACCACGTATGTTTAGTTTTAACAGTCCATTTGGTGCATGTCCAACCTGTGGTGGCTTAGGTCAAACACTTACTGTTGATTTAGATTTAGTTGTTCCTGATGCTAATAAAACGTTAAACGAAGGCGCTATTGTTGCTTGGGAATCATCTAGTTCTGATTATTATCCAACATTGTTAAGTCGTGTTTGTGAAGTGTTTAAAATAAATATGGACAAACCTTTTAAAAAACTTACAGATCGACAAAAGGATATCATTTTATATGGTTCAAAAGGTAAAGAAATTGAATTTACATTCACACAACGTAATGGACAAACGCGCAAACGTACAATGGAGTTTGAAGGAGTAATCAATAATATAAATAGAAGATATCATGATTCTCCATCTGAATTGGTAAGAGAAATGATGAGTAAATATATGACTGAATTGCCGTGTGAAACTTGTCATGGTAAACGTTTAAGTCGCGAAGCGCTATCTGTTTACATCGCCGGAAAAAATATTGGTGATGTCGTTGAACAATCCATTAAGGAAGCGTTGCATAGTTATGAACATATAGAATTATCTGAACAAGATAGAAAAATTGCTAATCAAATCTTAAAAGAAATCAATTCAAGATTAGAATTCTTATATAACGTTGGACTTGAATATTTAACATTGAATCGTGCATCTGGATCGCTATCTGGTGGCGAGGCACAACGTATTCGCCTTGCGACTCAGATTGGTTCGAGACTTTCAGGTGTACTTTATGTATTAGATGAACCTTCTATCGGCTTGCACCAAAGGGATAATGATCGTTTAATTAATACGTTAAAAGAAATGCGTGATTTAGGTAACACCTTAATCGTTGTTGAACATGATGACGATACAATGCGCGCAGCAGACTTCTTAGTTGATGTTGGTCCGGGCGCTGGTGAACATGGTGGAGAAATCGTTGCGAGTGGGACACCGAAACAGGTAATGAATAATAAGAAATCATTAACGGGCCAATATTTAAGTGGACAAAAACGCATTGAAGTACCAGAAGCACGTAGGCAGATTACAGATCGCAAAATTAGCGTGAAAGGTGCTAGAAGTAACAACTTGAAAGACGTAGATGTTGATTTCCCACTTTCAACAATGACTGTTGTCACAGGGGTTTCTGGTTCTGGTAAAAGTACATTAGTGAATGAAATACTATATAAATCATTAGCAAAACACATTAATAAATCTAAAGTAAAACCTGGAGATTATGATGAAATTCAAGGTATAGACCAATTAGATCGTATAATTGATATCAATCAATCTCCGATTGGCCGGACACCAAGGTCTAACCCAGCTACGTATACAGGTGTTTTTGATAATATACGAGATATCTTTGCGCAGACAAATGAAGCAAAAGTTAGAGGTTATACAAAAGGACGCTTTAGTTTCAACGTTAAAGGTGGGCGTTGTGAAGCGTGTAAAGGTGATGGTATTATAAAAATAGAGATGCATTTCTTACCTGATGTATATGTCCCTTGCGAAGTTTGTGGTGGCTCTAGATATAACCGTGAAACTTTAGAAGTAACATACAAAGGAAAAAATATTGCTGATATTTTAGCGATGACAGCTGAAGAAGCTACGTCTTTCTTTGAAAATGTACCTAAAATTCATCGTAAATTGAAAACATTAGTAGATGTTGGTTTAGGCTATGTAACGTTAGGCCAGCCTGCTACTACTTTATCTGGCGGTGAAGCGCAGCGTGTGAAACTTGCTTCAGAGTTGCATAAACGATCTACAGGTCGATCAATTTATATATTAGATGAACCTACAACTGGTTTGCATGTTGACGATATTAGCCGCCTGTTAAAAGTGTTAAATACACTTGTCGAAAATGGTGACACTGTAGTTATTATAGAACATAATCTAGACGTAATTAAAATGGCTGACCACGTCATAGATTTAGGCCCAGAAGGTGGCGATGGCGGCGGTACACTTGTTGCTACTGGTACGCCTGAAGCAATTACAGAAGTTGAAGAAAGTTATACAGGACGGTATTTAAAACCAGTATTAGAGAGAGATACAGTTAAATAAACAATCATGTTTCAGTACACATTGATGAACTATATTAAAAGTACAAAATTAGAATCCTCACAAATAACACATAATAGTGTTGTTTGTGAGGATTCTTTTTCTGGTTTTACTATAAAAATATATAATTATTAGATGAACGAACTAAAAATTGAAGATATCGTTTATAATTAATTAAGAAGTGATGAATTAAATTATTGATCTCCTACACTTTTTAATATGGATTATCTATTCTTTTTGATATGATAATAAATATACTATAAATGTCGGAGAAATATTGATAGAGGTGAACCAATGTTAACTACAAAAAGTTTAGTAGAACGCTTCGAACTTGAAATGATTGCAGGAGAAGCAGGACTAAATAAACAAATTAAAAACACTGATATTTCAAGGCCTGGATTGGAAATGGCGGGGTATTTCTCTCACTATGCTTCAGACCGTATTCAATTATTAGGCACTACAGAATTATCTTTTTATAATTTATTGCCAGATGAAGAACGTAAAGGACGCATGAGAAAATTATGCCGACCTGAAACACCGGCAATTATTGTGACGAGAGATTTAGAACCACCAGAAGAATTGATTGAAGCTGCAAAAGAACATGAAACACCTTTAATTACTTCTACAATTGCTACTACTCAATTAATGAGCCGTTTGACTACGTTTTTAGAACATGAACTAGCTAGAACGACGTCGCTTCACGGTGTGCTTGTCGATGTGTATGGTGTAGGAGTACTAATAACTGGTGATTCTGGTATTGGTAAAAGTGAAACAGCTTTAGAATTAATTAAAAGAGGGCATAGACTTGTAGCAGACGATAATGTTGAAATAAGAGAAATTAGTAAAGATGAATTAATTGGAAGAGCTCCAAAATTAATAGAACATTTACTAGAAATTAGAGGTTTGGGCATTATTAATGTTATGACTTTATTTGGTGCTGGATCAATTCTTACAGAAAAAAGATTACGTTTGAATATTCATTTAGAAAATTGGCATAAAGAGAAATTATATGACCGTGTAGGATTAAATGAAGAAACTTTACGTATCTTAGATACAGAAATCACGAAGAAAACGATACCGGTAAGACCTGGTCGTAACGTAGCAGTTATCATTGAGGTAGCAGCGATGAATTACAGACTAAACATTATGGGTATTAATACTGCTGAAGAATTTAATGATCGTTTAAATGCAGAAATTTTACGTAATGGTAATAATGGTGAGGAGAAATAAGTAATGTTGACATTAAACTATATCGATCCTATTGCATTTGAATTAGGACCGATTTCAGTCCGATGGTACGGCATCATCATTGCGGCTGGTATACTATTAGGCTATTTCATAGCACAAGCTAGTGTAAAAAAGATTGGTTATGACCAAGATACGCTAGTTGATATTATTTTTTGGAGTGCAATATTAGGCTTTATTGTGGCAAGAATCTATTTTGTTATTTTTCAATGGCCTTATTACATACAAAATCCAATTGAGATACCAATGATATGGCATGGTGGTATTGCGATACACGGTGGTTTAATTGGAGGATTTGTTACTGGCATTATTATTTGTAAACAAAAGAACATTAACCCTTTTCAAATTGGTGATGTAATTGCACCTAGTATGATTCTTGGACAAGGTATTGGAAGATGGGGGAATTTCATGAATCATGAAGCCCATGGTGGACCAGTTTCAAGATCTGTGCTTGAAAATTTACATATCCCTAATTTTATTATTGATAATATGTACATTGAGGGTAAATATTATCAACCAACATTTTTATACGAATCTATATGGGATATCTTAGGTTTTGTTATATTGATTTTATTAAGAAAACATCTACGTATTGGTGATACATTCTGCCTTTATTTAATTTGGTATTCTATCGGGAGATTTTTCGTGGAGGGCATGCGCACGGATAGTTTAATGTTAACAAGCGATATTCGTGTAGCACAGTTAATGTCTATAATCTTAATTTTAGTTGGTATTATCATAATGATTGTTAGAAGGGTGAAATATCATTCGCCGCGTTATAAAGATGTTGGGCCGTTATCATGGCCAAATACCAAAGTGAAGTGATAAAATAGCATGCGGAATTTAAAAAGACTAAAGTCACAAGTCAGAAATCCACTGTGGCATATGTACCGTTATATAAGGTTTGTTAAAATTTTCAAGCAAACAGTGATTATTGAAATTTGTCGATATTTACCTATAGTAAAGTTAAAACATTGGATATATCGTAAATTTCTAAAAATGAATATCGGAGCAGAAACTGCATTTGCGTTTAAAGTTGTTCCAGATTTACTATATCCAGAATATATTACAATAGGTAAAAATTGTGTCATTGGATATAACACAACTATTTTGACGCATGAGTTTCTAGTGAATGAGTTTAAAACAGGGCCAGTCTGTATTGGAAACAATACATTAATTGGAGCGAACGTTACTATTTTGCCTGGTGTTACGATAGGTAATAATGTCAAGATAGGTGCGGGCGCCGTTGTATCTAAAGATATACCGGATAATTCGCTGGCTTATGGGAATCCCATACAAATTAAAAGTTAAAAACATAGGAGGTGATCATGGATGGCGCATAACGACAATGTAATACCGATGAAGTTAGATAGTCAATTTTATAAAAAATTAGGTGAGCAAAAATTTCACCAACAAGATTATAAAAAGGCTGCAGAACATTATAGAAAAGTGCTTGAAATGTCACCTCAAGATTTTGATACAAAAGTAAAATATTCGGAATGTCTAGTAAATATAGGACTAGGTAATAAGGCGGAACATCTTTTTTATGAAAGTATAGCGCAAGATGAATTTGTGGAAGAAAGCTATTTCCAACTTAGCCAACTTAATATTACGATGAATGAAGCCAATAAAGCATTCCTATTTGGAATCAATTATATTACAATGTCTGATGATGAAGATTATAGAGATGAACTTGAAGAGATGTTTGAAGTTTCCTACCATTCTGCTGAAAAAATTGAAACAGAAAGTCAACTATTTGCCATACAACTCATTTTTCAATATTTATTCTCCCAAGGTCGTTTACCAGAAGCAAGGAATTTTATTTTAAATCAAAATGATGACATACAAGCACATCGCGTCGTACGTAATTTGTTAGCAATGTGTTATTTATATTTAAATGAATATGATACGGCAAAAGAGATGTTTGAACGCTTATTGAGTGAAGATAATAGTGATGTACATGCCTTATGTCATTATACGTTATTACTATATAACACAAATGATAAAGAAAAATATCAACGTTACTTAAAAATTTTAGGAAAAGTAATGCCGATGAATGATGACGAATCGTTCAAATTAGGTATCGTTCTATGTTATTTAAGACAATATGAAGCATCACAAAAGATACTACTGCCCCTATATAGAAAAGGAAAATTCCTTTCTATACAAATGTACAATGCACTCAGTTATAATAATTACTATTTAGGAAATTTGGAAGATAGTAAATATTTTTGGTCCAAACTACAAGAGATTACGCAAGTAGACGTTGGGCATGCTCCGTGGGTTATAGAAGAAAGTAAAGCTTACTTTGATCAACAAATCTTACCATTATTATTAAATGACGATAGTCACCATAGATTGTATGGCATTTTTTTACTTAATCAATTAAAGGGAAGAGAAGTATTATTGACCCAAGAAATTTGGGGCGTACTAGAATCTATGAATGATTATGAAAAATTATATTTAACATACCTTATACAAGATTTAAAATTAAATAAGTTAGATTTTATTCATAGAGGTTTGTTAATGCTTTATGATGTGGAATCATTGAAAAATAATGAAGAATTATTTATTATATGGATTGATCAAGCGGAAGCAATTATTTCTGAAAAAGTAGACTTAACTAATGTGGATGATTATGTAGCGGCATTTGTGTATATGTATTTTCGAAACACTGATATTAAAGTGACGAAACAACAAGTGTTAGACTGGTTCAATATCTCAGCATATCGTTTAAATAAAACAATCGATTATTTAGTGAGCATATAAGTTTATAAAATGCAAGAAATCATATATACTGCGCATAATGAATTATTAAATAGGAGGCAATTAAATGGCTGAACAAGTGGATTTTGATATTGCAATTATCGGTGCAGGTCCAGCAGGTATGACTGCTGCAGTTTACGCATCTCGTGCAAATTTAAGCACTGTAATGATAGAACGTGGCATGCCTGGTGGTCAAATGGCGAATACAGAAGAAGTTGAAAACTTCCCAGGATTTGAAATGGTTACAGGTCCAGACTTATCTACAAAAATGTTTGAACACGCAAAAAAATTCGGTGCAAAATATCAATATGGTGATATTAAATCAATTGAAGATAAAGGATCATATAAAGAAATTAATCTTGGTAATAATGTAATTACAGCTCATGCAGTTATCATTTCAACTGGTGCAGAATATAAAAAAATTGGTGTTCCAGGTGAACAAGAACTTGGCGGTCGTGGTGTAAGTTACTGTGCAGTTTGTGACGGCGCATTCTTTAAAGGTAAAAAATTATTTGTTATCGGCGGTGGTGATTCAGCTGTTGAAGAAGGAACATTCCTTACAAAATTTGCTGACAGTGTAACAATCGTTCACCGTAGAGATGAATTACGTGCACAAAAAATACTTCAAGATCGCGCATTTAAAAACGACAAAATTGATTTTATCTGGAGTCATACGTTAAAAACTATTAATGAAAAAGATGGAAAAGTCGGTTCTGTCACTTTAGAATCAACTAAAGATGGTGCAGAACAAACATTTGATGCAGATGGTGTATTCATTTATATCGGTATGAAACCATTAACAGTACCTTTCCAAGATTTAGGTATTACAAACGAAGTTGGTTATATCTTGACTAATGAAGATATGAGTACCAATATTCCTGGTATCTATGCAGCAGGCGATGTTCGTGAAAAAGGCTTACGTCAAATTGTAACTGCAACAGGTGATGGAAGTATTGCAGCACAAAGTGCAATTGCATATATTGAACACCTTAAAGATACAATTGAAGCATAATTTAAAAATTAACTGAGGCATTAGAATTAATGAATGAACCTCAGTTATGCAATTATTGCTAGGATGTCAAACTTACAGTGGATTGTAAGTGAATACATTCTAGCTTTTTTTACATAAAAAATTATACATGTCGAAATGTTGTCATGATTAAATTTTAAAAATTAAAGTCACTCAATATAAATAATCTCATATTGACAAATGCTTAGACTACTACCTCCGACCTTTTTCATGTAAAATGGTATATGATACTATAAGACTATTAGCTATAAATGAATCACTTTAAAGAATGAATATAAAGGCGATTCAACGTAACGATTGGACTATTATTATGATAAATAAACAACGGATGGTGTGAAAAGATGCAACCGGAAGAACAAGATATTGTGAAAAGTGAGTTATTAGTTGTTACAGGTTTGTCAGGTGCCGGAAAGTCTGTAGTTATACAGAGCTTAGAAGACATTGGATATTTTTGTGTAGATAATTTACCACCAATTCTTTTACCAAAATTCGTCGAACTTATGAGACAAGGTAATCCTTCTTTACAAAAAGTAGCGATTGCAATCGATTTAAGAGGTAAAGAATTATTCAAGTCACTTGTTAAAGAAATTGATTTAATCAAAGGTGATTCAGATGTTATCGTTGATATGATGTTTTTAGAAGCATCTGATGAAAAATTGATTTCCAGATACAAAGAAACACGTCGTGCACATCCATTGAACGAAAGAGGACAGCGCTCATTAATTGAATCTATTGAAGAAGAACGTGAACTATTGACTGAGATTAAAAGCTTGGCAAACTATACAATTGATACTTCACAAATGAAACCAAAAGAATTGCGCAAACGTATTGGTGATTATTTCAATCAAAGTAACTATCAAACTTTTAATATAAATGTAACTAGTTTTGGTTTTAAGCATGGTATTCAAATGGACGCTGACTTAGTGTTTGATGTAAGATTTTTACCTAATCCACACTATGTTGATGATTTGAGACCGTTAACTGGTGAAGATGAAGCAGTCTATAAATATGTCATGAAGTGGAAAGAAACAGAAACTTTTTATGAAAAATTAATAGATTTATTAAAATTTATGATTCCAGGTTACAAAAAAGAAGGTAAATCTCAACTTGTTATTGCCATTGGGTGTACTGGTGGACAACATCGTTCTGTCGCATTAGCCAAACGAATCGGAGCAGAACTCAAAGAGAGTTTTGACTATAATGTTTATGTGCATCATAGAGATGCACATGTCGAAAGTGGCGTGAAGCATAAAGATGAGAAGAATTAAACTTGTACTTATAGGTGGAGGTACTGGTTTATCCGTTTTAGCACGAGGTTTAAAAGGCTACCCTATAGATATTACGACAATTGTAACAGTTGCCGATGACGGGGGCAGTACTGGGAAGATAAGAAGCGAAATGGATATACCTGCTCCAGGTGATATACGAAATGTAATTTCAGCATTAAGTGAAACTGAATCGACAATAGAACAATTATTTCAATATCGATTTAAAGAAAATCAAGTTGAAGGACACTCTTTAGGTAATTTATTGATTGCTGCACTTACAAATATTAATAACGATTTTGGACATGCAGTTAAAGAATTGAGTGAAATACTAAATATTAGAGGGCGTGTTATACCTTCAACAAATACAAGTGTAAGATTAAATGCGGTGATGGAAGATGGAGAAATTGTCTATGGCGAATCTAAAATACCTAAAAAAAACAAAAAAATAGAACGTGTATTTTTAGAGCCAGAGGATGTAGAACCAATGGAAGAAGCTGTGGAAGCTATTGAGGAAGCGGATCTAATTGTATTAGGTCCAGGCTCACTATATACGAGTGTTATATCTAATCTGTGTGTTAAAGGTATCTCTGAAGCATTACTTAAAGTTGACGTACCTAAACTATATGTGTCGAATGTTATGACACAACCTGGGGAAACAAATCATTACACAGCACTCGACCACGTCAAAGCAATACATGATCACATAGGAAATAATTGTATTGACTACGCTATTTGTAGTACGCAAGCCTTTCATGGGGATGTAGTAGAACGTTATAGAGAAGATAATGCAGAACCTGTGCAATGTGATATAACTAAAATGGAAGCGCAAGGTATTAAAGTTTTTACACATCCAAACTTGGTTGAAGTTTCTACTGAAAATTATGTACGGCATAATACAGAAGTTCTTTCAAAGATGATATATGAAATTGCTATGCAAGAAACAGAGACAATTGAATTTACACGCAAAAAAGAAAATGAAGAAAAACATTAGGTGAGACTATAAAGTTAAGAAGGGACTGATTGTAATGAGCTTTGCATCTGATATGAAGAATGAACTAACAAGAATAGAAGTAGATGAAGAGAACGCAAAAGCAGAGCTCAGTGCCCTTATTCGAATGAATGGTGCACTCAGTCTATCCAATCAGCAATTTGTTATCAACATACAAACTGAAAATGCTACAACAGCTAGACGTATCTATTCACTAATCAAAAAAGTATTTAATGTTGAAGTAGAATTACTAGTAAGAAAGAAAATGAAGCTTAAAAAGAACAATATATATATTTGTCGCATTAAAGCACGAGCAAGAGAAATTTTAGATGAGTTAGGTATTTTAAAAAATGGTGTTTTCACACATGAAATTGATGAGGGCATGATTTATGAAGACGAAATGAAAAGAAGCTATTTAAGAGGTGCTTTTCTTGCTGGTGGTTCAGTGAATAACCCAGAAACATCTTCTTATCACCTTGAAATATTTTCATTGTACGAAGATCACTCTGAAGGTATCACACAATTGATGAATGAATACGAATTAAACGCCAAACATCTTGAACGGAAAAAGGGGAGTATAGCATATTTAAAAGAAGCAGAAAAAATATCAGACTTTCTTAGTTTGATTGGTGGTTTCCAAGCATTGTTAAAATTCGAAGATGTACGCATTGTACGTGATATGAGAAATTCTGTAAATAGACTAGTTAATTGTGAAACTGCAAATTTAAATAAAACAGTAAGTGCTGCAATGAAGCATGTTGAGAGTATCCATCTCATTGATAAAGAAATAGGATTAGATAATTTACCGGATAGGTTACGTGAAATTGCAAAATTAAGAATAGAACATCAAGAAGTATCGTTAAAAGAACTTGGTGAAATGATGTCGACTGGAAAGATATCTAAATCTGGCGTGAACCATCGTTTGCGCAAATTAAATGAAATGGCGGATAAAATACGTAGTGGCGAATCAATAGAGTTGTAATTTAGTGCAACAACAGGTTGATATACTGTGTGGAAAATTTTTCTATATATAAACAAATTATATCTGGATATTTTTTTAATAATTATGCTAATATATTATAAAAGCAATCATTTCAATTACTGACACCTTGTTTAGGTGTCTTTTTTATATGATTAGAAAATTTGATTCTAAGGTTGAATCGAGGCGAAGTTTAATTAAGTAATTTAGACAATAAGGAGGGCATACATGTTAGATTTTATTAATAAGCATTATAGAAACATTATATTTTGTTTGATCGGTACATTAATTAACGCTATAGGGGTGAATTGCTTTTTACTTGGTTCTAACCTTGGTGATGGTGGGACTGTTGGCATATCACTTTCATTACTGTATGCCTTTGGTTTATCGCCTGCATGGACCTCTCTAATTATAAATACTATTGTTGTTTTTATTGGTTGGAAATTTTTAAGTAAAACAGTTGCTGTTTATACAGTAATATCAAATACTGCTCTGTCCTTCTTTTTACATTTAACTGAAAATATTAATCTTGGTATCGATAACTTTGTTATTAATTCGGTCTTTGGTGGTGCTATTATCGGTATTGGTGCTGGTTTAGTTATCTCAACAGGCAGTACGCTTGGTGGGACATCTGTTATTGCTAAAATAGTAAATAAATATACAGAGATTAAAACATCGCAAGGTATTTTTATACTTGATGCATTAGTAGTACTTTCTTTTTTAATGGTATTACCGTTAGAAAACGTCTTATTTACAATTATTATGCTATTTGTTACTGAACGAGCAACGGCCTTTATTATTGAAGGGTTTAACCCTAAAAAAGCAGTTACTGTAATTTCAAATAAAAGTGAAACAATTAGCGATAAGATTAACGCTTTTACAGGTAGAGGTTCAACAATCCTTACTGGTAAAGGTGGATATGGTAAAAATGAAACACATATGCTTTATGTCGTTGTGCCACAGTCACAAGTGACAAGAGTGAAAAAACTTGTAAATGAAGAAGATGAAAATGCCTTTTTAGTGATACACGATGTTCGAGATGTGTTAGGTAGTACTTTTATTAATATGAGCTAAGTAATAAAACTGAAACTATGGATGCGTTGATTGAACAATGGCCAATTGGCAGATTTGCTAAACCAGAAGAAGTAATATCTGTCGTTCTATGGCTATGCCCTATATGAACGTGTTATATGATTGGAGAGCTGATATTAGAAGTTTGTGGTTTTATCATTCAGTAAGATATAAAAATGGGAATACCGTCGATTTGGTATTCCCATTTTATATGTATATAATTAAAAATTATAAGTCCCCCTCGAAGGAGATTTATAATCTCTATAATATCAGTGGTTATAGGATTTAAAGTCCCTAATGGGTCCCTAAAACTACATACTATCTAAAATATCAATAGCTTTGTCATTTTCTTCTTTGAATTTTTCTTCTAGTAAATGAGAATAAATAGAAGTAGTTATGGATATGTTTTTATGTCCTAATCTTTTAGAGATATAATATATAGATACACCTTTAGCAAGGAGATAAGAGCAGTGCGTATGTCGGATTGCATGTGAAGTTATGCTAGGAATAGCTAATTTGTCACATGCTTTTTTTAATGTCTTGTTTATGGCATTTACTGAAATAAAATAACCAGTATCTTTAAATATATATCCATCATAGCTAATTGCCAGTTCATTAATTATGCTCGTTATATGTTTCATATCAGATTTTGCTATTTCTACATGGCGAGGCGATGAGTCAGTTTTATGTTCATTGATAAACAATTGGTTTTTAAGTTGATCTATATAATCTATCTTCAAGTGTCTTACGCCACTAACACGACAACCCGTGCAAATCATAATATACAAGGCTAATGCTGAACGAGTACGCTTTTGTTTTATATATTCTTTTAAACTTTCATATTCTGTTAAAGATATATATTTTTCTTTTTCACTCTTGGTTGTATTACCAGCTTTATAACTAACTTTATAGGTAGGATTTTTATTTATTAAGCCATCATATACAGCATCTTCTAAAGCTGAACGGATAGCTCCATTAGTTTTGCGTATTGTTTCTTTTGCATGATTTTCTGAAAAATCATTAATGAATTTCTGGTATATTTGTCTGTTTAATTTAGACAATTCAATATTCCCAATTTTATGATTTTGGATGTGTTGTAACGTAAAATAATAATGTCGATAAGTTGATGTAGCAACTACTGATTCTTTATAAGTTTCAATCCAATTTTTAAAATAATCTTGTAAAGTTAAATTATTATCGTAATCAAGGCCATTTTTTAACTCGTTCAATTTATCTAACCCTGCAGAGTTTGCTTCGCGCTTTGTTCTAAATCCTTTTTTACGATAACGTTTACCTTCGTGTTTAAATTCGTATTGCCATTTTTTTTTATCATAACAACGAGTCTGCATACTATCCCTCCTAAAAAAAGATAAAAATATATAGGGCATAGTTAAATGCCCTAAAAATTATTTCTGTAGCGTTTTTAAAATCCCTTTTTTGTTTGACCAATTTAATATTGAAACTCCTTCATAATCTGCTGCTTGTTTAACTCTATTAGATATAGAATTATCAACATCGTTTGCAATTATAACCATTTTAGAATCAAGATTATTTCTACTCGGTCTATTGTGTTTAACATCTCTATATGCAAAGGCATCAGAAGTTATTTTATTGAAATCTAAATTATTAGCGAAATTAAGAAGGATTTCTGGTTTTGTTTTTGTTCCTGGCAAAATAAAATCTATAGTATATTTAATTCCTGATTCTCCAGAAACAGCTACTTTTGCTGTTCCTGTTATTTCTTCATCAAATAGAAAATCATATACTTCTTCGTAAAAAATATTAGATACATTAGATTTAGCAGTTAAAGTTAAGTCGTAGACTTTTAAAATCCCTTGTATTAAATTATGTTTTGACTGAGCAAAACTATCATTTTTTACATCTGCTATGATTTCGTCATTTTCTAATGATAAGTTAAACTGATTTAAAATTGAGTTTACTAATTTATTCCTTGTTTTTGTTTCAACGTCAATGCCATACATTTCTAATTCGCTCATTGTCAAACCATCATCAGATAAGCGAATATTACCATTAGGTAATATATCAAGATATATTCTTATAAAATCATTTAAGTGATTTCTGAAGGGAGTGGTAATTTCAGTAGAACCATCTAACTGTTTATATTTGTAATTTTGCTTAATCCACTTAAAGTACTCGTCCATTTTTTGTTCGATGATCTCCATAGAATATCACTCCTCTTCATTTATAGTAATTTCGGTTTTATTATAACATTTTCACGCTTTATATTAGTATAATTCATAAAAAATTCTAATGAGTCGATAAGTTCATCGGTTAATTCAACATCGTTTAGTTCAGATAATGGTACAGCTATACCTCCGTTGCAATATTCATTTGTAAAGATATGTAAATGAGGAGTTGGTACCCTTTCATAGTTTGGAGGATTAGAATGATCAGAACCATTCACATCAAATCTTATCATGATACCTTTTTGACTAACGCTATTGAGCAGTATCGTTAAATTGTCTGGGTTTCTATGTCCCTTCTTATTAATAATTAATGTGAATTTTTCTGTATCATCTATTATATGAATTAAACCATGTTTAGTTTGTTCTCCTAAACTAGGTATATTAATGGACTGCTTTTCAAAAACTTTGATTTTATTTAATAATTTTTCATATATTTCTTGCTCCAATTCTCTATTTCTCCTTAATCTCCTTTTTTCTTTACTATAACGGAACCTTTCAACGTCTAACTCTGTTAGGCGATTTTTGATAAAAATATATAGGGCAGTAAGGACTGCCCATTGAGTTATTCTTCTACGCCATTTTCATCATATTTAGTAACATTTCCATCATCATCTACAATATATGAACCAGCAAGGTCACCATCTTTAGTATAAAAAGCAAATCCCCAATCTCCATTTTCTCTTTGTTCTGGTTCTTTATATGTGTAGGTACCAGTGTCTAACGTTTCACCTTCGTATGTTTCTACGAAATCCATTACGTTATCTCTTGTAACTGTGTCAGTATCGTCTTCATAATCAGCATCTTGGTTAGATTGATTGTTTTCTATATTATCGATAGCATATTTAGCTTCTTCTTGAGTGTATTTTTCACCGGCATCAGAAGTCAATTGTTTAAATAATTGACTGTTAGACATAGGCATAATATCTTGATAATTTTTAGCGCTTTTTAATGCATTTTCTTTATAATCAGCGTCTAAGTTATCAATTGCATATTGTGCTGCTTCTTCTGGATATTGATCACCAGCACTAGATGTTAGTTGTTCGTATAATCCAGCTTTTGACATAGGCATAGCACGTTGATAGTTTTTAGCGCTGTTTAACGCATTTTTATATTCTCTACTAATATTATTATCTTTTTTGAATTCATTCGATGAATCAGAATTTGATTCACTGTTGTTATCAGTATCTTCTTTATTTAATTCCTCTTTTTTATCGTCATTAGATTGATTGTTTTCTTCTTTCTTCTTATCATTTTTTGACGATGGATTAGTATCTTTCTTATCCTCTGATTTGCTTTCTTCCTGCCCACATGCTCCCAAAACTAAGAAACTGACTAATAATAAAAATAATACTTTCTTCATAATAAAATCGCTCCTAATAATTAATTATGTTATAAAAAAACATTAATATTAGTTTACAAAAACCATATTATCTTTTGTAGTATGTATAACAAAATATTTTTAACATTTTACACAATTTCGTAATTAATATACAGTTTAATTAAATTGTCGTTTAATTATTTAATTCGTATAACTTTGTATTCCGAGCAACTTATTTAAACGCACACGTGTACAAGGACACGTGCATTAATTCGTATAGTATTTTTTATTAATTTTGTAAATCTATGGTTAAAAAATTAGAGGATAACTCTGCCTGCAAATTTAACATCAGAATCTCCATAAAAATTCATATCTCCATATTTAGGATTTAGAGAAACTAAACGAATATGATCTTGGTATATGAAAACTTTTTTAACGTATGCTTCGCCATCTACAACGAATACACCTAATTGCCCACTATTAATACTTGTATTTTCTTCTACAAATATAATTTCTTTGTGTTCAAAAAGTGGTTCCATAGAATCACCATTAACTTGTAAAGCAAAATCATGAGGTGGTACAACGCCAGCGGGGTAGTTCACTGTGAATTCTATATCGTCTACTAAAGTTTCACCGGTACCTGCCGACACATAGCCATTTACATTTATTTCTTCAGTTTTGGAATCTTTATATGATTGTAGGTAAATAATATTCTCACCTTGTTGCTGCACAGAGTAATGATGTTCTGCATAAGCTAAAACGCGTTTTTGCCTCTTTTCTTCTAATTTACTCGAGACTTCGTTGATTTGTGTGAGTATATTAGGTAAACTTTTTTCATCATATAATTCATTTATAGCTACATTAAAATAGTCTGCTATAACTTTAGCTGACGATAACCTAGGTTCTTCTTTTTCGTTTTCCCATTTAGATATTTTTCCTTTTGTTAGTTTTACAACGTCAGGATATTTATTGTTTAAATCATTTACTAATTCTTCCATAGTTAAATTATTTTGTTTACGTAATCGTTTTAGACCTTTTCCAACGCCCATTTTGAATACCTCCTTAATTAACATAAGTTAATTATACATGTTTCGAAATCGAAACACAAGGAATTCCTCACAAAAAGTTATTGACAACGAAACAATAGAAATGTAAACTGTAATTAAGTTATCGGAATCGAAACAAAAAGGAGGTAACTTTTAATGGTGATAAAAACAAAAGTTCAGCCATATAACAAAATAAAAAGTTATATAGCGCTTTATGATTTAACACAAAAGCAAGTGGCTGATGATATAGGAATGAGTAGAAGTTTATTAAACATTAAAATTAACAGAATAGAAGGTAGGGATTTTTCAACATCTGAGGCTAAAATTTTGGCTGATTACTTAGGGATTAAGGTTGATGATTTTTTTTGAATTAAAAGTTTCGAAAGCGATAACTTTTTTAAAGGAGGAAGCAAAATGCAAAATTTACAAGTATTTAAAAATTCACAATTTGGAAATTTAGAAATTTTAACCATTGAAGGTAAGGAATGGTTCCCAGCAATTAAAGTCGCAAAAATTTTAGGATACTCCAACCCTCATAAAGCTGTAAGAGATCATACAAAAGAAAAGGGGGTAACGATTCGTTCAGTCCTTTCAAATGGTGGAAATCAAAACAAGAAATTTATTGATGAAGGTAATTTATACAGATTAATCACTAGGTCAAAATTATCACAAGCAGAAGAATTTGAAGAGTGGGTGTTTGAAGAAGTTTTACCCTCCATTCGCAAACATGGCATCTACGCTACTGAAAGTGTAATAGAACAAACTATGAAAGACCCAGATTACATTATCAATATTCTTATGGAATACAAACAAGAGAAAGAAAATAACTTAATTTTGAAACAAGAAATTGGTGAACTTAAACCTAAAGCTGATTATGTAGACGAAATATTAAAATCGCCAGGAACTATGACGATAACACAAATTGCAGCTGATTACGGTCTGTCTGCTCAAAAATTAAATAAATTACTGCATGAAGCACGTATACAACGTCGTGTAGGTAAACAGTGGGTTTTATACACAGAACATATGAATAAAGGTTACACAAAGTCAGAAACAATTAACATTGTTCGTTCAGATGGCACACCAGATACACAACCACAAACAAAATGGACGCAAAAAGGCAGATTGAAAATACATGAGATTTTAACTGAATTTGGTTATGAAGCTCAAGTATTAGAAGTATAGCGAGTGAATTAAAACGACTTTCAGCGCTCACATAGAGCATTTAAGAGCGAGAGTAGGCGATGATATGAGCCACACCATAATACATGAAAGGTCATTGCGAAAACTAAATGTTGTATGTGGGTGCTGAAAGAGAAATGGAGAGATAGGACATGGGACAAACATTAAATGTTGAAATAACTATACCTAAAGGATATGTACTTGTTGATTCAGTTAGGTTACAAGAATTAGAAGAATCTTCATTAGATCCAGTTTGGGATATGAATGATTTAAAACAAAAATTGAAAATGTCGTCAGTTGACACTATCAAAGATAAATTATTGTATAACCCTAAATTTGAAAAAACTTTGAGAAAAGAAGGCATCGCACATTATCCAAACAGAGAGTTTAATCGTTGGAGATTTAATGCTAGAAAAATGAATAGCTTTATTAACGAAAACTTTGAAGCTATACATGGAAAGGAGAGATAACATGAACGGTATTATATCAGTTTTAACATCGATATTAGCAATGTCACTTTCATTCATATTTACAAATGATTTCATTCATTTAACAGTAATCTACTTTGCAACATTCTTCATAGCATACTGTTGGTTTTGGCCTGAATTTTTCAAGACAATAAAAAAGACTGAAAGCAACGGCAATTGCTAACAGTCGAAATATACTTATGTCATTTATCTATATAAGTATACCACCAAAAATAGGAGGTAGACAAGATGTATTACGAAACAGGTACAAGCAAAAGTAAAAAAATCCAATTATTAGGCTTTGATTTCAAAATTAATTTGTACAAACACGACGATAATATAGAGGTCACATTATTAAATGAAAATAACGATTTTATAGATGGTATTCATATCTATGACGAATATGCAGGTATGGCTACTGCGCAAGAAATATTAGAATACTCTGCTTATATATGGATAGAACAGAACACAGATGAAGCAGACAGAATAATGAATCGAGTGATGCAGTGGTGAAGAAACAAAAATTTAAGCGATTAGCCATTGATCTATTAAAAAAAATAGAATGTGAAGGCATGATTATCGAATATATAGATAATACGATTTGGTTTCATCATTCACATGAAAACTATAAAGAAGGCATGGCGAGTATCTACATGTTTAATAACACACATAAAGATACTGAAATACTAGCACGCTATGAACAAGCAAAGAAAGTTATTTCGGGTGAAAGGTTGGTTTGCGATGAATAAAAGTAAGACTAAATATACAAAAGAATATTGCTATATAGTCCATAAAGACGTTGACCATTATGTAGATAATAGACCGACTGACCGTGCACCTAAAGTTGAATACACCGATGATGTGGAAACAGCAAGAAGATTCTTTGAAGAAGACTTTGAAATATTACAAATTGACTGGTCTAAACACGACAAAATTATATGCGAATCAACTCATATAAGAATACACAGAAGTGAGAGGGTTGAATTAAATGAGTGAAACAAAAAATATACATCAACGTATCAATGAAGCTAAGCATTCGATGGAGGGCTTTATTAAAGATAAAGCAGGTTATCAATATAGTTATGTTTCAGGCTCCCAAGTACTACACAAATTAAATCCAGAATTATATAAGCATGGTATTAACATTACTTTTAAAACATCAGATGCAAAATATGAAACTGTAAATGTAGTCGTTAAAGGTAAAGAGAAAACTGAATATGTGGTATCTCTTAATGTACATTACACAATCACTAATACCGACAATTCAGAAGAGAAAATCGAATCTACGATATTCGCTATTGGTCAACAGGATGACCCAAGTAAATCTTTAGGCACTGCTTTAACTTATTCAGAAAGATATTTTTTAATGAAATTTTTCGGATTACCAACTGATGAAGACGATGCAGACGCAAAAGAAAAACAAGATAAGTATTCAAAAGTAGACCCTAAAAATGTTGAAGAACTCGAAAAAGAAATAGAAAAGTTTAGCGAATTAATGAAGTCATTAGGTACAGATGTTTCTATTGAACAAGTTAAAAACCAATTAGATATCACAAATATAAACCAACTAACAAACAATCAAATAGCTGCGTTAATAACTAAATTAAATAAATGGAGTAAACAAGCAATAGAGAAGGAGAATGACCAATGATTAACAGAGTCATATTAGTAGGACGTTTAACGAAAGACCCAGAATTCAGAACAACACCATCTGGCGTAAGTGTCGCAACTTTCACCCTAGCTGTTAATAGAACATTCACAAATGCACAGGGTGAACGTGAAGCAGATTTTATAAATTGTGTTGTATTTAAAAAGCAAGCAGAGAACGTAAATAAATATTTATCTAAAGGTAAGTTAGCTGGTGTTGAAGGTCGTATTCAATCACGTAGCTATGAAAATAAAGAAGGTCAGCGTGTGTTCGTTACGGAAGTTGTCACAGACAGTGTTCAATTCTTGGAACCTAAAAACAACGGACAGGCAAACAACGTTTCTAAAGGACAACAAACAGGCACGAATAATCAACGTTCAAGCAATGATAACCCATTCGCTAATAACAATGGACCTATTGATATTAAAGATGATGACCTCCCTTTTGATTTAGCCTCCATTAAGGAGGCCTGCTAAAAATGAAAGAAGTATGGCGCGATGTATTAGGTTATGAAAATCTTTACGAAGTTAGTAATTACGGAAGAGTTAGAACACATAAAAATAAACAAACATGGTCTAAGCAACATCAATGTTGGCGCAAATGGAAACAGCGTTATTTAAAAAATAAAACACCTAAAGGCAGAGATGTAAGAGTTTCGTTATGGAAGAACGGAGAACACAAAGACTTTCTGGTTCATAGGTTAGTTGCATTTGCATTTATTCCGATAATTCAAGGTAAAGAATGCGTTAATCATATTGATGGTAATCCTAGAAATAACCGAGTGGACAACCTTGAATGGTGTAATTATAAAGAAAATCAAAATCACGCTTTTGAAAATGATTTAGCACACACGAATTTAAAAGTTAAGTTAATTCAAATGAACACAGGTATACAACTAGAGTTTATAAGTATGGCTAGAGCTGATAAATGGTTAGAAAGGTCTACAGGTTATACAAGTGGTCGTATACAAACAGGACATAATACTTTGAACGCAAAAGATAATACTAAATACAAGGTAGAGAAGTTGATTTAAATGGCAATAATTAAAAGTTACATCCAACAAGATGACGGCACAATAACTGCTGTCATCGAGGGTGTAGAACTAACTAATAAAGATTTCCTACTACTTGATAATGGATTAGAAGTTGAATGTGATGTAGATGTGATTGATCCATACAAGATAACAGGTGAACAACGTCGTAAAGTGTTCGCGATGATAAGAGATATATTCGACCACTACGGGCAACCGATGGACTATTTAAGGTATATGTTTCAAAAACAGTTGGAGTTTTTACATGGTTATGAACCGATGTCATTAAGTAATTGTAGTCGAAGACAAGCAAGTGAGTTAATCGAACTTATATTAGATTTTATATGCCAATATGACATACCTATGAGAAAGCAAACGAGCGACCTCATGAGCAATGATAAATACTTTCTATACAAATCTACCATTAACCGAACTTGTGTTATATGTGGCGCTGTAAATGCTGATTTAACACATTATCAAACCGTAGGTAGTGGAAGAAATAGAAACAAAATAAATCATACAAATAATAAAGTATTAGCCTTATGCAGAAAGCACCATACAGAACAACATCAAATAGGCATGAACACATTTAATAGTAAATACCACTTACAAGATAGTTGGGTGGATGTAGACGAAAAATTGAATAAGATGTTGAGAGGTGAGAAACATGGCAACATTTAGAGCGATAAAAGAAAGTGGGAATTTTGTAACTGTCCATAAAAACTTTATCCATGATAATAATCTTACATTTAAAGCGAAAGGAATTTTACTTTATTTATTAAGTAGGCCAGACGATTGGCAAATATACGAGTCGGAAATACTTAAACATACTAAGGACGGCAAAGATAGTTTGAAATCGGGCATTAAGGAACTAGAAGAAGTAGGTTACGTAGCAAGAACTAGAAAACGTAATGACAAAGGACATCTTAATGGATACGAATACTTAGTTTACGAGCATCCTATCCAGAACGGAAATTCCTACCTAGGAAAATCCGACGACGGAAAATCCAACATCGGAGAATCCAACGTCGGAAAAACCGTTAACGGAGAATCCGTCCCTACTAATAATAATAGAACTAATAATGGTTTAACTAATAATAACAATACTAAGAATGACAGTAGTAGTGCACAGCTATCGCCGTTTGATTTCTATCAAGAAAATGGGTTTGGAATGCTTAAACCATATGTAGCGGAACAAATCGGTTATTGGATAGACGACTTTAAAGATAACGGTAACGAAATAGTTATTGAAGCAATGAAAGAATCAGTTAACAACAATGTAACTAGATGGAGTTATGTGAATTCGATATTAAAAGCTTGGTACAACGATGGTGTGATAACTACAGAAGATATACAAGCGAGAAATAATAAGAGAAACAGTAAACAAGATAGCGATTACGACAACAGTCAATACAACGACATATTTTAGGTGGTGTTTGATATGAACGGCTTAGAAAAATCTATTAAACAATCAGGGTTCAGAAATGAATTAATAGAAAATGAATTCGGTTTGATTTGTAACGAATGCAAGAAAAAGTATGACTATTATAAATTTGATAACGGACAAATCGTAAGAGACGGTTGCAATTGTGATAATTATGAATTTCAAAGAGAGCAAAGAAAGGCATTCGCTAAAAAGAAACAAAGAAGAAAAATCGAAAAAATTTATCGAAAGTCTATTATTCCTTATGACTTACAAGAAGCAACGTTTGAAAGTTATGAACCACAAAATGAGAGTCAGGAAAAGTTATTTAATATATGTAAAAGATACGCTGATAAATTCGATATAAACAATAAACAATCTTTATTACTGCAAGGAGATTTCGGTTTAGGAAAATCTCACTTAGCAATGGCAGCACTTAAAGTGATTAAAGCAAATGATCACAGTGTACTTTTTATGGACGTACCACAGCTTCTAACAGCTTATAAAGATACCTATAACAAAGATAGTGAAATGACTGAAAAAGAGTTAGATAAGGTTATTGATGAAGTAGATTTGCTTGTTTTAGACGATTATGGAACAACGGTGAATGATTTTGGTAACCAGAAATTATTTAACTTAATGAATATGCGTAAAGGTAAGCACAATATCATTACAACGAACAACACAGCTAAAGAGTTAACGAAAAATAAAGACTTAGCAAAACAATTTAGCAGAATGATGATGAACGCAACACCGATAAAAGTAGATGGTGATGATTACAGACTGAAAGGATTGGTTTAAATGTTAAAAATACAATACGTAAAAGACTTTTTAGAAGCTCCAAACTTAAGTGATATGTACGCACAGAAGTTCATAGATGGGGCACATGGAGACGAAACAATGTTAAATGAACTTTTATTCTCAGAGAAAGCAAAACGCGCTACAACAGACGCTATTCGTGAGGTGTGCTAAATGGGATTGAGTACAGAATATAGATTAAAACAAAGCAACAGTAATATAACTATCGATGTTATCCCACTAGATAATAATAGAAATCGTGTATTTGGATTGCATAAGTATTTTGGCATAGATGAATACATTATTAGTAACGAGAGATTAGAAGAAATCAAACGCACTTATAGATTAGAGCGTGCAGATCAAACAAGCATATTTGATTATCTATAGGAGTGAATAAATGAAACGTATAGAGCTAATAGTAGATGCACCTATGGCATCACCTAGGCCAAGGTTTAGAAATGTAGGCACATACGTTCAAACTTATATGCCTGCTAAGTATACAAACCATAAGAGAATGTTAAGACAACAGATGCCTTACATGATGATAGATAAACCAATCCGATTAACAATTGAGTTTCATTTTCCATTGCTTAAGTCATGGAGTAAAAAGAAACATGTAGCGATGGTAGGTCAATACAAGAGAACCAAACCAGATATAGATAATCTAATTAAAACTGTATTAGACGCTGCAAATGGTCGTATATGGCAAGACGATAATCAAATAGTAGAGATAAGAAGTTTTAAGAAGTATGCAGAAACTCCAAAAGTGATTATGGAGTTAGAGTATTGGAGTGATTTAAATGAGTGAAGAAACATTCAAGATTAAGTACACAATAGAATATGAAAGGCAGTATACATTTCCTGCAATTGTAGATGAAGAAAATGAAGATATAGAACTTAGAATGGCGAATCATATGTTCACAAACTTAGATGAGTATACAAGTTCGGAATTATTTAAAGATATAGATGAAGTTAGGATTACAGACAGAGGATATTAGGAGGATAAATAAATGGCGTTAAAACGTACGAAAGATAAACATGGAGAAGTGTGTTTTGTACTTAAGTTTGGGAATAATGAAAACTTAATACAAGTAGAAGATTATCAACTAGCTAAAGACTTAGGTATGGCTCATACAACTATTAGAAAACATATTAAACAAGGGCCTGAAAATTTTAAGAAATATATTGAGAAATACGACCGTGCAAAAGGATTACAACGTTTAGCTGTTAAAGACAGAGAACGAGAAGAACGCAGACTAGCAAGAATAGAAGCTAAACAACGTAAGGAACAGAAACGATTGAAGATGATTGAGGATGCGAAGTGTAGAGACCCATACTGGTTTGACATAACTTTGAATCAAATGTTTAAGGGGTGGAGTTAATGAAGATAAGAGACTTAAATTTAGATGATTACGTTATTGTGTATGACATTAGAGGAGTGTTTACAGTACGCGTATGACGAAATCAAAGGAAGAAAAGGAAAGACAATCAATGGAACGTTCATCAAAGAATCAGACTTGTAAGAAAGACATAGTACAGAGGGTTAAGGAAGTGTTGAGGAAATAAAAAAGCCCCAAAAAAGGGACTATTTAATATAAATTATCTTTCAATAAAACTTTGATACCACAGTATAAATTATATATTACGTAATAAACTGCGCCTATAAAGGCAATTACAGCAATAACAATTAAAGTGATTCCTAATGCGTTGTTAGAATTAGATTCACTTAAACCAATTAAACCTACACCTACAAAAATTAGGATATAAGGCAAGATGTGATAAGCTAAAGACTTTTTAGCGTGAGTAGAAACAGGTTTGTTGGCTAAGATCCATACAATAATAGGGAATAGGATTGGCGCAAAAAACACACTAAAATATGATAATGCAGCTAGTATTTTTTCTGATTGTGTTGATTGATTGTTCATATAAATGTCTCCTTGTTAGTTATTAATAAGAACAATATCAAATAAATGTATTTTCGTAAATATTAATTAAATAATATAACAAATTTGTTATAAGGACGGTGATACCATTCAATACCTAATACGCACACTAACAGATTCAACTGGTCACACTTTCACTCACGTTACACAAGCACGAGAAAACGAAACGTTTACTTTGGTTGAGGCAGATAGTAAGGAAGAGGCTGAGGAAATAATTAAGAGTAAAGAAGAACTTGAATTACGTATGGTTACAAGATGGGATACAGATTAAATGCATATATAAGAAAGGACAGTGAGTTAATGAAACGTATATTTAAAACATTATTAATCTTAGCGCTATACGAACTAAGTAAAGCAATCACATATGAACTCGTTGTAAGAAAACAGGCAAACGATATCGTAGTACAACCTGGTTACGATGAAGTAGATGCATGGAAGAAATATTAAGGAGGATAATAATATGTGGGTAATTCTAACCTTTGTATTCAGTATAGTAATCATAGCGTTAATTATTAGTTTAATTGTATTGAATGACAGAAAGAACGAGAAGATATTTAACCTATCTAAACAAAATATATTACTACAACAAGAGATTAAGAGAGAGCTTAATAGTAAGACATATAAAGAACCTAAAAAATTAAGTAAGTCATTACGAGAGAGATCACAAATGAAAAAGTATAACACTGATAACATACATACTCATGAATAATATGTAGATGAATCAGATGTACACAATAACCTGAATAGATAGCAAATGGAGGAATTGGATGTATAGTGAATCAGAGGTAAGAGAATTAATTACAGGGTACTATTGGAGAACTAATCTAATTGAAGACCAAGTGTATGAGTATGATAGTACATCTACTGCACAATATGGTATTGAATCTGTTATGCCTAAAGCACAAGGAGGAACTGGAGATAAGGTTTTGATTAGAGTAATGATGAATGACAAGAACAATAGGCAACTTAAGAAATTGATATCAGAAACTTCTTTTGTGGATGAGCATGAACATAAGGTTAGTAATCCTAAGAATTACCATTTGCTTCAGTTATTAAAGAGAGGGGAAAAGGTAAGTACGATTGAAAGGCTATTAGATATTAGCGAACGTAATATATATAACCGTATTAAACAGATAGTTAAAGTTTATATGGAAGCACAATTATAGTATGCAGAAAATGCAGAGATTGCAGGCTTTGCAGGTAATTATGTATTACACTGAATCATGATATATAATATCAATATACGCTAAGTTCCAGTGATTTATTATAACTAAACAATACTATATTATATCGAGACACATCCATTCCGCGGGTGTGTCTCTTTTTGTTGTAGAGATTAATAGTAAGGGAGTGAATAAGTATGAGGATAGTAGTTGTGTACGGTGCACCAATGAGTGGTAAGACGACATACGTTAATGAAGTTATGCAGGATACCGATTTAGTATTCGATTATGATGCATTAACGCAAGCAATAACGAATAGTCAGTATCAACAACATAATGATAGTGCACATAAGTTAGTCATGGACATAAGAAACAAGATGATAGACCACGCTAAACAAATAACAGAGGGTACACTTTACCTTATTACGACTTACTTATCTTACATGCTACAAGACAAGGTGGAGACACACTTTAATACACAGTACAAACAAATGGATACATCTCTAGAAGCGTGTAAGCGAAGGTTAAGCGTTAGTGGTAGACACAATAAGCAACACGTTATGCAAGTGATACATGAATGGTATGGCAAGTATATATACAACAAAGGATTAATAGATAGTGATGAGCTAACAAAGGAAACCAAGAGTTTATACAAGTCTAAAGACTGGCATACATTGAGATACATGGCATTAGAAAGAGACAATCATTTGTGTCAAATGTGTTTAAGGAAACATAAATATACAGATGCTGAGTTAGTTCATCATATCATTTATGTTAAAAGTGATTTTCAAAAAGCTCTAGATTTAGATAATCTCATGTGTGTTTGTTCGAAGTGTCACAATAGAATTCATGCGAAAGATGAAGAGGAAGTTTTTACAACAGAAAATGCAGAAAGAAAAGTGCGAACGATAAAACTTTAATGCCCCCTGGTTTTTGTTTTGAGAAAAAGAAATAAAGAGACCGCGGACAGTTGAAGCGTTCGCAACACAAACGATTTTTTCATGAAAGGGGGGTAAAGGTTGGAATTAACAAAAAAGCAATTAGTCAGTTATATCGATGGTTATCAAACTTCAGATGATATCTTAATAGATCTCTATTTAGAGACTTATAAATTTTATTGTCGATTAAGAGATGAACTCGAAGAGTCTCAGCTTATGTATGAACATACGAATAAAGCAGGCGCTACGAATTTAGTTAAAAACCCATTAAGTATTGAATTAACGAAAACGGTTCAAACGCTAAATAATTTATTAAAGTCATTAGGATTAACCGCAGCACAAAGAGAAAAAATTGTTGAATCAGAGGAGGACGGTTTTGGTGACTATTAAAGTATTGAATAAACCTTCACCTAAATTGCTCACCACATGGTATGCGCAACAAGTCGTTAGAGGTAATATTACGGCGAATGAATACGTTAGAAAAGAATGCCAAAGGCATTTAAATTACCTCAAAAATGATAATCATCGGTGGGAATTTGATGAAGAAAAAGGACATAAACCAATAAGATTTATCGAAAAGTTCTGTAAACCTTCGAAAGGCGAATACGGACAACTCATATTACAACCATGGCAACATTTTATTATTGGTTCTTTGTTTGGTTGGGTAGATAAAGAAACACGTTTACGACGCTTTAAAGAAGGCGTCGTTTTTGTTGGGCGTAAAAATGGTAAAACGACTTTGATATCAGGTTTAACAACTTATGGTGCTTCAGAAGATGGCGAACCCGGGGCAGATGTTGTTCTACTAGCTAATGGTATGAAACAAGCTCGATTATTATTTGATGAATCAACCAAGATGATAAAAGCTTCACCTAAATTAAATAAAAATTTCAGACCAAGAAGAGATGCCATATATTACGATAAAACAAATTCGAAAATCGAACCCCAAGCAGCAGATAGTGAGAAGTTAGATGGTTTAAATACACATATTGGTGTGTTTGATGAAATCCATGAATACAAAGATTATAAATTGATTTCTGTTATAAAAAACTCTCGACAATCAAGAAAGCAGCCTTTACTAGTTTATATTACAACGGCGGGTTATCAGTTAGATGGTCCTTTAGTTGATATGGTTGGTGCGGGTGAAGATACTTTAAATGGTGTGGTTGAAGATGAACGTACCTTTTATTTCTTAGCTTCTTTAGACAAAGAAGATGATTTAGATAATCCAGAAAATTGGGCGAAAGCAAATCCCAATTTGGGTGTATCGATTGATTTAGAAACGATGAAAGAGGATTGGGAAAAAGCGAAGCGCGTTCCAGCGGAACGTGGGGATTTTATAACGAAACGCTTTAATATATTTGCGAACGATGATGAAATGAGTTTCTTAGACTATGAAACACTTAAGAAAAATAATAAAGTCATTGATTTAGAAGAACTCAAAGGGAAACCTTGTACGATTGGTTATGATTTATCTGAAACACAAGATTTCACTGCGGCTTGCGCTACTTTTGCCTTAGATGATGGTAATATTGCGGTTATTTCACATTCATGGGTACCAGAAGAGCGCGTTAAATACGCTAATGAAAAAATACCCTTTAGAGAATGGCAAGAGGAAGGTTACTTAACAATAACACCTGGACAATACGTTGATTACCAACAAGTTTATGATTGGATTACAGAAATGAATCAATATTATCCTGTTGAAAAGATAACGTATGACCGTGCGAATGCTTTTAAACTCAATCAAGAATTAAAAAACTATGGTTTTGAAACAGAAGAAACAAGACAAGGCGCGATTACTTTAAGTCCAGCTTTAAAAGACCTAAATGAGTTGTTTTTAGATGGCAAAGTTATTTTTAATAATAACCCAATGATGCGTTGGTATATCAATAATGTTCAGTTAACTAAAGATCGTAATGATAATTGGTTACCAACGAAACAAAATCGTTATCGTAAAATTGATGGTTTTGCAGCGTTATTAAATACTTACACTGACATTATGAATAAAGTGGTTACAGACACAGGTAATGGCAATATTGAGTTTATTAGTATGAAAGAATTACTGAGTTAGGAGGTGAAGGCAATCGCTAAACAAAATTTACTCAGTAAGATGAAACAAAAATTGATAGATAATTGGGTAGACCAAAGCAGGCAAAAGCTTTACGACTTTTCGCCTTGGCGTAATAAAAACTTTTGGGGTGTTATTAATAACA
The DNA here is from genome assembly GCF_043107035.1 of Staphylococcus sp. 231237_7MaSpsaltlick. NCBI lineage: Bacteria > Bacillati > Bacillota > Bacilli > Caryophanales > Staphylococcaceae > Staphylococcus > Staphylococcus sp. 231237_7MaSpsaltlick. The sequence continues at coordinate 312,377 of NZ_JBICNX010000005.1, forward strand.
CTTTAGAAACCAATGAAACGATATTTGCGGCTATTACTAAATTATCTAATTCAATGGCTAGTATTCCTATCAAGCTTTATAAAAATTATGAATCAGTAACCAATGATATTTCTTTACTCATTACAGATACGCCGAATGGCTCAATTAGTAGTTTTGATTTCATTAATCAAATTGAAACATGTCGAAATGAAAAAGGGAATGCTTATGTATTAATCGAACGTGATATTTATCATCAACCTAATAAATTGTATTTAATTAATCCAGATGTCGTTGAAATACTAATTGAAAATACCTCAAAAGATGTTTATTACAGTATCCACGCAGCTACAGATAATAAATTAATCATTCACAATACAGATATGATGCATTTCAAACACATTGTTGGTTCCAATATGGTTCAAGGTATTAGTCCCGTTGATGTATTAAAGAATACAACTGATTTTGATAATGCTATTCGAAATTTCAATCTAAAAGAGATGGAGAAACCTGAATCATTTGTACTTAAATATGGAACTAATGTTTCACCTGAGAAAAGAAAAGAAGCTGTTGATAATTTTAAAGAGTTTTATAAAGAAAATGGCGGGGTTTTATTCCAAGAACCCGGGGTTGAAATTGATCCATTAAATAAAAATTATGTATCTGAAGATATTGTAGCTACTGAAAATTTGACCAGGGAACGTATTGCGAATGTATTTCAGATACCATCGGTATTTTTAAATGCGAATAATGCGATGACCTTTAAATCAAATGAAGAACTCGACCGTTATTATTTACAACACACGTTACTACCTATCATTAAGCAGTATGAGGAAGAATTTAATCGAAAATTATTAACTAAATATCGCCGAACAATGGGTTACTACTTCAAATTTAACGTTAAATCGTTCTTGCGTGCAGATAGTAAAACACAAGCTGAGGTTTATTTTAAAGCTGTACGTAGTGGCTATTATACGGTTAACGATATTAGGTCATGGGAAGATTTACCACCTGTTGAAGGTGGCGATGTTCCGTTAATCAGTGGTGACTTATATCCAATTGATACACCACCAGAACAAAGACACACATCGAAAGGGGGTGATAATCATGAACAAGACAAAAACTTACTTTCAGATGAACAAAAAGACCCAGAATAAAGGTGAAATTTATATTTATGGTGATATTGTTTCAAGTAAATGGGATGAAACAGATGTAACCGCTGTCGATTTTAAAAACGAACTCAATCAACTTGGTGATGTATCTGAGATAGATGTGCATATCAATTCAGCAGGTGGTAATGTTTTTGAAGGTCATGCGATATACAACATGTTAAAAATGCATAAAGCCAAAGTGAATATTTATGTCGATGCCTTAGCGGCATCCATCGCAAGTGTTATCGCAATGAGCGGTGACACTATTTTTATGCACAAAAATAGCTTTATGATGATTCATAACTCTTGGATTATGACCTTAGGTAATTCGAAAGACTTACGACAAACGGCAGATTTATTAGATAAAACAGACCAATCAAGTAATAACGCTTATTTAGATAAAGCGACGAACTTATCTGAAGAAGAACTTAAACAATTGCTTGAAGCTGAAACTTGGTTAACGGCAGATGAAGCATTAGAAAAAGGACTAGCAGATGAAATATTAGGCGCAAGTGAAATAGCTGCCAGTATTTCAAAAGATAGTTATCAAATGTTTAAACACGCGCCTGAAAACATTGAAAAAGATGTTGATAAAATTACAACTGTTTCAGATATTCAGGCAGATAATACGGTTGAAACACCTCGAGAAACGATGACACAAGTGGAAAAAGAATCAAGAGAAATAATAAAACAAAATGCAGAAAATTTAAAATTACTTTATAAATAGAAAGGAGACATATTTATGTCTACATTATACGAGTTAAAACAATCTCTAGGAGAAGTAGGAGAACAATTAAAAAATAAAAATAACGAGTTATCTCAAAAAGCTGGTGACCCAAATGTGGAGTTTGAACATATCAAACAATTAGAAAAAGACGTAGGTATTCTACAACAAAGATACGATATTCTTGAGAAACGTAAAGATGAGGTGCAACAAAAACAGTCAGAAAAAGCACAAAAAGATATGGAAAAAACTTCAGTTTATCAAACCTTAAGTGAAGATGATAAAAAAGTTAAAGCAAAAGCTGAGTTTTATCGTCATGCTTTATTACCAAATGACTTTGAAAAACCATCTCAAGAAGCACAACGTTTATTACATGCTTTACCGACAGGTAATGATACAGGTGGAGACAAATTCTTACCAACGACATTGTCTAATGAATTAGTCTCTGAACCATTTGCGCGTAACCAATTACGTGAAAAAGCACGTTTAACTAACATTAAAGGATTAGAAATCCCACGTATTTCATATACGTTAGATGATGATGAATTTATTACAGATGAAGAAACTGCCAAAGAAATGGCGTTAAAAGGCGATACAGTGAAATTTAGCCCACATAAATTTAAAGTCTTTGCTGCTGTTTCAGATACCGTTATTCATGGCTCAGATATCGATTTAGTTAATTGGGTAGAAAATGCGTTACGTTCAGGATTAGCTGACAAAGAACGTAAAGATGCCTTTGCCCTAAGTCCTAAAAATAGTATCGAACACATGTCATTCTATAATACGGGCGTGAAAGAAGTGCCTGGTGAAGATATATACGAAGCTATTGTTAATGCAATTGCTGACTTACATGAAGATTATCGCAGTAACGCTACAATCTATATGAGATATATTGATTATGTAAAAATTATCAAAATCTTATCAAATGGCACAACAAATTTCTTCGACACACCAGCTGAAAAAGTGTTTGGTAAACCTGTCGTGTTTACAGATAGCGCAGTTAACCCAGTCGTGGGTGATTTCAATTACTTCGGCATTAACTATGATAATACGACATTTGATACGGACAAAGATGTTAAAAAAGGTGAATACTTATTCGTCTTAACTGCTTGGTATGACCAACAACGTACATTAGATAGTGCGTTCCGTATCGCTAAAGTTGATGGTGGTTCTGAAGACACGAATACACCCTAACAAGCCCCAAAAGGTAGAAGTAGAGACGAGAGCAAAATCCGTCTCTATTTCTGCTGAATAGGGGTGGTTTTGATGAATCAAAATGAATTATTACGCATCAAAAGATGGTTAAACATAGATTATGACATCGAAAATGATACGTTAGAAGATATGATTCTAAGCGCTAAGTCTGAATTAAGTTTAAGTGGTGTGCCTCAGTACGATCATAGTGATGAGGCATATCCTTTATATTGCCAAGCGATTAATTATATTGTTTCGCGTGATTATGAGACTCGTGGCTTTGTTGAGTATGAACGCGATAATAAAGGATTTAATGACAGAACCTTACAATCATTTATTCTTAAGTTGAAAGTTTGGTGATTTAAGTGCAATTTAAAAACTTTAATACGTATTTAACTTTTTATGACATGGTTAAAACAGGCCCTTACCCTGATGATTTAGAAGAAAAAGAGGTTTATAGTTGTAAAGTTGAAAAATATGATAATTCCATTAAAGACAGACAAGTTCTAACGACAAACGGTAAAACCCAAGGTTTTACATTTATAATGAGAGACGCTCAACGACAATTTATCCCGAGTTATCAACATACAATTAAAGTGAAAGATTATCGATTTGAAACACAACTATTTAACATATACGACATTCGATTTGATAAACCAAAAGCAGGTTATATTACGGTGGTGGTAGCTGAAAATGAGCAAACCTAAAATTAATGGTATATACGATATAAAGCTTGAAGGTGAAAAAGAGATAATGAAAAAGATGGAAGCAAAATTTGGTGAAAAAGCGATGCAAACAAAGAATGATAAAGCTTTAATTGAAGCATCTGAATTTTTAAAACAAGAGTTGAAACATCAATTTGAAGATTTTAAAGATACAGGGGCGACCATACAAGAAATGAAACGAGGTAATCCTGAAACGGTTGCTGGTCAAAGACGGATTATGATTCATTGGGAAGGCCCTAAGGAAAGAAAAAATATCATTCATCTTAATGAACATGGCTATACACGTAATGGTAAAAAGTATACACCTCAAGGTTACGGTGTCATTGCCAAAACATTAGATGCATCACAAACCAAATACCGTGGCATCATTCGAAGAGAGTTGAACAAAAAGTGAATATACTCAATTATATTAAGAATATCATTATTAACGACCCTATACTTGCATCAGAAGTAAACAACCGCATTTATTATTACGAAGTAACAGAAGTGGATGATACGAGTGATGCGTTTGTCGTTTTAACCCCGATATTAGATCGCCCGAGCACATATGTTTCTGATAAATATCTATCGGAAACTTATTTTTTTCAAGTCGATGTTGAAGCCTATAATCATCAACAAACGATAGACATAACCAAACGGATTCGTTATTTACTATCAAATGAAAATTTAAATCAAGCATCATCACAATTAGATGACTATTTTAAATCAACACAAAGGTATGTGATGTCACGAAGATATCGTGGCATACCTAAAAATCAATATTACAAAGGTGAACGTGTCGAATAGATGCGTTCTTTTTAATTCAAGGAGGAAAAAATTATGGCAGTAGTAGGATTTGAAAAAGTACACGTAGGTATTTTTGATGAAGATGAAAAAATTAAGAAATTAATGACATGGAAAGATGAACACGGTGGTACAGTTAATCTTAATATTTCAGGATTAGCCCCTGAAAAAGTTGAAATGCGTGCTTCGAATAAGACCGTATGGTCTAAAAAACAAGGAACAGGCGAAGTTCAATCAGAACTTGATTTATTTAATGTGCCAGATAAAGATTTAGACGCCGTTTTAGGTCGTGATATGGACGATAATGGCACTTCATGGGTTGGTGAAGATTCCCGTGCACCATATGTCGCATTAATTGGAGAGTCTGCCGATTTACTATCAGGCGAACCTGTTTATTGTGCATTAACTAAAGGAACAATGAGTCTTGAATCTATTGAATGGAAAACAACAGCGAAAGAAGAAGAAGAGCCAGAACCACAACAGCTGACAGGTGATTGGATTGCGCGCACAATTGACGGTAATTCACGTATTTATGGTTACCACGTTGGTAAAAAAGGTGCAGATGAATTATTCAAAAGTGTGTTCCCTGGTTATGAAGACGTTAAAGATGATGATTCGGACAATAGTAATGAAGATTCAAACGATAACGAAGCAACAGAAACACCCTAAGGCTCCCCAAAATGTAGGGGTAACAGCTAAAAGTAAGTCGGCTGTTATTTCTGCAGAATAGGGGTTTTTATATTAAATTACTAGGAGGCTATTAAATGGCAGATATTTTAAAAATTTATAAAGATGATGAAGTAGTCGCAAGTGCTGAACGTGTTGAAGATGGCAAGGCTAACGTTACGATTGAAGGTCTGGACGCAGACACAGCATATGAAGCAGGCACGTATCAAGCTGCTTTTAGTAACGATAACGGCGAATCTGATAAAACAGAGGTACCAGGATTTAAAACAAATCCAATTAAAGTAACAGGTGTTTCCCTTGATAAAGAAAGTTTAACGCTAAATGTCGGAGATACAGAAACCATTCGACCAACGGTTGCGCCATCGACTGCGACTAATAAAGGTGTAGCTTATGCATCATCCAATAGAGATGTAGCTACAGTAAATGAAGACGGTACAATTACAGCGATTGCAGATGGTACTGCTAACATTGAAGTTACTACCGAGGATGGCAATAAAAAAGCGACATGTGCCGTCACAGTAGAAACTGAAGAAGAACCTGCACCAGAAGAACCCGATAATGTAGAAGTAGAAGCAAATGAAAACGATGCAGATGTATCAGCAGAATAGATAAACAAGGCGACTTCGGTCGCCTATTTTTGTATACAAAAATAATTAACTTTAAGGAGACAATAACATGATCAAATTTGAAATTAAAAACCAAGAAACAGGTAAAGTAGAAAGCTATTCCAAAGACGTTATTACGATGGGAGAAGCAGAGCGTTTTTATGAATGGATGGAAATCCGCGAAAAAGAAGTGAATAAAGAAAAACCGGATATGAAAAAAGTGAGAAAAATGGAACGTGATTACTTAGTTAGTTTGTTTGAAAAACAAGGATTAACAGAGGAGGACGTTTTAAACAACATGGGTACAAAAACATATTCTCATGTATTAGGTGAAATATTTCGAGAAATCAGCGGCGAAGATGAAGCAGATTCAGAAGATGAAACAAGCCAAGAGGGAAAGACAGAAGAACAAGCTCAATAAAAGAAATTTTATCCTGGTTTAGAAAGGCTTATGAATTTTGTATGAAAAACTTTGGCTGGACTTTAACAGAAGTTAAAGAACAACCTTACTTAGAATTATTTGCGTTTCTAACTGGCAATGATAACCAAGATAAGCAAAAAAACAAATCTAAAAAAGAACAAGAAGTTATTAAAGGTAAGGACTTAATCAAACTATTCGGTGGATAGGTAAGAAGGGAGGTACATATAATTGGAAAATATTCAAGGTTACGCGATAAAGAACACCATGGATAATACGGGCGTGGAACAAGGCATGAAAGGTCTTAAACGCCAAATGGGTGTACTGAGTTCAGAAGTTAAAGCAAATATGTCTAGTTTTGGGAAAGGTGAGAAGTCTGTACAAAAGTACCAGACGCGTATTGAAGGACTTAACAATAAAATGAAAGTCCAAAAGAAAATGTACGATCAATCTAAAACCAATTTAAATGACGTTAAAAGCGCTTATGAAAAAGCATCGAACAGTATTAAACAACAAGAACAAAAAGTTAAAGCGCTTGCCGAAGCACATAAGAAACAAGATGATGCGATGCGCAAATCTAATCAAGAAATGAAAAAATCTAATAAGGAATTAGATAATGCTAAAGCTAAACAATCTGTATTAAGTGCTGAAAAGGCTAAAGCTAAAACCAAATTAGATGAGTTACGTTCGGCAGAAAGACGCTTAAAAGAATCAGGTAAGGCTTCTACGGAGCAGATTAAGCAAGCATCTAATGCGACGAAACAACAACGTGAAGTCCATCAAAAATTAATTGCGAGTCATAAAGAAGAAACGTCTAATGTTAAGAAGTTAACACAGTCTCATAAAGGCATTACAGAAGAAAATAAAAAGGTTAAAGCTTCTTATAAACAGTCTAATGACGCAGTAAAAACAGCTGAAAAAGAATATGACAAACTTTCTAAAACGATTAAAGATTATCCGAAAGATTTAGCCAAAGCTGAAAAAGCTGTGAATAATGAAAAAGCTTCGATGAACGGCTTACAAAAAAATATTAATAAAGCTGAACAAGAACTAAAGCAAATGAACAAACAACAAATGGTCGCTAATAGCTCATTCACAAAACAAGCTGACCATTTAGATAAAATGTCAGAGAAGTATGGCAAAATGTCCCAAAACATGCGTTCAGTGGGACGTAATATGTCTATGTATGTAACAACGCCGATTGCTGGCGCTATGGGTTATGCTGGTAAATTAGGTGTTGAATTTGATGACGGTATGCGTAAAGTACAAGCCGTCTCAGGCGCTTCGGGTAAAGATTTAGACGCGTTGAAAGCGAAAGCACGTGAAATGGGCGCAACAACTAAATTTAGTGCGACAGATAGTGCAGAAGCTATGAACTACATGGCTATGGCTGGTTGGAAAACGCAAGATATGATGGGTGGCTTGCCTGGTATTATGGATTTAGCTGCTGCATCAGGTGAAGAATTAGGCACTGTTTCTGATATTGTTACCGATGGTTTAACGGCATTTGGACTAGAAGCTAAAGATAGTGGTCATTTTGCGGATGTTCTAGCGTCAGCTAGTGCGAATGCCAATACAAATGTTCAAATGATGGGTGAAGGTTTTAAATATGCGGCTCCCGTAGCAGGTGCCTTAGGTTATAGTATCGAAGATACTTCAACAGCAATTGGATTAATGAGTAATGCAGGTATTAAAGGCGAAAAAGCTGGTACAGCATTACGTACGATGTTTACGAATCTTTCAAAACCAACTGCAGCTATGAAAACGAAGATGGATGAACTTGGTTTATCTATCACAGATAGTAACGGTGAAATGTTACCAATGCGTGATGTTATAGATCAGTTGAGAGATAAATTTAGTGGTTTATCTAAAGACCAACAAGCTGCAACTGCAAGTACAATATTCGGTAAAGAAGCAATGAGTGGTGCATTAGCTGTTATTAATGCTTCTCAAGAAGACTATGACAAACTAGCTAATTCTATTGATAACAGTGAAGGTTCAGCTAAAAAAATGGGTGACACAATGGAAAAAGGCTTAGGTGGTAGTTTAAGAGAATTAAAGTCAGCTGCCGAAGAGCTTGGGTTATCTGTTTTTGAAACTATTCAACCTGCTTTATCTGGCATGGTTGGTGGTTTGAAATCAACGGTCGATTTCTTAAATGATTTACCTAAAGGCGCAAAAATAGCTAGTGTCGCTATTGCAGGTGTTGCAGCAGCGATTGGTCCCGTAACGTTAGGCGTGGGGCTATTATTAAGAGCAGTTCAAGCAGCAGCTGGAGGCTATGCACAACTTAACAGACGTATGGCTGAAAATTCTGCAGAAGCTGTGATTAACGCTGGGGCAACAAAAGCGAATGCAGGCGCAATTGCTGCGTCAGGCAAGAGCGCTAAAGGTTCTGCAGGTTTATTTGGACGTTTTGGTAAATCAACAGGTAAAGCAGCTGGAAAAGTTAGTTTATTAGGTCAAGCGAGTAAAGTTTTAGGTAATGGTATTAAAATTTTGGGCGGTCCCATTGGCTGGATTATTACAGGTGTTACGTTATTAGGTGGCGCGTTTACTAAAGCTTATAATAATGTGGATTGGTTTAAAAAGGGCATTGATGGGTTACTTGATGTTGTTAGAACATTTGGTGGCGGTGCTATTGATCAACTTAAAAACTTAGGTGGTTGGTTCTCGAAAACAGGAAGTAAAATCAAAGAAACTTTCTTCGATGAAATGAAACAAGGCTATAAAGACCTTGACGATGACGATTTATTAAAACAAGCTGGCGATGGCTTTAAAAAATTCATGGATAAAGTTGGTACAGCATCAGATAAAGCAACCGATACAACTAAAGTTTTAGGCAAAGGCGTTTCTAAAGAAACTGAAAAAGCGTTAGACAAATATGTGAAGTATTCAGAAGAAACGACACGCATTTTATCAGATATTAAATTAAATCACGGTAAAATCACAGATGATATGCGTGAACAACTTGAAACATCCGTACGTAAAGGCGGAGAAGAAGCCTTAAAACAAACGAAAAAGCATAACCAAAAAATGACTGATGAATTGAAAGATATGCTTGAAAATAGCGAAGCTTTTACGGCTCAAGAAAAGCAAGATATGATTCAAAAGAATCAAGAAGCATCTAATGAAAAAGTTAGACGACTTGAACAGCTTAACCAAGAAATCGAAGAATTAGAATTAAAACAGTTTAATGATGGTAAACTTACAGCGCAAGAAGAAAAAGATTTAAAAGCTAAATTAGATGAACGTAATAATATTACGACGGAAGCTTTAATTAAAGGTCAAAAAGAACAACAAGCGATATTATCAAGAATGAATGCGAATACTGGTGCTATTGATACGCAAGAAGCAAGTGACGCTATTAAAGATTCTGTTAAGGCTGAGAAAAAAGCAAAAAAAGAGGCTAAAAAACAACGTGATAAAGATGTCATTCAAGCTGATGATTTACTTGCTTATGGCGAAATTGATCAAAAAGAACATGATAAGCGTATTGGAGAAATTAAAGATGCTTATGATGAAGCTATAGAAACTGCTGAGGGAAAAACGGAAGAGATACGCAAGTCTGTTAAAAAGAACAATAAAGATATAACAGATGATATGGATATGACAACAGGCAAGGTTTATTCTAATTCTGAAAAACAATGGAATAAATTTACTGGTGATATGTCAGATGCGTTTTCTGAAATGGGCAAGAACTACAACAAATTCAAAGAAAACATGAGTGATGTAGGTGGTTCTATTTCAAGCTTTTTTACTGATGATAGTATTTGGCAAGGAATTAAAAATGGCGTTTCTGGTTTAGGAGAATGGTTCTCTGAACAAGGCCAAGAATTTGGGGGCGCACTTCATGATGGTTGGAACATTGCCATAGAAAACGGTGGCGATTTATGGAAGTCTTTAACTAGCTGGCTTGGTGAAAAATGGGAGGATACGAAAACATGGTTTTCTCAAAAAGGTCAGAGTATCTGGTCAAATATCAAAATAGGTTGGAATAACGGACTAGAAACAGGTGGTGATCTCTGGTCATCAATTACTAATAAACTCGGTGAAAGTTGGGAAAATACCAAAGGCTGGTTTAGTGAAAAAGGCCGAAATATTCAACAATCATTCAAAAATGGTTGGAATTCTGCTTGGGACACAGCAGGTGATATTTGGGGCAAAGTAACGAAAGGCGTATCTGATACCTGGGAAAATGTGAAGACATCAACCCGTGACAAACTCGAAGAAGCTAAAGAAACAGCGACGACTAAAACACGTGGTATTTGGAAAAATACATCTAAATGGTTTGGCGATACTTATAATTCAGCGAAAGACAAAGTCACAGGGGTTTATACTAAAACTCGTGATAAATTTACAGACGCTGCAGATAAAGTGTGGGATAAATCCAAATCAGCATATGATGGCACGAAAAAATGGTTTGGTGAAACTTATGAGAAAGCCAAAACCAAAGTGACAGGTGTATATAACCAAGCGAAAGGTAAATTTAGCGATACCGCTAGTACAGCTTGGGATAAGTCGAAATCAACGTGGAAAGGCACAAGCAAATATTTCGGTCAAACTTATGGTTCTGTTAAAACAAATGTAAGTAATATGTGGGGTAAAGCCAAAACAAGTTTCGGTAATATTGCTGGTGAAGGCTGGAAAAAAGCGAAGTCTGTTTATAAAGGTTTCAAAAAATGGTTAGGTGATACACTACAATGGATTAAAGATGTCGGCGCCGATATGGGTAAAGCTGCAGGCGATTTAGGAAAAAAAGTTGCTAACAAAGCTATTGGCGGTTTAAATGGCATGATTGGCGGCGTGAACAAAATATCTAAAGCGATTACGGGTAAAGATAAACTCATTAATACGATTAAACCTTTATCAACTGGAACTTATGATGGGTCATCACTTACAACTGATTCGAATGGTGGTTTAAGACAACCAATGGTTGCGATGGTTAACGATAAAGGACCAGGTAATGGACCAGGTGGACGTACACAAGAGCTCATTCAACGTAAAGATGGTTCAATCGATGCCCCACAAGGCAAAAATACGGTTGTTGGGCTAGGCAAAGGTGACGGTGTTATTAATGCTAGACATACGCACAAACTTCAAGAACAAGGGATAATACCTAAACGCTTATCAACGGGTACAGGAACTAAAATACCTCGTTTCTCTAAAGAAAACAAAAAAGATTGGTACGAAGATATTATCGATGGTGCAGCTAATATAAGTAAAAAGGTGAGCGGTAAAATATCTGATGGTTATCACAGTGCGAAAAAAGCAGGTAGTGATGCCAAAGATACTGTTGAAGATTTAGGAAGTAAAGGTTTAGAAAAAGTTAAAGATGGTGCATCATGGCTTGGCGATAAAATCGGAGATGTTTGGAAATATGTTAAACATCCTAGTAAATTAGTGAATAAAGTTATGGATAGTATAGGCATCAACTTCGGGGGCGGCGATAACGCTACCGTTAATTTAGTTAAAGCTGCCTATAAAAACTTAAAAACTTCATTGGTAGATAAAGTGAAAGACTGGTTTACAGAAGCTGAAGGTGGCGATGGTGACGCTAGTTGGTTGCCATGGAACAATATCTTGCAAACATTTGGACACTACACTAGTGGACTTATGTTCAATGGTGGTCGACACTATGGTGTTGACTTCGGTATGCCAACGGGTACTAAAATTAAGGCTTTAACCGACGGTAAGATATCACAAGCAGGTGCAGTTGCTGGTGGCGGTGGTAATCAAATCACACTTGATGAGCCTGGTGGCAAATGGTATCAGTGGTACATGCATATGAGTAAAATCATTGCTAAAAAAGGACAAAAAGTAAGCGCTGGTGATGTCATTGGCTTATCAGGGAATACAGGTAACTCAACAACACCACACTTACACATCCAACGTATGAAAGGTTATCCTTCTAATGAGACAGCTGTTGACCCAATGGGCTGGTTAAAATCACTTAAAAGTGGTGGTCAAAATAAATCAGCTAAAAAATGGTCAGGTGATATTAAAAAGGCTGCTAATCGCATGGGTGTATCTTTAAGTGGTAGCGATTTAAATGATATTATTTCGTTGATTAATACTGAATCTAATGGGAACGCAGGTGTTACACAACAAGTTCAAGACCAAAACAGTGGTGGTAATGAAGCCCAAGGCTTACTACAGTATACGCCAGGTACTTTTAGTTCTTATGCAGTTAAAGGGCACAAAAATATCAAAAACGGTTACGATCAACTATTAGCATTCTTCAACAATAAATCCTGGCGAGGTAATTTGAGCGCTTGGAAATCAAGAATGGCAAGTGGTTTAACTGGCTGGGGACCAACAGGCGCAAGAAAATATGAAAATGGTGGCATCTCTACAACACATAAACTAGCTGAAATCAGTGAACGTAATAGAGCAGAAGCTATCATTCCACTTCATAAATCTAAACGTAATCGTGCAGTTGGCTTGATGGAAAAAGCAATGACAGCGATTGGCATGGATAATGGTTCCGCAAATGTCACAGTGAACAACGATAATTCAACGATGGAAAAACTACTACAACAAGTTGTTCAATTGAATGACACCAACAATCGTATGCAACAAACAATCATTAAGTTGTTAAGTGGCAATAATAATAACATGAGTAAAAATGATGTTATGAATATCTTTAGTCAATTGTTAGGTAGTAAAGCTAATTTAGACAATTTTAACCAAGGTTTTTAAATAGGAGGTTTATATGATAGACGGCAAATGGATGAAAATCATAACCCAAGAAGGCACTTATGATATCAACGATATCTTATCTAATTTCATTTTCTTAGAAGCTAAAGCTTCATATCCAAATGAAAATAATGAAAGTAACGCATTTCAAGGTGTGGACGGCGAGCTACCAACAGTAGCCACGTTCGCACCTTTTAATTTAGAAGTAAGTTGCGGTTTTGATGGTATTGATGAAAATGACCGTAATTTAGCAGAATTAAAATTAAGACAACTGTTTTTTAGACGACAACCCTATTACATTATTACATCAGACAATCCAGGATTGAAATATTGTGCAAATAACCCAGATGTGAATCCTGATTATTTAGATTTCTCGGCTATTAAGTTCGATATGACTTTTAGTTGTCGAGATGGCTATGCCGAAACGGTCAAAGAAACAGATGAGTACAGTTTATCAAATGGTAATTGGCAATTCGGTGTCGATTTATTGGCAGATGATGAAATTAAATATAAACACGATACCACAAGCTTTCGGATTTACAATGGTTCTTCAGATACAATCAATCCTTTATTAAGACATAAATTTAATTTATTGATTAATATTGATGCACCTAAAGGCTTTAAAATTATTAATCATACAACAGGTAATACATTTCAATATAAAAAAGGGATTAAGCAAAACCAACAACTTATATTAAAAGGTGTACACCCAATACTTGATAACCAACGTGTAGGCATTGATACAAATCGACAGTGGTTAACACTTAAAGAAGGTTTTAATGATATTGAAATTACAGGCGAGAATATTGGTAAAACAACAACTCAATGGATATTCCCGTTTATATTTAAGTAGGTGAATAACTTGGATGCATTAGTTTTAAAAAATAAAAAAGGCACGTTTGCGGAGATAATCACAGATTTTGATTTCGGTTCTTTTAAATATGAATATGAAAAGAATAATGAGCGTTCGATTAGTTTCACTTTATATAAAACGTCTAATAACGCAGATATATTTGATCATTTAGTTAATGAAGCTTTTATAGAGTGGCAAGGGCAATTATACGTCATTAAATCAACATCTATAAAATACGATGGCCTTAAACTTACGAATGAAGTTGTAGCTAAACATATTTTTATGGAATTTCAAAAACACTATATTCAAAAACACTATATTCAAAAAGATATGGATGTCGAAAGTGAAAGTAGTGATGAAGATGAAGACGATAGTACACCGACCATGACTTTAGAACAATATCTTGATTTTGGTTTTAAAGACAATAAATTGGGTTTTGAGTATGAAATTAGAGGTCAATTTCAAAAACGTGTACCTGTCGATGATTTAGGCGATAAAAATGGTGTTGAACATGTATCAGAAGGTGCAGATTTATTTAACTATATTTATTTTGCTGATAATAAAAAATATTATATTTATGATGAAGCAACCTTTTATGAAATGTCCGATATTCCTTTAATCTACTTATACAATTCAAGTGAAGCCACAGTAACAACGACGACCACGGATATATTTAATTATATTCAAGGCTACGGTAAGAAAAAGACTAAAAAAGAAACACAAAATTATAACCCTATTAAACCTAAAGACTTAAATTACTCAGGTAGCTTTATTAAAGAAGGTACTTGGCGTACAGAAAAAGTAGGCGCAAGTTATACGAAAACATTCGAGTGTAAACATGGTAATGAAACGCTTGAATGGACATTAAAGAAAATGTCTAAAGGCGGTATGCTTGATGTTTATTTAGATGGTGAAATGGTTGATACTTATGAGTGTTATAGTAAAAACGCAAAAAGTGAAAAAATTGTAATTGCGCAAAATCTAGCGACAGGCAAACACACATTTAAAGCCATATTTAGAGGTGCGAAAAAGGGTATTGATTACAAAAAATCTGAGCCATGTATGTATGTCGGTACTGAGAAATCCACTGTATTAAATTTAACAGCTAAACTTAAAGGTAAAGACGCTTATCATACGTATGCCGATTACACATCACCTAATTATGATGGTGGCGACATTGCAGAAGCACCTACCATATTTGATGATAATATCACAAATAAAGATGAATTACGTGAAAGGCTTAAAGAAGAACTTAACGATCAACCAACGGTTGAAGTTTCTACGAACTATCTCGGCAGTGTAGAAGACAAACAATACATTACAAACGATGATATTAAAGAAAATAATAAGATACGTTTTATTCATCAACCATTAGGTTTTAATTTAGATTTAAAAGTCGTGAAAATTACTGTGTCACATCCACTACTTGATGAACCAGTAGAAGTCGATTTTAGTAATTCACCTAAGGATATTTTGAAAATGCAGCAACAAACAACCAAGGCTATTAGAAAATTTAATAAGCAAGGCATAGGCGGGTCAAATGTTGATTCGTCTTTTTCTATGCCTCAATTAGCTTCAGATTCAATAGGGAGCGTGTTAATCGATGAATGAACCAACCGAAATTAAATACCCATTAGATGAAAATGGCGAACCTTATTATGCCGCAACGCATATAAGCGGAGTTCAAGGGATAGATAAAGATAGCATAGATACTGATTTAACAGAACTCGACCATAAGATAGCAGAACTTAAAAATTTGATTCAAGAGCAAGATAAAGCTTTGAAACTACTTAATAAGAGATTATCGGACGTGATAGGTGATACAGGTTGGATTGAATATCAAGTACCACCAGACATGAAAAATAAAGCTGTTAGCTCAGGGTTTAAATGTGCCATTCGTGAAGTAAGAGCTGGTAACGACCTTATCGGCAAACATTTTGTGGTGCGTTCAATCAGGTTGAATGTGTCAGAAATAACAGGGGGATCTATGCAGATTGCACAACTACCTACAGGCTTTGTCACGGATAATCAATCCTTTATCGCAAGACAAAATGGCTATCGTCACCCAATTACAATTGAATGCTTAAAAAATGGCAAGGTTATGGCTTTCGTACATCCAGATGACCAAAACAAAACGAATTGGGTGTATCAGGAATTCACATGGTTAGAATAGGAAGGGTGAAAAGATGAAATTAAAGAAAATGAAATTAAAAATTAATTTTCCAATTGATCTAGGTCAAAAGTTTAGACAAATGGTCATTGAAAACTTTAAAGATGTGCAATATTTTTATGGTCAAGTCATAGATATTATTAAAGACCATCAAACCACTGATAAACACGCACATAATGCAAAACAAATTGATTATAAATCAACCAATGTTCATAACGAACTACGCTATCAAGACGGACGTATTGAAACATTACTTGTAGGTCATAACGGTGATGGGATAGAAGAAGTTAAGGATAGTAGAACGGCTTTAGATGGTACTAATCAAAATCTATTATCTAAGCGTTTAAAATATGATTTTGAAATCATTAAAAACAAGATGGAAGAAAACTTTAATTACCTTAATAAAAAGATAGAACGTATTGTAAACGTCAATGATTACGGGGCAGACCCTACAGGAGAACAAGACTCAACTCAAGCATTTAAAGAGGCTGTAAATGGTGGCAATGTACATGTTCATATGACTGCAGGGATTTATAAAGTAACAGGAATTAAATTACCTAATAACACTGTTTTGTCTGGCGAAGGTAAAGATATCACGACAATTAAATTTGCAGATGAAACACCCGCCGAAAATATCGTAATTACTAACGAAGATATGACTGGTGACGCAAAAAACATTGGAATTAAAGATTTTACAGTTAACGGCAATAAATGGAGACAAGATAAAAAATTCAAAGCTGCAGGTGGCTCACGTTCTTCTAATGTGAGATTTGCAGGTGTTAAACATGCTTTTGCGAGTAACATAAAATCAGTTGATGCCTTACTACATGGTATTGATGTTACTTACGCTAGTGATACTTATTTCTATGAAGGTGATGGTGTAAGAGTAAATGAAGATTTAGAAAGTAGATACATTCATATTGATAACTGTGAAGCGAGTGGCTTTGGTGATGATGGTATTACGACTCACCATTCAAGATACTTAGTTATTACTAACAACTATTGTCATCATGCTACAGGTGGCGGTAATAATAACGGTATTGAAATTGATGACGGTTCACAACACATCATGTTAGATAATAACATTACTGAAATGAACTATGGCGGTATAGAGGTTAAAGCCCATGCTCCTACATCAGCTCCTAATAACATTTTAATTAGTAATCACATGAGTATTCACGATTCACGTGCTTACAACTTAAGACATATCGGACATCATAGAGCAGGAGACCCTAAATCTAAAACAGCGCATAGTTTACTATTAAGCAATTGTACAGCTCTAGAGCCTTATGATAATAAAGTTTATCCTAATACAACACCAAGAGCATTAGTTATTTCCGCATATAGAAATGTACAAGTGAATAATTTTTCAGCAATCGGTGATGGGAGATATGTTTCAAACCAACCTGTTATAGCTGTTCAATTTATGAGTGAAAACGTCATGCTAAATGGTATTAATGTGACTGGATTTAAGAATGCTTCGTGTGATGTTAAAGTCTTTGGCGGCGCAAATAGAGGTAAGAAAATAACCTTAAGCAATATTAACATTTGGAATTCTTCTGCAAATAGAGGTATTGCAGGCGGTGGCGGCATATATGATTTACGTATTATTAACGCTAACCTGCAAGGTCAAGGCACAGGAAACGGTTTAGAACTATATAATAATACCGCTGAAATCGTTGGCGTTAATGCTGATAACTATAAAAATGCCGCATATATTACAGAAAAAGCTTACAAAGTTGTTCCGACGGTAGTCAAAGGTGGATTCAGTGCAGGTTCTACAGGTTCAGCAGCTATTGCACAACGTTCAGCTGTTATTGCTTCTACAGGTAATTCGTATGCTTACAGTGACAGAAGTTGGCTTGCAGGTGTAGGGATGAATTCTAAAGCCTACGGTTCACGTAGTGCAGTCATCAATTCGCTTGAATCTGAAACTTCTCAAAGTAATCATACGCAAACCATCTTTAACTCGCGTAATGTCAAGACAAATAAAAATTATTCATGGGTAATGGGTTATGGTACAGATAAACCATCAACTGAAAACGTAAGCATTGAAATGCGAAGTATTAGTGGCAACATCAACACTAAAGGTAAAATCACTTCTGGGCAAGACTTCGGTGACTATGCAGAGTATTTTGAATCACAATCAGGACAAGAAATACTCAATGGCTACATGGTTACACTTGATGGCAGATATATTAGAAAAGCTAACTCTAATGATATACCACTAGGCGTTATCTCTGGTACTGCTGGCGTCATATTAGGCGATCAAATGTTTCATCATAAAGAGAAGTTTTTAAAGGATGAATTCGGTGTAACACAAACCGAATGGGTTACTAAAGAATGGCTAGATGATGATGGAGAAACCTATACAGAAGAAGTAGAGGTACCAATTCCAAACCCTGATTATAAAGAGTCAGATAACGAGTATTATTCACGTTCTGAACGTCCTGAATGGAATGTAGTGGGACTTATGGGACAAGTTTATACGCGTATTGATTCAACAGTATCTGCTAACGACTATATAAAAGCTAACAAAGGTATTGGAACCAAAGATAACAATAACGGTTTCTATAGAGTTTTAGAAGTAACAACACCTTATGATAGTGAAAAAGGTTACGGCGTGGCTGTCGTATTAGTAAAATAAGGAGTGATATTGTGACGAATGGTATAGATAAAAAGGCATTATTTAAATTAAAATCCGAACCTTATTTAAAACCAATCTCTGATTTAGGGGTTGGTTTTTATAATTTAGATGAAAATACAGCAATATTAAGCTTTCAATTAAGCAATACTAAAGGTCCTTTGTTAATTCACAAAAATAACTTAACAGCTTATGCTTATTTTGAATCTAGCAATGGTAGTGTATCGGATGTAATCGAATTAGAAGTCGAAGATTCAAACAAAGGTCTAGTAACCATTACCTTAGATAAAGACTTTCTGCAAGCGAGTACATCTACTAAGGTAAAGGGTCAAGTTTATATTGGCGTGAATAACGTTGATAATAAACCAGAATACAATGAAGTTGCCGTATTTAGAGAATTTAGCTTTGAAGTCAAAGATGCGCTTATCAATAAAATCTCTTCGTTTACTAAGATGGAATATATTCGCATGTTTGACCAACTTAAGACAAGAATTAAGCAACGTGTTTTAGATATTGAAGAAGCAATAGCCAACGGTGAAGATTATGTAGCTGAAATGAAATCCGTATTACAAAAAGGTATCGAAACACTTAATCAAATTGTGAGTGATGGCAAGCAAGATATACAGTCCTATATTAAGGAAGCAAAATCAACTTTAGATACGATAAAAAATGATGCCGTGAATACGATTGAAAAGCTATCTAAAGACACAAAATCTAGTGTGGATTCGAAAGTTAATAAAGTAGTTGAAACGATAGAATCGACATCAAGTGAGGCTACAGAGCATATAGATGATAAAATGTCAGAATTTAAGCAAACAGTTGAAGATAATGATCTTATTACTAACGAGTTGTTGGATGAACAATTTGATAATTTAGATTGGCAGAAGTATGAATTAACCAATGATGACGGAACTATAAAAATAATGAATTTAGAATCAAACGTTGAAAAGCTTAACAAAATGACAGAAACAGGTTTTTTCTACACAACTAATACGCCTGATTTGCCTAGCGATGTGAGTTCTGATGGTTTTTTAATAGTATATGCGAGAAAGGGGAATTCTCCGATTAAGCATGTATATCAACCGTATTCCCAAAATAAAATAGTAGTTAGGAATTACTACAATGAATGGTCTGAGTGGCAAAAAATATCTCAAACTCAATCCGATACAGGTTGGGTGCCTTTCAAAATTATAAATGGTGGGCGTATGAATACAGCATACGGATATGGAGGGGACAGAAATGGTTATGGTTGTTCATATAGAGCGATTACTAACGGTTCTGTAACACAAAAATTTGTCAGGGTGAATGCAGATAATGTTGAACATAGTCAAGTCATTGCTCAATTGCCTTCTAACTTTGCGAAGAGTCCACAAGTTGGATTTATAAGAGCGCCTTTAATTCATAATGGAACAAGTCTTATTGTTGAAAATGATGGAACTGTCAAAGTTTTTATAGCGAATGAACCTGAATGGGAGAAATCTAACAACAAATACATTTATGGCACGGTTAGTTGGATAGAATAGGAGGAAAGTTAATGTTCAAACAAGTATTTTTATATGATGGCATACCCTATTTAGCCTATAAAGGTGAAGATGGAGAATATCAATATCCCGAAGAAGCATGGACTGAAACACCTCCGCCAGAAGGTATTTACAGTCCGTTTTTCTTTAATGGTAACGAATGGATAGGTGTGACTAAAGAGGAATGGGAGTCTAATAAAGTTGATGAAAATGAAGAACCACGTGTTCCTTCTGACAATGAATACATGTTAGCACAAGCACAAATGCAGGTGACTAAAACAGCTAATCAATTAGTAAAAACCCAAAATGAACAAGCAGAAACATTAAAGGAAGTAACTAAAAAAGAACAACGTATGCAAGTGTTAGAAGAACAACAAGCCAACACGATGCTTGAACTTGCCAAATTGAAAGGAGAATAAATTATGTATCCAGGATTTGAATCTATTAAATACTTTTATGACATCAATTGTTACACAAATGAGGATATACAAACGTATGTGGAGTTAGATGCTATAGATAAAGAACAATATGAAGAAATTACAGGTGAGAAATATCCAGAGTCACAGGCTGAATAGCTTGTGACTTTTATTATAGAAAGTGGGAGGTTCAATGTTGAATGAAAGCGAACTAACTTATTGGATTGTCTTTACAGTTATACCCATGATAGTAACAGTTGTGGGGTTATTTCTTAAAGTAAGTAAAGACAAGAAAGATAATGAAAATAGAATTACACGCATAGAATCAGAGGTAGAAGATCATAATGCTTCATTAAAAGATATCAAAGAAGAACAAAAACAACAACGTGAAGATACAAAGGTTATCTTAGAAGTTAGTTCAAAGATTGATAGTTTGAATAGTCGTTTTGATAAATTCGAAGACCGATTTTATACACATCAAAATAATCAATTAACTAAAAAGTAAGGTCGTCACAGAGCAGTGACGGCTTTTTATATTAATTAGGAGGAATTATAAATGGAACAAATTATCGCATTCGCTGCAGTCATTGCAGTTATTACAGGAGCACTAACGGAAGTTATCAAACGAACAAAAAAAGTGCCTAAGAACTTTATACCATTAGTATCAATGGTCATTGGTTTAGTTACTGGTGGCATTACGATATTCATTCCAGAAATTGTAAGTGAGTTATCGGTAGCTGGGAGATTACTAGCAGGGTTAATAAGTGGTCTTATGGCCACAGGTATTTGGGAAACGTTCAAGAATAAGAATGGTAAAAATCCAAATAAACTCGGTGGAGGAGCTGAAGCAAAACAACCTAAAAAATAAAACTAATTAAGTCGACTTAATGGTCGGCTTTTTATTATGGAGGTATTTTTAAATGAAAAAACAAGAAGCCGTTAACTGGGCAGTAAAAAACATCGGTAAAAGTTTAACAGCTGGACAATCAAATGGGGCTCAATGCGCAACGTTTATCATAGAATTCTTAAAAGCACATTTTGATGTACACCCAACGGGTAATGCAGTTGATTTTATTGATTATAAATATCCGGAAGGATTCCAAGTCATTAAAAACACAAAAAAATTCATCCCACAAAAAGGAGATGTTTTTGTATTAGATGATGGAAGTTATGGACATACAGGCATGATTACTAATGCGAATCAATACTTATTTGATAGTATTGACCAAAATTGGTATAACGCTTCAAATAATGGAAGTCCTGCAGCATTTATTCAAGATCATGTATATGATGATTTTGTAGGTGTCATTCGTCCACCTTATAAAGACGCAGAAAAGGGCGTTACTACAGAATCAACAAAAATTGAAACAATCAATCATTCTATTAATTATACAATGAATGAACGTGTTGGTTCTATTGATGGTGTTGTTATTCACAATACAGCTGATAGTATTTCTGCAAAAGAGCAATATAACCGTTTAAGTAATGCATCTGTAGCTCGTTATGAGGGAGGCGTTGCACATTATTATGGAGATAGAAAGACAATGTGGCGAGCTATTGATACATTTCGTATCGCGTGGCATGTGGCTGATAATTATGGCAATAGTCATTATTTAGGTTATGAAGTTTGTGAGTCAATGAGTGCTAACAATAAAGACTTTGTGAAAAACGAACAAACTATATTTAAACAAGCAGCCATTGATATGTTGTATTACGGTTTAAAACCTAATAGAAAAACTGTGAAGCTGCACAATCAATTTGTAGCGACGGCATGTCCACATAGAAGTATGGCATTGCATGTGGATTTTGACCCTATTATTAGTGGTGCGCCATCGACAGCAAAACAACATGAGATGCAAGATTACTTCATTAAAGAAATCACTAAATATTATAAAAATCCAACTTTAGATGTTGGTGTACCAGATAATTTTACAGATGGTGTAACAATACCTACTGATGAACAAAAGAAAAACCCAGTCAAAGATAAAGGTGAAAAAGTCGGTAATAAATGGCGTAGAAATCAACATAATATTTTGTGGAAACCTGAAAAGGGAACATTTACAGCAAATTCTAATATCTATACAAGATATAATGGACCATGGACAGGTTGGGGAATTGCAGGCATGTTATATGCAGGTCAATCCGTAAATTATAACGAAATATATGATTTTGATGGTTATATTTGGATTGCATGGACTGTAGACAGTGGTGCACGTGTTTATATGCCAATCGGTGACTCAAACGGAAATGGTAGCAGAATAGGAGATGCGTGGGGGACCTTTAGTTAAAGATTATATTACAGAAAGTTTATAAGATTAAAAGGAAATACATGGGGTAAGTAAATAGTGGGTATACTCCAATTTACCTTAAGGTAGTAAAATTATATTGGCACCTCTTTACGGGGTGTCTTTTTATTATAATATAAATTATGCGTATGTTGCATGTGCGACCTTCTATGAAATTATTTCAATTTCAACGTAACTCTTTAGAAGTGTCTTTTTTTTATGTTAAAATACATTTACGCCATAACCTATTATCCTTGAAAAGCAGTTACAAACTGACAATAGGTATTTATTTAAAATTATTCAGGTCGCTACTCAATAATTTAAAAAAATGAATAAGCTTAAATAATCACCTATACTAGTTACTAGGTGATTATTTTTATGTTAATATTGAAATTAAATAAATCTTTTGATAAATTAAATTTAGGCTCTTGAAGGAGCCCCGTATCCTAATAAATCAACACTTTTATGCTCACTTATATTAGTGGGCATAAAAGTGTTTATTAAATAATTACAAGGGTATCTTACATCTATAACTCTTTTGCCAGATTAGTTATTGTATTCCATAAGTTAAAGGCAGTCGTTAAGTCGGCTTTTTTTTGTGCTATAATATATTTCTTAGAATTTATTTCACTTATTTATTGACAATTAAATTTTTAACAAATAAGAAATCGTAGTTCCTTCTACAAAACTTCCTGGAAAGGCACAATTATAGTATTCAAACGCATATTATAAATGTTTTCAACCTCTTATAACTTATCATTAACATATACCTTTTCTAACTTTAGCTGTTTTTTTAAAAATGAATTTACTGTATTATAGAATTTGTCGTTTCAAACCAGTAAGTTTAAAGGAGAGTTATAAATTTGAAACAAAAATATTTGAATACTAACAATAAAAAATTATCTTCAGTTTTTACTTTTAGTATGATTATAACTGCACTTGTAGTAATACTTGGCGCAATATTTCCGAACCAATTTAATAGTATTGGATCAAGTGTTACACATTGGATAACTGAACATTTTGGTTGGTATTATATGATTATAACTGCAGTAATGATATTCTTCTGTATATTCTTAATTTTTAGCCCGATTGGAAAATTAAAATTAGGAAAACCAAGTGATAAGCCAGCATTTAATACTATCTCATGGTTTGCAATGTTATTTAGTGCAGGAATGGGTATCGGACTTGTTTTCTATGGTGCAGCAGAACCAATCAGTCATTTTGCTAGCCCAGCTACAGGTGACCCTAAAACCACACACGCCTATACCGAAGCATTGAGAGGTGCTTTTATGCAATGGGGATTCCATGCATGGGGAGTTTACGGTATAGTTGCGCTTGCTTTAGCTTATTTTCAATTTAGAAAGGGAGAACCTGGACTCATTTCAAGAACTTTAAGACCTATTTTGGGTGATAAAGTAGAGGGTGGAATAGGTACATTGGTTGATGTAATCGCTGTATTTGCAACTATAGGTGGTGTAGCAGTTTCATTAGGTTTAGGAGCTTTACAAATATCTGGAGGGCTCAGTTATTTATTTGATATCCCTAATAATATTACTACACAAGGTATTGTAATTATCATAGTTACAATTTTGTTCCTTGCTAGCGCATGGTCAGGTCTAGATAAAGGAATGCAATATATTAGTAATATAAATATCGGATTAGCAGGGATGATACTTATAATTGTAATGATTATTGGGCCTACTGTATTAATTTTAAACATGTTAACTACTTCAACAGGAGAATATTTAGGTACTTTTTTATATAATATGTTTGATACCGCTCCTTTAAATGAGCAGAAACATCAATGGATGTCACAATGGACATTCTTTCAGTTAGCATGGTGGATTAGTTGGAGTCCTTTTGTAGGTATATTTATAGCACGTGTATCTAAAGGCCGTTCAATAAGAGAATTTGTTTTAGGTGTTTTATTAGCTCCGGTATTAGTGAGTATTGTTTGGTTTTCTGCTTTTGGAGTGCTAGGAATTGAAACAGCCAAAAGTCATCCAAAAATATTTGATATGCCTTCTGAAACAATGTTATTTGGAGTGTTTGATCAAATTCCGTTAGGTTTTATTTTATCCATTATTACATTAGTCTTAATTGTCACATTTTTTATCACGTCAGCTGATTCAGCAACATTTGTTCTAGGTATGCAAACTACATTTGGGTCATTGAATCCATCAGTGACAATCAAATTTATCTGGGGCATAGCTCAAGCGTTAATTGCTTTTGTATTACTTTTTTCAGGTGGGAATGATGGTTTAAGTGCGTTACAAAATATGGCTATTATGACCGCCTTACCATTCTCTGTGATTATTTTATGTATGATGATTAGCTTTTATAAAGATGCGAATGAAGAACGTAAATTTTTAGGACTAACATTAACACCAAATAAACATAGAATGAAAGAATATATAGCATCACAAAGAGAGCAGTTTCACGATGAAATTATTGCCGAGAGGAAAAGAAATAGAAATTTGAAAAAGTAATTGACCTCTAATATTTTAGCGTGTTAAATTTTAAGCATACTCTTTTTCAAGGTGTATTATTTTCAAGCCAAAACCGCTAGGCATCTCTTTACGAGATGTCTTTTTTAATGTATTATAATATCAGTTACAACACTTATAGGCTTAGAGTAGACACCATTTCCCGTGTTTGCTCTTTTTATTTATGTGTTAAAATATATTTGTAGGTTGCCCCTTTGTTAACCTATTATCTAAAAAGTTTATTCCATTGCCACCCTTCGGGGTGGTTTTTGTATCATATTAAGTTATGTTGTAAAGGGTTCCAAATTTTACTATTAAATTATATTTAATTGTCTTGCGCGTGTTTTATTTGTATGCTAAATTTATGATAGTAACCATTCGGTTATAAAATAAATATATAATATATAGTACAGCCACCTTTTTAGGTGGCCATTTTTTATTTATATGATACAATTGTATTGTTTCTTGAAAATATAGAAACTTCCTTTAAGAAGGCAGTCGTTAATTCAGCTGTCTTTTTTGTTTATTAATATTTTAAGTGGGTATTTAGCTAATAGAAATTCCAAAGTAAAATTATATTTTTCACTTATTCAACTCTGCTAATAGTTGATGTCATCCAGCTACCTACTGGATGGCTGTTTTTTTATTTTATGGTAATTTAGGTGTTGCACATGTATGCTGTGCACCAACTCTAAATGTTTAACCTCTTAAACGTATGACCTTTTAGCTACCTTTATAGGTGGCCATTTTTATGTTGGTTAATTTTAAATAAAAGTGTATAATAATAATGGACGTATCAATCGTCTATATTAAGGAATCATCTTATGTGGCAGGCGCTTATGTGTCTGTCTTTTTATTTATATGATATAATTTATTAATAGGTTACCCCTTGGTAATCTATTACCCAGAATTTACTTTTCACAGCCACCCTTATGGGTGGTTTTTGCAATTTTACATATGAAATAGTATTATTGAATTCCTACTTCTGTCTCCCAAAAATAAGAAAAGGGGATTTAATATGATAAATATTATTTCAGCAATCGGATCATTAGGTACTTTTATTATGGCATTGTTTTATTTTGTTTCTGTATCAGTGCAACTTTATCAAATGAAAATTAGTTTTATCCCGGCTTTAGGATTTAATCAAATCCTTTTAGAAAAAGACAGAAATAAAAAATTAAATTTAAGAAATACTACTTCTGAAAATGAGGAACACGAAGATTATTTAAAGTTATATAATCTGGGTGGAGGAGCTGCTAAAAACATAACTGTTGAAGTTATGTTGGGTAAAGACAATGTAATTCAAAAGAAATACATTAATATGCTACCTAGTAAAGAAAGTTATATGTTGCCTATTAATAAAACTGTATTCGATGAACTAGATGACACTATTCAAAATAATGGTTACGAATCAGATATGAATATTAGGCTAACATATTATCACAATGTGAGTAGAAAAAAACAAGAAGTATTATTAAAAGGTCATATTGATAATTTTAATACTTATGAAAATAAAGAAATATACGAACTACAATTTATTTAAGATTTTTGTTATATATGAGTGTAAAACTATTGAGCGATATCTATGTTTAACAAACTTCCTTTTCAAGATAATCTAATTTCTTTAAATTAGGTTGTTTTCTATTTATATGATATAATTGCATTGTTTCTTGAAATATAGAAACTTCCTTAATTTTTAGGCAGTCGTTAATTCGGCTGTCTTTTTTTTGTGTATGAATATTTTAAGCGGGTATTTAATTAATAGAATCTCTATAGTAAATTATATTTTTTAAGTTTTAAATCTGCTAATAGTTGATGCCATCCAGCTACCTACTGGATGGTAATTTTTTGCTAGTATTTAAGAAGTAGATTATGTATGTTTTTAATACAGTTTAACCAGTATATTATATTTCATCTTTGATTGATAAAAATCAATATACAAAGAAAGACTACAATTCTAAAGATAGAATTGTAGTCACAGAGGTCATCCTACAAAGTTTTAAATGATATCTCTTTATTCAATCTCTATGCGTTTAGTAGGTTTTACATATTGCTCATCTTTTTTCAAATTTAAGTGTAATACGCCGTTATTATATTTTGCATTAATATTATTTTCGTCTACATTTGGCAATGTGTAAGTTCGATTTATATATGATGCATTTCTTTCTTGTCTAATAATATTGCCTTCTTGATCTGTTTCATTGTTTTCATTAGATTGTTTAACTTCTAAATATAAAGTTTCCCCTTGATAATCCAAGTTGATATTTTCTTTTTGAATACCAGGTAACTCGATATCAAGAATATATTCTGAATCTGTTTCTTTAATGTCAGTGTTTGGAAAATTAGGAAAAATTGGTCTCGTAAAGTTTTCAAAAAATTTTGAAGGTGATAAATCAAAAAAGTTATTATTTGGTAATAGGTTACTCATAATAAAATTCCTCCTCTGATTTTGCAATTCTTAATTTTAGTATGGAAATTAAATTAAAGATTTAAATATCACAATTAAACTAAGAATATCGCCTCCTATAAATATTTTTATCATATGGTAATCAGAATGCTATATGATAAGTTTTAGCTAACTTTCCTTTTATTGTCGTTTAATGAATTTTTGAAAGTTTCATAGTTTCCAAGATTCATATACTTATATAAATCAAAGTATTTATTGTCTAATAGATTAGGTAATTTACTATATTTTAATTGTTGAACTACTTGATGTAAAATCATAATTATCACACTCCCACAAAGATTAAAAGTCTGTATCTTTGATTACCATATGATAATTTACAATTATTATATATCATGTTATAGTTTGTTTGTCAATAATAAATAAAGAATTTTGTGAAGGATGATTATTATGACAAATAAACGATTTAATTTAGAGACTTTTAATCATTACTTTAAAAACTTTCAAGAAAAATTGGCCAGTGAAATATTTAATGTTTCTATTGATAGTGACATTAAAGAAGAATATGATCAGTACATTTTGATATCTAAAATACCTAATTCATCAAAAAATCTTTTGAACTTAAAATTTTTTAATAATATATTAACGCTTAGAGGAGAAAAATACGATCATTTAGAAAAAGAGAAAGTCCCTATATTTGAACAATTTACTTTTAACAATGTTGATGTGCACAATATTTACGCTGAATACAGCAATGGTATTTTAGAAGTTAGATTACCTAAATTAACACCTGGTAAAAATGTTGTTCAAAGTATAGATGTGCATTAAATAAAGCCTTCCCTTTATTAAGGGAGGGCTTTAAGCATGAAGTAAATTAAAAATATTTTGATATTATGTATTTATCCATATTCTAATGTTTTAGATTAGTATGAAAAAACTAATTTTATACTCATTCAATTGTTTTTTATGTTATTATACTGTAAATTTGAAGGAGGTATTGTTTATGTGTACGAGTATCGCTGTGGTAGACCATAGTTCTTTTCATTCATAATAAGTAAGGGTGAAAGGAGATAAAGGTATGGGTATTGTTTCAATTTTTGTTATTAACCAAGTTCATTATATTTCAGACTAATCTACTGATCATAATGAACTTTGAAATCTGTTCGTTATGATAAATAAGGAGCAGAATATAATGAATAACAAAAATCCTAAAAACTCACAAAATTTTATAACATCTCAAAAGCATATTAACGAGATATTAAATGAAACAAACATAGGCATTGATGATAATATAATTGAAATTGGAACTGGAAAAGGACACTTTACAAAATACATGTCCAATATAGCTAGATTTATAACTAGTATAGAAATTGACAAGGCTTTATATTGTAATTTGAAAAATGATATTAGTTTGTCAACTAATATTGAATTAGTGAATAAAGATATACTGATATATGAGTTTCCTAAATACAAGCAGTATAAAGTTTTTGGTAGCATCCCATATAATATAAGTACTGAAATAGTCAAAAAAATCTTATATGAAAGTAATGCTGAATATAACTATCTTATTGTAGAATTCGGATTTGCTAAACGAATTATGGATAAAAAAAGAGCGTTAGCCTTATTACTTTTACCTAAAATTGATATTGAAATTTTAAAAGTAATTCCCAACTCTTATTTTCATCCTAAACCTAAAGTAGATTCAGCGTTAATCTTACTAAAGCAGCACAAATCTTTAATCTCAAAAAATGATGAAAATGCATATCATTTTTTTGTATATAAATGGATAAACAAAGAATATAAACAGCTATTTACAAAGAATCAGTTTAATAAAGCGTTAAAACATGCAAAGGTACAGAATATAAATGAAATATCAAAAGAACAATTTATATCAATTTTTCATAGTTATAAATTGTTTAATTAAATTCAAAGAATATTTTATAAGCTTCCGCGCTCCACTATATATTTTACTGGGCGAATATTATTTTATATTAGCATTAAACGAAAAGAATGTGTTAAAATACACTTGTGATTGGTAAACAATCGTTCTATTTACACATGTTGAGGCCTTCATTGAGGCACCTCTTTACAGGGGTGTCTTTTTTATACTAGAATCCAAACAGGTTTTAATTAAACCTAATAAGCATATTAAGTTGTATTATATAGTTAACACATACTCCGGTTATAACACATCCACCTCCACTAGTCATGGGGTGGGTTTTTTTTATTGAAAAGAATTTTCTGATAAATTTAAATCATCCTTTTTAACAACCTATTAATTAAGAGATTATTTAGCATATTTAAGTGTCATTTCGGTGGCGCTTTTTTTATTTAATCATTGTAACAGTGAGAAAATTCTGATAACATGTAATTACTCTCTCACTAAGAGTAATTATTCTTTATAGTTTTTAATATTTGTATTTAAATCTATATGCCACTCTTTGGAGTGGTTTTTTATTTATTCTTGAAAAAAGCTAAATATTCTGATAAAATTAATTTTCCTTTCCCATATGATTTTCAATCAAATAGAATTACATATTTAAGTGTCACTTCGGTGGCACTTTTTTGTATTTGCAAATAATAGAATATTCTGATAATATTACATTAGCCTAATTTTAATTCCTTTCAACGCAACAAATTCTCGTATGCTTTAGTACCACCTTTTGGGGTGGTTTTTTGTTTATAATGAATAATGAAAGTGTTGGTATTTGTTGATAACAAACATTTCATTAAAAACAATATTTTGATAATATAAAGTTGCTCTTCTATAGAGAGTACAATTCCTGTTTTTACAATTTCTTATATTTATGTGCCACTCTTCGGAGTGGATTTTTAATTCTTGCAAAAAACTAAAAATTCTGATAAATTTAACTAACTCATATAAATATACTTTATTTTTATGAGCGCTAGAGCATGTTTTGCACAAAATACACACTTCCCCACCTTTAGGGTGGGTTTTTAATTTATCTATTGAATTAGAACGAATATTCTGATAAATTAATGTTAGTTCATGCCAGAAATGTACTCCTTTTCAAAAATTATAAAATTTGTTAACGCCCATCATAAAGGTGGGTGTTTTTTTATTGAAAAGAAAAGAATATTCTGTTAAATTTAAATTATCCTTTTTTAACAACCTATTAATTAAGAGATTATTTAGCATATTTAAGTGTCACTTCGGTGGCACTTTTTAAATTTTTATGATAATTTGTAATTGCACATATTCATTATGTGTACATACTCATAAGCTATCACCTTACTAAAAGAAGTAGACACATTGTCCCGTGTCTGCTTTTTTATTTATCCATTGTAATATATAGAATATTCTGATAATATAAACGTTGTGAACTTCATACCTTTCAAAAAATATCTCTATATTATATCTATTTGACAGGCACTTATGTGTCTGTCTTTTTTATGTTATATTGTATGTATAGGTTGCTTCCTTGTAACCTATACATCTAAAATTTTATTCCATTACCAGCCTTATGGGTGGTTTTTTTACTTTAATATGATATAGTTTTATTAGTTTCTTTTTTAGACAGAGAAACTTCCTTTAGTATTTAGGCAGTCGTTAATTCGGCTGTCTTTTTTACTTTACAATATATACCTATACAGGGTATAATAGCTATATGAAATAGTTGTTCTATGAAACGACTAAATACACGAGAGATACCGCGTATTGCCTGGCAGAGGCTTTATATCTGACTGTTGGTCTCGGCTGGTGACATCCTTCCAGTTCAGTATCTATAATTCACCCCGCCATAGTGGGCTTGCTTCTTGTCTGAAGGTTGTATAAGACTATGACTTTGGCAGTAAGATAGAAACTGCAAATATGGCACACAACCGTATAAGCTACGCTTTGTAGTCGCGAATATAAAGTGTAGTAGTGGTTGTGATACATAATGATCTGTTGGAACAACTCTTTTGAGAATGTTCCCGCATGTCCTGAGTACGCAAAACTTATGTACTGACCTAGGCAGTATTCATAAGCTATCTAAGTTGCAGGTTAGAAGATAGCATATCGGGAGGTCACCAGTAATCTGCGGAGCTGGTCGGCGTGACTGTTGCGACGGATAGCGCGTTAACCTCCAATGCATAATGATTAAATAGAGAATTCTAGTGTATCTTGAATATATGAGGGATTCTTTCAACCACCCACAAATGTCACTGAGTGGTTATTTTTTATGTTATAATTTAATTGTATTCATACTATAAGGGTAGGCACTTATGTGCTTGCCCTATTTTTTATAGGATATTATATATGAATTTTGGTATTATTAAGGGTTCCAAGGCTCAACAGAAAAAAATTGGAATAAAATATAAAAATATGTTATTTTAAATGTAAAGTAAGTTTTACATTTAAGGAGTTTAAAGTATGAAAAATAGAATAAAGGAATTTAGAAAGAAATTTGCTATTAGTCAAGATTATTTGGCAAAGAAATGTGATGTTAGTAGACAGACAATAAATGCTATTGAAAATGATAGTATGATCCTGAATTGAAATTAGCATTTAAAATATCTAAAATTTTTAAGAAGAAAGTTGATGATATATTTGAATACAAAGCTTTATAAGAGTAATTATATAATTAATATGAAAGATATTGTAAAAGAAGATAACGAGATGCTTTATAAAAAGACAAAGCCTTTAGAAATGCCACTAAGTGATAGTGATTTTACGCTTTTGAACAACATGATGCTTTTTTTAAAAAATAGTCAAAATGAGCAAAAAAGTAAAAAGTATAATTTAAGACCTGGAGTAGGTCTATCAGCTAATCAGTTGGGGTTAGATAAAAAAATGTGTGTTATATATTTAGTTGATGAACATGGTATAGAGCATGAAAATTTTTTTATAAACCCAAAAATTATACGGGAATCTGTTCATAAAATTTACCTTCTACAAGGTGAAGGGTGTTTGTCGGTAGATAGACCTATTTACGGAATAGTGCCTAGAAATGAACGTATAACTGTTAAATATAAAAATTTATATGGGGAAGAAAAAATATTGAAGCTTAAAGGACATGCTTCAATTGTAGCTCAGCATGAAATAGATCATTTGAATGGAGTAATGTTTTTTGAACATATTGATAAGGTAAGTCCTTTAAGCCCGCCTAATAATGCAACATCAATTTATTAATGGAGCAAACTTCCTGTCCTTATGCATAGTCTACCCACACATGTCACTGGGTAGTTATTTATATTTACATGTAAAAAATAAATAAATTATATATTTTAGGTTTGAAATTAATTGATATGGGATATATTAAAGTATACTCCTGAATGTTTATTTCAAACACACTTTTATGTCCCTTTTATCGTTTTAAGTCCCCAGCTTTTAATGATAAAAGGGATTTTTGCGTTTATTATGGAGAGGCTGGATTAAGTAAAGTGAATTTGTTAGATATTGTGGAGATGAAATAAATTGAAAAAAATTTAAGAAAACACTTGATTATATAACTCAAATGAGCTATAATATAATTAGGAGGTGAGGGAATGAGGCGAAAAGAAAGAACAAAAAAAGAACATCGCGAAGACGTTGAGTATTACTTGAAAATTGCAACCTTCTCAATACTACTCATCGAATTTCTTCGCAAGATGTTCTAAGGTAAGACCCCGAAAGGGGTTCCTTACCTCTTATTATAATAGGAGGGGATAAAAATGAAAAGAGAAACAAAACAAAAGATTTCATTCGGTTTATCAATAGGAATATTAATCTTAGTTATATTACTGTTAATATTTTAAATAAATTTAAAAATTCGCCTCATTCTTAATAAATGAATTGTTATGATGAATTGTTTAACACAATTAAGAAATTGATAGAAACAAAAGAAATATCAAGCTATCAAATCAATAAAGATACTGGTGTAAGCTATGGAAATATAAATGCTATGCGTCGTGGAGAAAGAAGTATAGAAAATTTAAGCTTAAAGAATGCTAAAGTTTTATACGAATATGCAAAAGCCCACCTAAATGAATAGGTGGGTATTTTTGTCATTGATTCGATTTTATTGTAAGTGAAAAATAGATGTGCTAATATATTTGGATAATCAAGTATTTTGATAATCAAGGTAATGAGGTGATTAGAATAGAAAAAGAGTATGAAGAAATAACCTCTCTTGTAAGAAGTTTAGGAACTCGTGTAGTGTTATACCAACAATATATTTCTGAACTTTTAAATGTTTATAGTCATGATTTTACTACTATAGATATATTAAAAGAAACGGGGCCTATTACTGCTGGTGAATTGGCTCAAAGAGTAGGATTAACCACAGGTAGTGTAACCTCTTTAGTAGACAGATTAGAAAAAAGAGGGTATGTAACTAGAGAAAGACATCCAAGAGATAGAAGAAAAGTTATTATAGTTCCACATTACGAAGAGAAAACAGAAGTTCAAAATGTATTTTCAAATTTAAATGAAAATATGTTGAGTTTAAGTGCACAATACACTGAAAAAGAATTATTGATTATTAAAAGGTTTTTAAATGAGGCAACAAGTGTCATAGAAAATCAAATTATACGTTCGCATAGTGAGGGAGATAAAAAATGAAACTTAATCATATAAATATAGCTGTTAAAGATGTTATTATTACAAAAGAATTTTTAGAGAATTATTTTGAACTGGTATGTATTGGTTCTGCAGGAAATAAATTTGCAGCATTGAACGATGATGATGGATTATTATTCAATTTAATACAAGATGAAAATGCTGTTTATCCAGAAACATTCCATATAGGTTTTCCTCAAAAAGATGAAAATAGCGTAGATAAAATATATGAAAGATTAAAAATAGATGGATTCAAAGTTTGGGAACCTTCATTAGCTCATGGATCATATACGTTTTATTTTAAAGCCCCAGGAGATTTTACAATTGAAGTTTATACTCAAGTCGAAAAGAAAACTAAAACAGTAGTACATCCATATTTTAATGATTTCTCACATGGAAAATAGATAAATAAAAGCCCTGAAATTTTTCGTAAACGCCAAACCTTATAAGATGCCTCTTTACAGAGGTGTCTTATTACTGTATTATAATATCAGTTACAACACTTATAGTCTTGGAGTAGGCACCATTTCCCGTGTCTGCTCTTTTTATTTATTACTTGTAATATATAGAATTTTCTGATAATCTGTATTTAGAATCCTTTATTCTCTAATTAAATTTCAAATCAATATATTTTTAGATGTCACTTCGGTGGCATCTTTTTTGTTTATTAAATAGAAATATGTGGTAATTTAAGATTATAATTGTTTTTAGACATATTGTCGCTTCTCAATGATATGTTTTTAGTAGCTACTGTATGTGGCTACTTTTTTATGTTAGTATATATTTGTAAGCATAATCCTTGTCTTACGTTATTAAATATATTTTTCACAGCCACCCTACGGGGTGGTTTTTATTTATCGAATTAAGTTATAAATATATACGATTATTAGATATATTGTACGGAATTTTGAAATATTACTGTTGAATTCTGTTTAATGTCCTTGCATGCATTTTATTTATGTGCTAAATTAATGACAATAACCATTCGGTTATAAAATAAATATATAATATATAGTACAGCCACCTTTATAGGTGGTTATTTTTATGTTGGTTAATATTAAATAAAAGTATATAATAATGATAGACGTATCAATCGTCTATATTAAGGAATCATCTTATGTGGCAGGCGCTTACGTGTCTGTCTTTTAATTTATGTGTTAAAATATATTTGTAGGTTGCCCCCTTGGTAACCTATTATCTAAAAAGTTTATCCCATTGCCGCCCTAAAGGGCGGTTATTCTTTATTTTTAATGGAGACGTTTACATTATATATTATATTGATTTAATGTTAATTTTATATTAATCTAATATTAGACATATTTTTACAGTTTTCTATCTATTTTGGGGTAAGCATATACAGTTGCTTACTCCTTTTTTAATGTTGTAATAAACACGATATTCTGATAATATAAAATTACTTTACTTTGTGTGGGAAACCAAATCCGAAAAGACACCTCTTTACAGGGGTGTCTTTTTTATGATATAAGTAATTTTAGCAATACTATTGCTAACCAACGCAAGTATACCTTACTAATGGAAGCAGACACATTGTCCCGTGTCTGTTTCTTTTTACTTAATCATGAAGTAATTATATAACAATTAAATCCACCTATATGATAAAAAGGTGGATTATTGAGTGCTAATCTATTTGGTATTTAGTATGTCTTTGTATTTCATTACCGTGTTTATCAACAGGGTATGAATAGATTTCATGGCTTTTATTTTTGAAACTTATTATATTCATTACGGTAGGATCTTCATCTAATTCTGTTATGTAGGTAATATTGTTTTCCTTTTTATATACTATGGAATAGTAATATACTCCTCTTTTAGAATCATATTGTTCTTTTTTCTTTACTATATCCTCCTCAAAGTTCTTTTTTTCTAATTGAAGATTGATTACTTCAAAAGTTACCTTTTTTTGATAGTGCTTAAATCCTTTGTAAAAACCAAAAATCAATAAAATTAATATTAAAATAATTAATATTGTAATTACATATTTCTTTTTCATAATTTATATAGCTCCTTTTATTTACTCGTGTTTTATTATAGTATATATAAAGTAATATATTAACCCTATAATAATATATTTCTATAAAAATAAAAGGTGGTACATATTTTGAAGAAGTTTTTATATTTATTTGTCGTATTATTGTTTTTTGTTTCGGCGCTTTCTAGTACATTCGTAGATATAGCTAAAGCAGAAGAAGAACAAGAAAACGAACAAAATTATAACCAATTAAAGAGCGAGAATATTATCGATGATTCTGTTTCTGAAGAAGAATGGAATGAATATTTAAAAGAGGACAAAACTGAAAAAGAGAACATTGAAAGTGAAAAAGAAATAACATCTTATGCTAAGTCATCATTTAAATTAAAAAAAGGAGATGTATTAATAACAAATGGTACGAGTTCTAAAGGTTTAACAGGTCATGCTGCTATTGCTATTAGCAGTAAGACAGTTTTACATATATCTGGTTCCGGTGCACATCCTAGCACTAAGTCTTTCGCCTCTTTCAAAAAAGATTACGGGAAAGGCAAAAAATGGGTGAAAGTTTATCGGTCTAAAAAAGCAGGGGCAGGAACAAAAGCTGGAAATTGGGCTATCAAAAACTATAAGGGAAAAAAATACAAATATGGAATAAACACAAAATTATCTAAGAAAAATCCAACATATTGTTCTAAAATAATCTATCAAGCTTATAAATATGGAGCGAGTAAAAAATCTATTTATGATCCTGGTTCTCATATAATCTCACCGTACGCATTGCCTAATATTTCTTCTAATGCTTATAAATTGAAAAAGGTTAAAACATTTTAGTATATTATAATATCAGTTACAACACTTATAGGCATAAAGTAGAAACCATTTCCCGTGTCTGCTCTTTTTGTTTATCATTTGTCATATATAGAATATTCTGATAATATGAACTTATCCTTTCATTATATATATATATATAAATTTCTATTAAGTATGAAATTATATTAGTAATTACTTCAGCTCAGGGCAGGCACTTATGTGTCTGTCTTTTAATTTATGTGTTAAAATATATTTGTAGGTTGCCCCCTTGGTAACCTATTATCTAAAAAGTTTATTCCATTGCCACCCCTCGGGGTGGTTTTTGTATCATATTAAGTAATGTTGTAAAGGGCTCCAAATTTTACTATTAAATTATATTTAATTGTCTTGCGAGTGTTTTATTTGTATGCTAAATTAATGATAATAACCATTCGGTTATAAAATAAATATATAATATATAGTACAGCCACCTTTATAGGTGGCCATTTTCTATTTATATGATATAATTGTATTGTTTCTTGAAAATATAGAAACTTCCTTTAAGAAGGCAGTCGTTAATTCGGCTGTCTTTTTTGTTTATGAAAATTTTAAGTGGGTATTTAATTAATAGAATCTCCTTAATAGTATTCATATTGATTGTATGATTACTCTGCTAATAGTTGATGCCATCCAGCTTCCTACTGGGTGGTTTTTTATACTATAATTTAATTTTATTCATACTATAAGGGTAGTCACTTTGTGCTTGCCCTATTTTTTATAGAATATCATATATGAATTTTGTGATTATTAAGGGTTCCAAGGCTCAGCGGCAATAAAACAATTGGAATAAAATATAAAAATATGTTATATTAAATGTAAAATAAGTTTTACGTTTAAGGAGCATAAAGTATGAAAAATAGAATAAAGGAATTTAGAAAGAAATTTGCTATTAGTCAAGATTATTTGGCAAAGAAATGTGATGTTAGTAGACAGACAATAAATGCTATTGAAAATGATAGGTATGACCCTGAATTGAAATTAGCGTTTAAAATATCTAAAGTTTTTAAGAAGAAAGTTGATGATATATTTGAATACAAAGCTTTATAAGAGTAATTATACAATTAATATGAAAGATATTGTAAAAGAAGATAACGAGATGCTTTATAAAAAGACAAAGCCTTTAGAAATGCCACTAAGTGACAATGATTTTACGCTTTTGAATAATATGATGCTTTTTTTAAAAAATAGTCAAAATAAGCAAAAAAGTAAAAAGTATAATTTAAGACCTGGAGTAGGTCTATCAGCTAATCAATTGGGGTTAGATAAAAAAATGTGTGTTATATATTTAGTGGATGAACATGGTAAAGAGCATGAATACTTTTTTATAAACCCAAAAATTATACGGGAATCTGTTCATAAAATTTATCTTCCACAAGGTGAGGGATGTTTATCGGTAGATAGACCTATTTATGGGATAGTGCCTAGAAATGAACGTATAACTGTTAAATATAAAAATTTATATGGGGAAGAAAAAATATTAAAGCTTAAAGGACATGCTTCAATTGTAGCTCAACATGAAATAGATCATTTGAATGGAATAATGTTTTTTGAGCATATTGATAAGGTAAATCCTTTAACCCCGCCTAGTAATGCAACATCAATTTATTAATGGAGTAACGAAGGACTTTCTGTTCTGATGCATAATTAACCACCCACACATGTCACTGGGTGGTTTTACATAATCTTAATAAAAGGATCACATTGAATTTACAATTTTGCTGTATGCTTAAGTAAAATTATGTTAGTAGGTGTAAGTATTATAAAACATAGAATAAAGAAATATGTGGAGAATGGAAAGCTTGAAAAAATACTTCATAAAATAAATAGTAAAGTTAAAGAGAAAAGGGGTAAAGATTATTCTAAACACATAGATAAACTAATAATTAAATTAAAAAAATGGTAGCTTGAATATAGCCCATTTTTTTGGTAAATTACTAAGTAGCTCTGAAAACGAGCAAAAATCAAATTTGTAAACTCCCTACCGTTATGGCGGGGAATTTTTTTATGCCTACATTTATATGAAGAAAGTGGTTTGAGTAAAGTTAATTTATTAGATATTGTGGAGATAAAATAAATTGCAGAAATAAGAAGAAAACACTTGATTATATACCGTTTGGGTGATATAATTGCATATGTAAGGTTGAGATATACCTTACTGACACTCTTGAAAAGGGGGTGTTAAGATGGACGAAAGCACAAAAATGCTGATAGCCTTGTTTATATACAGACTACCAGCACTTGTGAAACAACTAAGAGTATTGCTTTTCGGTGTGATAGACCGAATAGCAAACAGCAAAGAAGATGAGTAATTCATTAACATTACCCCGTTAATTCGGGGCACCCTTTTCAACTATTATAATAATACAATGTAGGAGGTAATGCAAATATGAATAATTATTTAACTGTAGCAGTAATTTTATTTATACTTTTAATACCTGAATTTATACGTATTATGAGAATCTTACATTTAAAACGTAATGGAATTAAATATATTGGAAATGGTCAATACGAAAAAATTGGTGATAAAAAATATAAATGGTATGAATGGATGAGGTAATATGAGTGAATATAAAAAAACAATACAAAAATTGATAGATAGTGATATTTCATCATATCAAATTCATAAAGATATTGGAGTAGCAACTAGTAGGATTTCAGATTTACGAACAGGTAAAAGAGACCTTGGGGGTATATCGTTAGATACTGCAGAAAAGCTATACGAATATGCAAAAGCCCACCTAAATGAATAGGTGGGTTTTAATTACATGGCTTATATTAATTTATAGATTTATAATCATCTGTAGTAATAATCGATAAGTTGATTTAATTGTTTTGTCTTAGAATAAGGTTAGCTATAAGTGGAAAGATTAATACAGTTAGTGCACCGCTCATAACCAATACTCCTGACATCGCAGGGGTAATGATGTTTGAAGTTTCGGCTATTCCAGCTACAGCTACAATAATTGGCAAACCAGTAGCAGAGTATAAACTTAAGGCTAACTGTTCTTTTTTATTATTTAGATTAGAATGTGTATTTGTAAATCTTTCTCTAAGATAAACAATTACTCCACGTATGATGGCGATGAAAGCAAATAGAACAAGAACTAATTGCCAATTTTCAAGTACTTTTAATAAGTTAATATTCATGCCACTTGTAATGAAAAAAACTGGTATTAGAAAACTAAAGCCTACTATTTCAACTTTATGTGCAATTTCTTCACCTTGTTTAGGAGAAAACGCCTTTAAGATTACATTAAGTAAAATTCCTGCTAAAAATGCACCTAGAGCTATATCTAATTTTAGAACCGCAGTAAGTAACATTAAAGTTATTAAACTAAAAACTGTCATTCTTAATGTAGTTTGCATAGTTGTATTTGATGCTGATAAAATTGCTTTTCCCAATAAAGGAGTTTTACGAATAAATCTAATAGGCAATGTAACGACTATTATTGATATAATTGAGAATGATATTAAAATAATTGAAGCTTGCCAGGTTGCAAATGTTGAAAGTAATAACGACATAGCGATAATTGGTAAAAGTTCACCGTAGGCACCATGTGTTATTGTAGCTTTTCCTAAATTAGAATTTATTATTTTAGAGTCTTTTAATATTGGTAACAACGTACCTAATGCAGTTGATGTACAGGCTATAGCAATAACTATAGAAATATTAATGTTCCCATTAGTGAATAAAAAACTAATAACTATTGCAGATAAAAAACTAATAAACCAAGTAAGCAAAGCTTGTTTTCCTTGCTTATTTCGCATATCTGAAGTATTAACTTCAAAACCTGCTAGCAAAAATAGAAAGCCCATGCCGAGTTCACGTATTATTTCTATTGATTCTGTGAGTTCTGACAAGCCTAGTATATGAGGACCTATTACTATTCCAAATATTAAAAGCCAAATGACATCAGGTATAAATCTACGTGTTATAAGAGCGAAAATTGGCGCAATCATTGCTGATAAAATAATCCACCACAAGGAATATAAATTTTCTACCAAAAAACTATGAGACATATAATTCCTCCGTATTAATTTAATTTACAGACCTATAAAATAGACCTTGTTTATACCTACTATATAATACCACTTCGAATAAAAATAACCCACCTAAAATAATAGGAGGGTTGTTTTGTCATTCGGGTCCCTTAAAAGTCCCTGGAATTTAGTTTTATATAGTTAGTAATGTTAATGCCATGTTGAAAGGGTGCCGTCATTACAACATTCTTAATTTTGAAAATTGCATAATTATATCTTATAAGTCCCCTCGAAGGGAATCGAACCCCTATCTTAAGAACCGGAATCTTACGTGTTATCCATTACACTACGAGGGGATAAAAAACACATTAATCTTAGTGTACAAATCAAAATGGCTCCGGTCAATAAGAATAATTTAACTTTCATAAAAAAAGTGAGCGTTATTCTTTGACCATGTTTGACTTTTGAGTTAAAATAAGTTTATCAATTAGAAATAAGGAGGCAATATTAATGAATTTAATACCTACAGTAATTGAAACAACAAACCGTGGGGAACGTGCCTATGACATTTACTCACGTTTATTAAAAGATCGTATTATTATGTTAGGTTCACAAATCGATGATAATGTAGCAAACTCTATTGTTTCTCAATTATTATTCTTACAAGCGCAAGATGCTGAAAAAGATATCTATCTTTACATTAACTCACCAGGTGGTAGTGTAACTGCTGGTTTCGCAATTTATGATACAATCCAACACATCAAACCAGACGTACAAACAATTTGTATTGGTATGGCTGCGTCAATGGGTTCATTCTTACTTGCAGCTGGAGCAAAAGGTAAACGTTTTGCACTTCCAAACGCAGAAGTAATGATTCACCAACCATTAGGTGGCGCACAAGGTCAAGCTACAGAAATTGAAATTGCTGCTAACCACATTCTTAAAACACGTGCTAAATTAAATCAAATTTTAGCAGAACGTACAGGTCAATCAATCGAAAAAATTGAAAAAGATACTGATAGAGATAACTTCTTGTCTGCTGAAGAAGCAAAAGAATACGGTTTAGTTGACCAAGTAATGGTTCCTGAATCATAAAATTACAAGTTGGTAGATAAGCCACAAATAGAATTATGGCTTATTTCATACAATCCGGGACATAAATAGGTGTTCCGGATTTTTTATGCGCATTGTAATCTTGAACACTATAAATTTAACCGTTGCAAGATTGATTATCTTTCTTTAAGAATTA
Source organism: Staphylococcus sp. 231237_7MaSpsaltlick (assembly GCF_043107035.1). NCBI lineage: Bacteria > Bacillati > Bacillota > Bacilli > Caryophanales > Staphylococcaceae > Staphylococcus > Staphylococcus sp. 231237_7MaSpsaltlick. The sequence goes on from NZ_JBICNX010000005.1 coordinate 354,727, forward strand.
ATAGTAATCAAATCCAAACATAATAATTAAGTAAATAAAAAACCAATCAAATGCAAAGATAGCACTTGGTTGGTTTTAGTTAAAAAGTATATTAAGAATCTTGGAATGTATTACTTTTTGAAGTGCTTTTACTGTTAAAGAAGAGTTTTAGTGCAAACACAGTAATAATTACTCCGGAAATGATTAAAAAGGATGAAACAACGAGCATCGGTATAGATTTCTCAAATGCAAAGCCACCATTTAACAATAGTAATAAACCAGAGATTAAAAGTAATACATGTGATAAACGATCATGTTTCATTTTTTAAATTCAGTCCTGTTCAATTAGTGTACTAAATCTTCTAAAGCTATTTTTAAATCTGGATATTTGAATTTAAAGTCAATTGCCTGTAGTTTATTAGGGATAACTTTTTGCGTATCAAGAATAACTGTAGACATTTGACCTAAGATAATTCGTAGTGCTAATGATGGTACCCATGTGTAATGAGGGCGATGGGTTGCGCGCGCCAGTGTGTAACCAAATAAATTTTGGTGTTCTACAATAGGCGCAGTAAAATTAAATACGCCTTGTGCTTCTTCTGTGTTAATAGTGTGAAGAATTGCTCTTGTTAAATCGTCAATGTGTATCCAAGAATACCACTGTCTTCCAGAGCCAATCTTACCACCAACGTATAATTCATATGGCAGTTTCATCATTGGTAAGGCACCGCCTTCTTTAGATAGTACCATACCAAATCTACCTATAACTACACGTGTACCTAATGATTCGAATTGACGAGCAAGACGCTCCCATTGATAGACTACTTCTGATAAGAAATCAAATGGTAACGTTTTGTATAATTCAGTATATGTGCGATATAAATCGGGTTTGTAATAACCGACAGCACTTGCGTTGAAGAATACTGAGGGTTTCTGCTCGCGCTCTTCAAACAATTCAAATAAGGCTTGCGTTGATTGTAATCGACTCACCATAATTTTTTGTTTATAGCTTTTAGTCCAACGCTTATTTAAACTTGCACCCGCAAGATTGATAACGATATCTATGTCAGGTACTCGTGCTTCCCAATCAGATTTTGACCAATTTACATAAGTGATTTTGGGATGTGATGTTGTTTTATCTTGTCTTGTTAAAATTGTAATATGTGCGTCACTTTGGACAATGGCTTCTACTAATTGTGTACCAACCATGCCTGTGCCACCTGTAATTAAATAGTTTTTCATTTTATCACCTCATAAATAGTAATGCCTAATGTTGCAATGGTTTTAAATGAAACAATCGCATCGCATTTGAAGGTCATAATTTTTTCAAAGATTGTTCAAGAATATGTCATTTACTTACCTTAAGAAGTATTTAAAACAAAGGAGTTTCGATTTATAATAAAAGTACCTTCGATATTAATTAATCATCTCTTAATTATTTCGAGTATACCCCATAATATACTAACGAAGGTAAAATTTTGACTCCCTTTAGTAGCGAGGCTGGGACATAACTGTGTGTCTCGGCCTTAAGTACGTTATTAGCAGAAGTTAATTAGATTTTATCTATTTTATAATTCTATTTCGTTGCTAGTCATTTTATCGGTATGGGGTTATAACAAAAGCGTTTTGAAAAAGCATCTTTCATTTATACCTTCCTCTAAATCTATGTTAACGCAATTAATGGCATGTAACTATCTTTTTACGTATTTACGCTTTTACAAAGGATTAATACGTTAGAAAGTTATATTTGTATCTACAGAAATAATAAAATAAAGCCTAAAAGACTAATTAATATTAAACTAATAAAAATTGTGAATGCAAAACGTGATTTTGAATGTTCTCTAGTCTTATGATTATCATTTTCCAACATAATTTGTCTAAGACCAGTGTTCGTATTTTTTGAGTGTTGATCTAAGTCATCAAAGAGTTCATGTTTTTTCAATTTAGAACACATCCTGTTATGATAATAGATATAAGCTAATCTTTTGAATTACTTTCTCTAAAGTATTGAAAGTGCAAATAAAATTAGATTAGTATTAAAGTAAATCATAAAATTTTATCATACACATGTATTTTACTATATATATGACTTTAAGATAACAACTAGATTAAAAAATTAGTTAATAAGTTTAATTAGCATATGAAATAGTGTAAAATATATATTTGATATTGAACGTATACACAGTAATTTTAAATGTATGATATAAATTGAAGTGAGGGGAGCATATGCCAAAGCATAATCAAAATAATAACTTTGATGACCAAGATAACAAGAAAATGAGTGGTTTTGCGAAAATAGTTAGTGGAGTAATTGTATTACTATTAGTAGGTGGACTCATATTTGCTATTTTTGCATTTGTAGATCATTCCAATAAAGCTAACGAACGTTTAGCGGATCAGAAACAAGAAGAAAAAGAGAAACAAAAAGAGAAAACAAAAGAAGAAAAAGAGAAGAAAAAGAAAGAGAAATCTACTGAAGAATCTCAACAAACACAACAGACGCAGCAAACACAACAAGCTCCTCAGACGCAGCAAACACAACAGACGCAACAAACGCAACAAAGAACTCAACAACCTGCTACTGCTGAACGCACAACTGAAGAAAAGAAAAAACCAGAAAAAACAAAAGAAGCAACAACTGAGGAAGCAACAACTGAAGAAAGAACAACTGAAGAGCGTACGACAGAAGAAAAAACGACAGAAGAAAAAACACCGGAGCCTTCTACTGAAGAAAGAACAAGAGAACCATCAACAGAAGAAAAAACATCTGAGCCTACTACAGAGCAAAAAACAAGTCAAAGAAGCGCACAAAACAGCTCTCAAAATAGTACCCAAGAAAGATCGTCACAAAATAGCACTTCAAATAGAAGCGCACAAACATCTGAAGAAGACTAAAATACAGTTGAACAAGGATGCATCAATGCATTTGTTAATACTGAAAAGCCGGGCTGATAAGTAATCAGTCCGGCTTTATTTGTGTAAAATCATTTCAGAAATTAATGTTAGTTAGAGTTTTTAAATTATTTAGAAATAACTGTTCCTAAAGTCACTTCTGTCACGTAACCATTTTGGATATCAAATTTAATATTGTTACCATTTAAAATATATGAAATAGATTGACCTTTTGCTGTATTAACAACTTTACCTTCTCCCCATACTTTAACCAATTGTTCTTGAGAAATATGGTTTTTCTTAACAGGGAATTTAGCTTGGATTGCTTTGTTAGAAGCAAATTTCATTACTTTTTGGTCATGTACTTTAACTTCTTTTGAATATTTTTGGTAACTTAAAGCGCTTTGAGTATCAGCGTATATATTGTAACCATTAAGCTTAACATTATTATGCTTTACAGCATTTTTAAAATTAGTATCTAATATGAAGTTACCATTTTGACCAGTCATACCAGAGTATGCGTACCAAGGTTTTGTCGCTGCCTCAGCAATATTATTTTGTGATGCAAATTGTGTTACTGTAGTCCCTAATAATGTGCTCAATGCGATACTGCCAGCTAAAATAACTTTTGTGAACTTTTTCATTTTTTAAAACTCCTTTTAATAATTTTGTAATTGAGTTGTTTGTAATCTTATTGCTATAAATATATTACTATAAGATTACAAATATTACAAGTGTGTTACGGTATTTTTTGATTAGTTAGTAAAATTTTGCCTAAGAGCGGGGAATATTCAAAGAAGTTAAGTTGTTTTGAGAGGATAAAGAATAAACTGTCGCATAGCTTAAGTTACTATACAACAGTTATGAATATATAAGCATTATAATGAATTGAGAAGTTAGAATATAGATAGAAGCGTTTATTATTAAAAGGTAGATTCTATGTGGAAAGCATGTAATCAGGACTCAATAGTATAGTAGTTGAACGATGAAACATAACTTATAATCATCATTTTTGAAAATATAATTTTAAAATAAAAAACTGAGTAAGTAAGACACTAACGAAAATATAATGATTAAAGTAAAACAACCACCAAAACACCCTAAGGGGCCACAACCACAGCCGAAACGTTTTGTGTAATTTAAAGAGTGATGTTGATTGTTTGTAGGGATGTCTTGATTTTTTTTATTAAAGTAATCCTTATCCTTATAACGTTGATCATCTGGGTCAATAACTTCTGGATTATTATTGTTAGACATGCGTTTCTCTCCTCGACTTGTTTAATATATATTTATTTTAAAGATTTAATACATAGTATTCAATTAGAGTTGCTCAGTGTAGTGGTCGGATTTAGAGAAAATGTGACAAACTCATTGATCCAATTAATTTAAGTATTGATGATTAACAAATTATATAGCGGGTAAATTGTTACTGTACGCAGATAAAAAATATTTGATTTTAATAGTAAATGTAGTTGATAAGATAAGGACTATTTTTGCTTGCAATTTCAAAACGATAGTAGTATTATTGCAAATATAAGAGGTTATATTTTTTTGTCCCGCTAGGGACGAAAAAAGTCAATCTATGGTTAGAACTTGACCCTTTATAAAGAAACGGAGGAGGATAGTAGTGAAGGATTTGATAAAAGTTCAACAAAAGCTTGTGCCAGAAATTGTTGAAAAAATGTATCGTCGTTTCTCGATTCTCACTACTATTTCAAAGCATCAACCCGTAGGTAGACGTAGTTTAAGTGAATATATGGATTTGACTGAACGTGTGCTTCGTTCTGAAACGGACATACTAAAGAAACAGGATTTGATTAAAGTTAAACCCACAGGTATGGAAATAACAGAAGCAGGTGAATTAACGGTCAGACAATTGAATGGTTATTTTAATGTCTATTCTGATGACCATCATCTTGCTCAAGTTATTAAAGAACAGTATGGAATCAAAGAAGTCTATGTCATTCCAGGGGATTCAGACGCTGATCAAACAGTTAAGATTGAATTATCCCGTCAGGCAGGACAACTCGTTGAAGATGTACTTTATGAAAATGCAATTGTTGCAGTAACAGGTGGTTCAACAATGGCCTACGTTAGTGAAGCAATGCATCATCAACCATACAATGCGTTTTTCGTTCCTGCGAGAGGCGGACTTGGTGAAAATGTTGTTTATCAAGCAAACACAATTGCAGCTAGTATGGCACAGCAAACAAATGGTGATTACACAACGTTATATGTACCAGATAATGTAAGCGAAACGACGTATAATACGCTTATGTTAGAACCCTCCGTAATCCAGACGCTAGAAAAAATCAAACAATCCAATATTACAATCCATGGCATTGGTGATGCGCTGAAGATGGCGCGAAGACGTCAATCACCTAATGAAGTTATAGAAAAACTTCAACATCACAATGCCTCGGGAGAAGCATTTGGATATTATTTCGATGATCAAGGCGATATCGTACACAAGGTAAAAACGATAGGACTTCAATTAGAAGATCTTGAGTCGAAAAAGTTTATTTTTGCTGTAGCAGGGGGTAAATCAAAAGGAGAAGCAATTAAAGCTTACCTTTCAATTGCTCCTAAAAACACTGTATTAATTACAGATGAAGGTGCAGCAAAAGCAATCGTAAACATATAGTAATAAAAAGTGATAACACTTTTTAAATATCATTTATTAAAGGAGGCCATTATAATGGCAGTAAAAGTAGCAATTAATGGTTTTGGTAGAATTGGTCGTTTAGCATTCAGAAGAATTCAAAACGTTGATGGAATTGACGTAGTAGCAGTAAATGATTTAACAGATGACGAAATGTTAGCACATTTATTAAAATATGACACTATGCAAGGACGCTTCACAGGAGAAGTTGAAGTTGAAAATGACGGTTTCCGTGTTAACGGACAAGAAGTAAAATCATTCTCTGAGCCAGAACCAAGTAAATTACCTTGGAAAGACTTAGACATTGATGTTGTATTAGAATGTACTGGTTTCTTCGCTGATAAAGAAAAAGCAGAAGCTCATATTGAAGCAGGTGCTAAAAAAGTATTAATCTCTGCTCCAGCTACTGGTGACTTAAAAACAATCGTTTATAACACAAACCACCAAGAATTAGATGGTTCAGAAACAGTAGTTTCAGGTGCTTCATGTACTACTAACTCATTAGCTCCAGTTGCAAAAGTATTAAACGATGACTTCGGTTTAGTAGAAGGTTTCATGACTACAATCCATGCTTACACTGGTGACCAAAGCACACAAGATGCTCCACACAGAAAAGGCGACAAACGTCGTGCGCGTGCAGCAGCTGAAAACATTATTCCTAACTCAACTGGTGCTGCTAAAGCAATTGGCCTAGTAATCCCTGAAATCGATGGTAAATTAGACGGTGGAGCGCAACGTGTTCCTGTAGCTACTGGTTCTTTAACTGAATTAACAGTTGTATTAGAGAAAAATGTAAGTATTGAAGACGTTAATGCTTCAATGAAAAATGCATCAAACGAATCATTCGGTTACACTGAAGATGAAATCGTTTCTTCTGACGTAATTGGTATGACTTACGGTTCATTATTCGATGCAACACAAACACGTGTAATGACAGTTGGCGACCGTCAATTAGTTAAAGTAGCAGCTTGGTACGATAACGAAATGTCTTACACTTCACAATTAGTTCGTACATTAGAACACTTAGCAACTCAAGCTAAATAATTCGATGTAAAATTAATTTAGCAAGCGCATTGTGCTGTTAAATTTAAACAATATGCTTAGGAGTAAGCGGGGAGCACAACGCTTCTCCGCTTATTTTAATTTATTGTTCCATTCAGAGGAGGAAGCTTACATGGCTAAAAAAATTGTAACTGACTTAGAATTAAAAGGTAAAACTGTACTTGTTCGTGCTGATTTTAACGTACCGATGAAAGATGGAGAAATCACTGACGATAACCGTATCGTTCAAGCATTACCAACAATTCAATATATTATTGAACAAGGTGGAAAAGTCGTATTATTCTCTCATTTAGGTAAAGTGAAAGAAGAAAGCGACAAAGCAGAATTAACTTTAAAACCAGTAGCTGATGCATTAACAGAAAAATTAGGTAAAACAGTTACTTTTGTACCTGAAACACGTGGTGAAACGTTAGAACAATCTGTTAAAGACCTTAATGAAGGTGATGTACTGTTAGTCGAAAATACACGTTTTGAAGATGTAGATGGCAAAAAAGAATCTAAAAACGATTCTGAATTAGGTAAATACTGGGCTTCACTTGGTGATGTATTCGTAAATGATGCTTTTGGTACAGCGCACCGTGAACATGCATCAAATGTAGGTATTGCAGCTAACTTAGAAACAGTAGCAGGATTCTTAATGGAAAAAGAAATAAAATATATTGGTGGCGTAGTTGAAAACCCAGATAAACCAGTAGTTGCAATCCTTGGTGGCGCAAAAGTTTCTGACAAGATTGGCGTTATTACAAATTTATTGAAAATTGCAGATAAAGTACTTATCGGTGGCGGTATGTCATACACATTCTTTAAAGCACAAGGTAAAGAAATTGGCTTATCTTTATTAGAAAAAGACAAAGTTGATTTTGCTAAAGAATTATTAGACCGCGCCGGCGATCAAATCGTATTACCAGTTGATTGTAAAGTCGCTAAAGAATTTTCAAATGATGCAGAAATTACTGAAGTAACAGTAGATAATATCCCAGCTGACCAAGAAGCAATGGATGTTGGACCGAAAACGGTTGAATTATTCAAAGAACATTTACAAGGTGCACATACAGTAGTATGGAATGGACCAATGGGTGTGTTTGAATTAAGCAACTTTGCTAAAGGTACGATTGGCGTTTGTGAAGCAATCGCTGAATTGAAAGATGCTAATACTATTATTGGCGGCGGCGATTCAGCAGCTGCAGCAATTTCATTAGGTTATGCGGATGACTTTAGCCATATCTCAACTGGTGGTGGCGCATCATTAGAATATCTTGAAGGCAAAGAACTACCAGGCGTAGTTGCAATTGCTAACAAATAATCGCACGACTAAAAACAGCAACCCATGATTATATAGACAATATTTAATCATAATTTACTAATAGGAGTGTAATATAATGAGAAAACCAATTATCGCAGGTAACTGGAAAATGAACAAAACTGTTCAAGAAGCTAAAGATTTTGTAAATGAATTACCAACATTACCAGATACTAAAGAAGTAGAATCTGTTATTTGTGCACCAACAATCCAATTGGATGCATTAGTAACGTTAGTTAATGAAGGTAAAGCACAAGGCTTACAAATTGGTGCACAAAATGCATATTTCGAAGATAACGGTGCTTTCACTGGTGAAACTTCTCCAGTAGCGTTAGCTGACTTAGGTGTTAAATATGTTGTTATCGGTCACTCAGAACGCCGTGAAATCTTCCATGAAACAGATGAAGAAATTAACAAGAAAGCACATGCAATCTTTAATCATGGCATGACTCCAATCATTTGTGTTGGTGAAACTGACGAAGAACGCGAAAGCGGAAAAGCAAATGAAGTTGTTGGAAACCAAGTTAAGAAAGCAGTAGAAGGTTTATCTGAAGAACAACTACAACAAGTTGTTATCGCATATGAACCAATTTGGGCTATTGGTACTGGTAAATCATCAACTGCTAAAGATGCAAATGAAATGTGTGCATTTGTAAGACAAACAGTTTCAGAATTATCTAGCCAAACTGTAGCAGAAGCAACACGTATTCAATATGGTGGTAGTGTTAAACCTAACAACATTGAAGAATACATGGCAGAATCAGACATCGATGGTGCTTTAGTAGGCGGCGCATCACTTAAAGTGGATGATTTTGTACAATTGTTAGAAGGTGCAAAATAATATGGCGAAACAACCAACTGCATTAATTATTTTAGATGGTTTTGCAAACAGAGAGAGCGAGCACGGTAATGCTGTAAAACTAGCTAACAAACCTAATTTTGATCGTTATTATAGTAACTATCCAACTACACAAATCGAAGCAAGTGGTTTAGATGTGGGACTACCTGACGGTCAAATGGGTAATTCAGAAGTTGGGCATATGAATATTGGTGCTGGTCGTATTGTTTATCAAAGTTTGACGCGTATCAATAAATCAATTGAAGATGGAGATTTCTTTGAAAATGATGTGTTAAACAACGCTATGAAACATGTTAGAGATAATGATTCAGTACTACATGTTTTTGGTCTGTTATCAGACGGCGGTGTACACAGCCATTACCAACACCTTTTTGCTTTATTAGAATTAGCTAAAAAGCAAGGTCTTGAAAAAGTGTACGTCCATGCATTTTTAGATGGACGTGACGTTGATCAAAAATCAGCATTAAAATATATAGAAGAAACTGAAGCTAAATTTAATGAACTAGGCATCGGTCAATTCGCTTCTGTATCTGGACGTTATTATGCAATGGACCGTGATAAACGTTGGGATAGAGAAGAAAAAGCATATAATGCTATCCGTAATTTTGGTGGAGAGACATTTGAATCAGCAAAAGCTGGCGTTGAAGCTAACTATGCTAAAGATTTAACAGATGAATTTGTAGAACCATTTATCATTGAAGACCAAAATGAAGGTGTTAATGATGGCGATGCAGTAATCTTCTATAACTTCCGTCCAGATAGAGCCGGGCAACTTTCTGAAGTGTTTACAGATAAAGCATTTGACGGGTTTAAAGTAGAACAAGTCAAAGATTTATTCTATGCAACATTTACAAAATACAATGACAACGTAGATGCTGAAATTGTTTTTGAAAAAGTCGATTTAACTAATACAATCGGTGAAGTTGCACAAGATAACGGTTTGAAGCAATTACGTATTGCTGAGACAGAAAAATTCCCACATGTAACTTATTTCATGAGTGGCGGTCGCAATGATGAATTCGAAGGTGAACGTCGTCGTTTAATTGATTCACCTAAAGTCGCAACTTATGACCTTAAACCAGAAATGAGCGCATATGAGGTAAAAGATGCTTTAATCGAAGAACTAAATAAAGGTGACCTAGATTTAATCTTATTAAACTTTGCGAACCCTGATATGGTTGGACATAGTGGTATGTTAGAACCGACGATTAAAGCGATTGAAGCCGTAGATGAATGTTTAGGTGAAGTTGTTGATAAAATAACTGAAATGGGTGGCCATGCGATTATCACTGCTGACCACGGCAATTCAGATATGGTATTAACAGATAAAGATGAACCTATGACTACGCATACAACTAATCCAGTTCCAGTAATTGTTACAAAAGATGGTGTGACATTACGTGAAACAGGTCGTCTTGGTGATTTAGCGCCAACACTATTAGATTTATTAAATGTTAATCAACCTGAAGATATGACTGGTGAATCATTAATAAACCGCTAATATAATGAATTAAAATTTTGAGTGAAAACTGGTGCTACAGATATAAATAGAAAGGTTTCTTATTCTGACAATTTGTAGCATCTTATAAACAACACAAGAGAATTAAATTACTTTGTATTTATAGTATTTAAAGCTATAATGAAGATGAAATTTAATATTTCTAAACTACTTATTTATAAAGGAGATTATAAACATGCCAATTATTACAGATGTTTACGCTCGCGAAGTCCTTGACTCACGTGGTAACCCAACAGTTGAAGTAGAAGTATTAACAGAAAGCGGCGCTTTTGGTCGCGCATTAGTTCCATCAGGTGCGTCTACTGGTGAACATGAAGCAGTAGAATTACGTGACGGTGATAAATCACGTTACTTAGGTAAAGGTGTTACTAAAGCAGTTGACAATGTTAACGAAATTATCGCACCAGAACTTATCGAAGGTGAATTTTCAGTATTAGAACAAGTATCAATCGATAAAATGATGATCCAATTAGACGGTACTGAAAACAAAGGTAAATTAGGTGCTAACGCTATTCTTGGTGTTTCTATTGCAGTAGCACGTGCAGCAGCTGATTTACTTGGACAACCACTTTACAAATATTTAGGTGGATTTAATGGTAAACAATTACCAGTACCAATGATGAACATCGTTAATGGTGGTTCTCACTCAGACGCTCCTATCGCATTCCAAGAGTTTATGGTATTGCCTGTAGGTGCAGATACATTTAAAGAATCATTACGTTGGGGAACTGAAATCTTCCACAACTTAAAATCAATCCTTAAAGACCGTGGTTTAGAAACAGCAGTAGGCGACGAAGGTGGCTTTGCTCCTAAATTTGAAGGTACTGAAGATGCTGTGGAAACAATCTTAGAAGCGATTAAAGCAGTTGGTTTAGAGCCAGGTAAAGATGTATTCTTAGGCTTTGACTGTGCTTCTTCAGAATTCTTTGAAGATGGCGTTTATAATTACGCTAAATTCGAAGGTGAAAATGGTGCCAAACGTACTGCTGAAGAACAAGTTGACTACTTAGAGGAATTAGTTAATAAATATCCAATTATCACTATTGAAGATGGTATGGATGAAAATGACTGGGACGGCTGGAAAGTATTAACAGATCGTATCGGTGACAAAGTACAATTAGTTGGTGACGATTTATTTGTTACTAACACAGTTAAATTATCTGAAGGTATCGAAAAAGGTATCGGTAACTCAATCTTAATCAAAGTTAACCAAATTGGTACATTAACAGAAACATTTGACGCTATTGAAATGGCTCAAAAAGCTGGTTACACTGCAGTTGTATCTCACCGTTCAGGTGAAACAGAAGATACTACAATTTCTGACATCGCTGTTGCAACTAACGCTGGCCAAATCAAAACTGGTTCATTATCAAGAACTGATCGTATTGCTAAATACAACCAATTATTACGTATTGAAGATGAATTATACGAAACAGGTAAGTTTGACGGACTTAAATCTTTCTATAACTTATCTAAATAATACAGCTTTAAAATTTAAGAGTTCACGCGCTAACACGCAAGTCATAATGACTTGCGTGTTTTTTTAAAGTCTTACTTGTTCAATTGAAAATTGAGCAAGTAGGACTTATGCAATAGCAAGCCTATTGTAAACAGTGGAAGGATTTGTTTTGATCTAAATCTTAATTATTAATATGGGCAGTAGCTGACTGGATTGAAAATTAGAACTGTCCTTCTCGTGTATTTAGTAAATGTTATTTAAGTATGAGCTTAGCTCTTTCAATCCTAGTCATCCTTGCCGGGGTGGGACGACGAAATCACTTAAAAACAAATTAGATTTCTGTCCCACTCCCTAGTAGGACTTATGCAATAGCAAGCCTATTGTAAACACTGGAAGGACTTGTTTTTGATCTAAATCTTAATTATTAATATAGTATAAGCTCAAAGCCTCAGACACTCAGGCCCTTTTGTGCGTAATGTTTACAGATATAAATAGATGAACGTTTGTCTATTTATATCTATGTGATATCAAAAGTAAAAAAGTATTACTAGTGCTTATTATTTTAGTTTACTTATTTACTTAAATTGTTCATCTTTCACTATGAAACTGATATAATTGTAAGTGTAAATTATAGAAGGAGTCTTAACTCATTATGGATGTAAAACCGAAGTCAAAAGAAATTAAGACGGCACACCTGATAGCATATAGTTCGTTAATCATTGCTATACTTTATGCTATACATTTATTTTTAGTGTTAGATGATAGTGTTATAAAACAATTGCTATCTAATAGTGGTCAAAAAACATCAGAAAACGCTGTTGGTACAATTAAAAATAGTTTTCAGTTTACAGGTATTATGTATATCTTAGCTAACTTAGCTGGTATTTTTGCAATTTGGAATCGACACAGCTATTTATGGTGGTTCATGTTTGCAGTCTTTGCATCACAAATTTTATATAATATAATTAATATTAGTGCAGTTTATCGTGCAATTTTAGATGTGAAAACTAGTTTAAACTTATTGCCACTAACATTAGTATTAGTGATGTCATTTGTACTCGGCGTATATATGTTAATCGTTTCAATAGTACGTAAGAGTACGTTCAATAGATAGAAGTTTGCTAAAGACAACGTACGTATGATATAATGCGTTTCGTATATGATGAATGGAGGACAATTTTCATGCATACATTAGTAATAGTACTTTTGATTTTAGATTGTATTGCATTAGTAACTGTTGTGTTACTCCAAGAAGGTAAAAGTAATGGACTATCAGGTGCAATCAGTGGTGGCGCCGAACAGTTATTTGGTAAACAAAAGCAACGCGGTATTGATTTATTCTTGCATAGATTAACAATTGTATTGTCTATCATTTTCTTCTTATTAATGTTAGGCATAAGTTATTTTGGTTTATAAGGTCCGACAATGTTAAAGTCGGGCTTTTTTATTTATAATAGATATGTTGGATATTAAATGAATAGTAAATTATTCAAGCATAGATAAATATAGTAATATTGTAATTAAAAGCATAAACGAAAGGATTGAATACAATGCAGATGAAACTACCAGAGCCATTCTTTTTTGAAGAAGGGAATAGAGCAGTGTTGTTGTTGCATGGTTTTACAGGAAATTCCTCAGATGTAAGACAATTAGGTCGTTTCTTACAGAAAAAAGGTTATACATCTTACGCACCTCAATATGAAGGTCATGCAGCACCACCAGAAGAAATTTTAAAATCAAGTCCTTTTGTATGGTTAAAAGATGCCTTAGATGGCTATGATTTTTTAGTGGAAAAAGGTTATGATGAAATAGTTGTAGCTGGTTTGTCACTCGGTGGCTGCTATGCTTTAAAATTAAGCTTAAACAGAGATGTAAAGGGTATTATAACTATGTGCTCTCCTATGTATATTAAGACTGAGGGCGCTATGTTTGAAGGTGTTTTAGAATATGCCCGTAATTTTAAAAAGTATGAAGGTAAAGATGAAGTAACAATTCAAAAAGAAATGGATAATTTCAAACCCACAGATACTTTAAAAGAGTTACAAGGTCAAATTGAAGATGTAAGAGAACACATTGATGAAGTGATGGATCCGTTATTGGTTATTCAAGCAGAACAAGACCAAATGATTAATACAGATTCTGCAAACATTATATACAATGAGAGCGAATCTGATGATAAAGATATTAAATGGTATGCAAATTCTGGACATGTCATTACGATAGACAAAGAGAAAGAATTAGTATTCGAAGACGTCTATAATTTTCTAGAATCATTAGATTGGTCTAATTAAAAAATAAATATTTAAAAATAGAAAGGAGGGGCATAATGAATTTAAAGCAATCCATTGAAGAAATTATTAAACAACCAGATTATGAACCAATGTCTGTGTCTGATTTTCAAGATGCATTAGGTTTAAATAGTGCCGACTCATTTAGAGACTTAATTAAGGTGCTTGTTGAATTAGAACAAACAGGTTTAATTCAACGTACAAAAACAGATAGATATCAACGCAAGGAATCACAAAAGTCCAAACAACCAAAATTGATAAAAGGTAAACTTAGCCAGAATAAGAAAGGCTTTGCATTCTTACGTCCAGAAGTAGAGGATATGGATGACATCTTTATCCCACCTACGAAAATAAACAGAGCTATGGACGGTGATACAGTCCTAGTTGAAATACACCAATCTAAAGGGGACCACAAAGGGAAGGTTGAAGGCGAAGTTAAAACTATAGAAACACATTCAGTTACTCAAGTGGTTGGTACCTATAGTGAAGCACGACATTTCGGTTTTGTACTACCAGACGATAAACGAATTATGCAAGATATCTTTATACCAAAAGGTCAAAACCTTGGAGCTGTTGACGGTCACAAAGTGCTCGTACAAATTACGAAATATGCTGATGGTACAGATAATCCAGAAGGTATCGTTTCAGCAATCTTAGGCCACAAGAATGATCCAGGTGTAGATATCTTATCAATTATTTATCAACATGGAATCGAGATTGAATTTCCTGATAATGTTTTAGCAGAAGCTGAAGCAGTGCCAGATCATATCGAACCATCAGAAATTGCAGGACGTCATGATTTACGTGACGAATTGACAATTACTATCGATGGCGCAGATGCGAAAGATTTAGATGATGCTATTAGTGTTAAAAAATTAAGTAACGGTAATACACAACTAACAGTAAGTATCGCAGATGTAAGTTACTATGTAACTGAAGGTTCAGCGTTAAATGAAGAAGCCTATAGCCGTGCAACAAGTGTGTATTTAGTTGACCGTGTAATTCCAATGATTCCACACCGTTTAAGTAACGGTATCTGTTCATTAAATCCTAAAGTAGATAGATTGACCTTAAGTTGTCAAATGGAGCTTAATGAGCGTGGTGAAGTTGTTAAACATGAAATTTTTGATAGTGTAATTCATTCAAATTATCGTATGACTTATGATGAAGTAAATGAAATTATAACGGATCAAAATGCAGAAACTCGTAATAAATATAGCGAAGTTACACCGATGCTTGACTTAGCACAAGACTTGTCTCAACGTTTAATTAATATGAGAAGACGTCGTGGTGAAATTGATTTCGACATTGATGAAGCCAAAGTACTCGTCAATGAAGAAGGTATCCCAACTGATGTTCAATTAAGAAAACGTGGCGAAGGTGAACGTTTAATCGAATCATTTATGCTAGCAGCTAACGAAACAATTGCTGAACACTTTGATCGTTTAGAAGTACCATTTATTTATCGTGTCCATGAGCAACCTAAATCAGAACGTCTACGTCAATTCTTTGACTTTGTAACTAATTTTGGTTTAATGATTAAAGGGACAGGCGAAGATATTCACCCATCCACTTTACAGAAAATCCAACAAGAAGTTGAAGGTCAACCAGAACAAATGGTTATTTCAACGATGATGTTACGTTCAATGCAACAAGCACGTTATGATGATGTAAACTTGGGCCACTTTGGTTTATCAGCAGAGTATTATACCCATTTCACATCACCGATACGTAGATATCCTGATTTAATTGTGCATAGATTAATTCGCAAGTACATTGTAGAACAGTCTATGGATAGAAAAGAAAAAAATAAATGGGAAGAAGCACTCCCTGAAA
Source organism: Staphylococcus sp. 231237_7MaSpsaltlick (assembly GCF_043107035.1). NCBI lineage: Bacteria > Bacillati > Bacillota > Bacilli > Caryophanales > Staphylococcaceae > Staphylococcus > Staphylococcus sp. 231237_7MaSpsaltlick. Next base: position 370,583 of record NZ_JBICNX010000005.1, read on the forward strand.
TTGCTGAACATACGTCACAAAGAGAACGTAGAGCGATTGAAGCGGAACGTGATACAGATGAACTGAAAAAAGCCGAATACATGGTACAACATATTGGCGAAGAATTCGAAGGTATCATTAGTTCAGTGGCAAACTTTGGTATGTTTATTGAATTACCAAATACAATTGAAGGTATGGTTCATGTTTCCAACATGACAGATGACTATTATCACTTTGATGAACGTCAAATGGCTATGATTGGTGAACGCCAAGCAAAAGTATTCCGTATAGGTGACCCTGTAGAAATTAAAGTAATCAATGTTGATGTTGATGAACGCATGATCGACTTTCAAATTGTAGGTATGCCATTACCTAAAAATGAACGCGGCCAAAGACCTTCTCGTGGTAAGACGATTCAAGCTAATCCACGCGGTAAATCATCAGACAAATCAAAAGATGATAGAAATAGTAAAGGTAACCGTACGAAACAGAAACAGCGTAAAGGTAAAAACAAACGTAATAATGGGAAACAAGAACAAGGTAATACGAAACACAAACCATTTTACAAAGATAAAAAAGTGAAAAATAAAGCGCGCAAGAAGAAAAAATAACTCAACAAAGAGGTGAAACTCAATGCCAAAGAAAAAATCACCAGGAACACTAGCAGAAAATCGTAAAGCAAGACATGATTATAATATTGAAGATACGATTGAAGCGGGCATTGTGTTACAGGGAACAGAAATTAAATCGATTCGCCGAGGCAGTGCAAATCTTAAAGATAGTTACGCACAAGTCAACCGTGGTGAAATGTATTTAAATAATATGCATATTGCACCGTATGAAGAAGGTAACCGATTTAACCATGATCCACGTCGTTCACGTAAGTTATTATTGCACAAACGTGAAATTGAAAAACTTGGTGAACGTACACGTGAAGTTGGTTATTCAATTGTTCCATTGAAACTCTATCTCAAACACGGTCACTGCAAAGTCTTATTAGGTGTTGCTCGTGGTAAGAAGAAATATGATAAACGCCAAGCATTAAAAGAAAAAGCAGTACAACGTGATGTAGCTAGAGAGATGAAAGCCCGTTATTAAGCGGATATATTGCCAAAGACGATAATCTTTGGTAATATAATATGTGCTTTCTGAAAAAGCTTAGTAGTTACTATATAGTCGTTATAAAGTGGTTACGAAGTTAGCAGAAAGTACATTTAATATTATTCTGGGGGCGTTTTTGGATTCGACAGGGGTCCCATGAGCTAGTTAAGCGTGTCGGAGGGTTGTCTCCGTCACCAACACACACAGTTATAATAACTGGCAAAGAAAACAATAATTTCGCAGTAGCTGCGTAATAGCACTCTGCATCGCCTAACGGTATCTCCTATGTACCGTTAACGCGATTCAACCTATAGTAGGATACGCTAGGCACTGCCGTTTGAAGTCTGCCTAGAAGAGATGAATCAAACTAGCATAATGACGGATGTCTATCACCTCCCATTATGCGAAACCTATTGATAGACTACGCACGTAGAAGTGCTAGTATCAGAACCTCTGGACGCGGGTTCGAATCCCGCCGTCTCCATATAAGGAAAGCCTATGACTGAATTGGTCATAGGCTTTTTATTTTTGAGTGCACATTAAATTAATACAAAACAAGAGTAAAAAGAAGTGATGGATTTTATGCATTCTAATGGACGTATAAAGGCTTATGAGACGATTGACAAACTACAAAAAGATTTAAGTATTTTAACCGTAATAACAGTGCTAAGAAGCATAGAAGAGCAACTGTAGTGTGAGGATTGTGATAAATATATGAATTATGATAAAGCTATATTAAAGAAATTTATACTTAACTATCATAGTGTACAGAAAAAAAGATGATGTAAACGCATGTAATAATGATTTAAGAGATTTCTTTAAACTTAATAATCCAGTGGAAACAGACTTTTATGACGATAATAATATAGAAGATGTGATACTTTATAATGAATTAGAAGCGATTGTAGAAAAAGTTGGGACAGATAAAGAGCATTATATATTTTGGTTGTTAAGTGAAGGATATTCATACAAAGAAATTGGGAAGGTTTTTTATATAACTGAGGCCAGAGTAAAGCAAATATTTGATGGATTGTTGAGCAAATTAGCTTAAGTAATAGAATGTGAATTTATATGATACGTGAGAATTCTTGATATTTTGAAAAGTGAGTACGCATTCTATTGTGCGATTATTAGAATAACTGATAAATAAGAATGAATTAAATACGAAAAAGTACTGTTGACACGATTAAATAACAATAAATTGATGCAATATAATTGCACCAAGTAATCATATTACTAGGGGAGGCACTGTCATGTGCTTGCCCTATTTTTATGTTAAAATTGCTTAAAAAAAGGAGTGATTTTTTGAATAAAAACACAGTGTTAGATAAAGGATACGTTATAGCAACTATTTTAAATATTTTCTTTTTAATTGGATTAATTTTTATATCTGGTTTGGAAAATTTATACATATTAATTCCATATGTTATTTTGATGGGAATAAATGCTGTTTATTTATTTGTTAAAGCGATTAAGATTAATAAGAATAAGTCGGAGATTTAAAGGTATTTGAAACGAGTGAAAATGAGTTTCTTCTTGACTTCATATTACATATTTAAACCACCCACACATGTCACTGGGTGGTTGTTTTTTATGTTCGCTTTTATGTTCTGTCTATTCCTTTTTTTAATAAGTTGTGTATTATATATTTAATTATGTTTAAAAGGAGTAGATTTAATGGCAAGAGTAGCTTGGATAGTACCATCTAACGAAGTATTTAATAATAATGAAAAAAAACTTGTAATAGATGCGCCATTTGCAGAAGTTAATTTAATTAATATACCAAGTCAATATTCATTTACTGTTTCATTTGGTATAATTGGTTTAGATATAAATAAAGATAATATTATTAAGTTTGAAATTGGGTTTTTTAAGGACGATGATGATAAGAAAATTTTATTAGAAGCGCCTTTACACATAGGAAATCCTAAAAGTGATGAAATTAATGAAATAGGCAACCTAGGACTCGCTGAGTTCATATCAAATATATCTTTGAAAAACTTTATTTTCGAGGCTACAGGATTACATTACGTGAAAATGGAAATTGATGATAATACACAAATTAATTATTTTAATGTGAATGTATCAGGTGAAGTCAATGAGTGATGATAAAAATTTATTGCAATTTCCCAACGACAGAAAGCCGATAGATTTAAGCGGATACAAACAAGCTATAGGTCTTGAATTTTCGTCTGACTTTACTGATAAAAAAGAGGTGTCTAATATGAGTGAATTTATCGAACGAAAAGAATTTGAACAGTTTGAAAAATGAATTGATGATAATTTTAAAAACCTTAATTCTAAGATAGATAGCCTACCTGATACATTTGAAGATAAGATTGAGAAACATGTAAGTAATGCTAAGTTTCAATTGGTCATGTGGATTATAGGCACTAGTATTACAACTGGTAGCTTATTAATTGGTGCAATAGGATTAGGGGCAAAATTATTAGGATTGTACTAACACTCACCAACTGGTGGGTGTTTTTTACGTTGTTTTACATGTAATATACATCTTTACATATGCGAACAAGTGTTCTATTATGTTCATGAGGTGATAATATGAAAGTAATAAATCCAGACGCACCAGATGAATATAAATACGAAACTTGAAAATGCAAGGTTACACACAGTAAGGAAATTATACGAATACGCAAAAGCCCACCTAAATGAATAGGTAGATTTTCTGAGGTTCAAAGTCAATAAAGCAATTGAATAAAGTTGAAATTTTTAATAGACTAAAAAAAGGAGGTGTTTAAATGCTTAATGTGGTATTAAGCGTACTATTTATAGTAGCATTCATTATTATATGTTTGTTATTTCAAGTATCTGTAGGTAAGTTTCAACAAAAAAGGAAAAGTTTTTCAGATAAAGAAGTAAAGATTGATAATAAAAGCCTATGGGTAGGCTTTTATTTTTATTTGTTTCTAGGTATATTAATAGTAATAGTCCATGTATTTAATTAAATACATGGACTATTACATTATTTATGACCTGCTTCTTTATTTCCATTTGGATAAGTTGTAGAAGTTATCCATTTTGCAGTTCCTGCTTTTTTAGTTTTACTTTTGTTTTTATATAATGTTGCATGATGTTCTATTTGACCTGCTTTATTAATGTATTGTTTATCTGTTATGTATACAGTTTTTATACCACTTAGACCTGCAGACAGGTGTCCACCGACAGTTCCTGCAACTATTGCACCTGCTCCTCCGGTTGCTAAGTATCCTAAACCTCCGGCAGCTGCATATCCAACTGACTTAGTTGCAAAATCACTTGCAGCAGTAGATCCATTAACTGTAGTGAAATATTTAAATCCTTTACTGGCAGCTTGAGCTTCATGATTAGATGGAGTTATAGGGTTTGCTGGTGTTTCCGGCATAGCAATTGCTACTGAAGACAATAAAATCACACCACTAATAGTACTTATAAATTTCTTTTTCATAATTCCAACTCCATTCTTCCTTGTGTTATTTAGATTTATTTAACATAATCTTTTGTGAGTTTAACAAAACAACATATTACTTTCAATATTTAAAATAATAAATTGAGATTTTTAAGTGTTTTTTAGGAGTGTGGAAGAAGTTCTTTTTGTCTTGATTCTATTATAAATACACAAGCCCACCTAAATGAATAGGTGGGCTTGTTTTTTTATATAAAAAAACCATACGCTATGCGTATGGTGCAGTATGGTTATACCGTTGTATTAAAAATTGCATCTCTACATGCTAAAATAATATTTGGTCAGCCAACCAAAATTAACAACATGAGGAGATGCAATTTATGTCATCAGATACAAATAGTTTAGCACATACAAAATGGAATTGTAAGTATCACATTGTCTTCGCTCCTAAATATAGAAGGCAAATTATTTATGGAAAAATAAAGAAAGATATTGGATTAATATTGCGACAGTTGTGTGAAAGAAAAGGTGTAGAAATTATTGAAGCTGAAGCATGTAAAGATCATATTCATATGTTAGTTAGTATTCCACCAAAATTAAGTGTTTCCAATTTGTAGGATATTTAAAAGGGAAGAGTAGTTTTTTGATTTTTGATAGACATGCACATTTAAAATATAGATATGGAAATAGAAAATTTTGGTGTAAAAGCTTTTACGTTGATACAGTTGGAAGAAATAAAAAAGTTATAGAAAATTATATTCGTAATCAATTACAAGAGGATATCGTTTTAGAGCAATTAACGCTTGTCGAATATATAGACCCATTTACTGGCGAAGAAACTAGAAAGAAAAAATAAACAACCCTTTTAAGGGTTGCTGGGAAAGTAGTACATATGGTTGATCTTCTCAGAGCCCTTATCAGGGCTGGTCAGTAACAAAGGCTTATAGCCGCAGAACAAACCACCCGTTATACGGGTGGTTTTGATTACCTTAATTTATATTCGTATAGATAAAAATTAAAATTAACATATATTAGTTTTTTGCAATAAATAAAAATAAATGCTAGTGTTTTAACACTAAGAAGTTTATAGTAAATCCAATAATTTTCTAAGTGAGGGATTATAAAATGATTAAAGAACAATTTCAAGCATCGTATAAATTATTAAAAAAACATTTAAAAGATATTGATGAAGATAAAGCTACTTTTCAACCGAGCGTCGCTAATAATAATATTAAATGGCAATTAGGTCATTTAATTTTGTTAAATGATTTTTTAGTATTTGAAACTATTAATGGGGAAAATGCATTAAAGCAAACTGCTGCAAAATATTTTCTATGGGGTACATCGCCAACAGATTTTGATGGGAATGAGCCTTCTTTTAAGGAACTGAATTTATTGTTGGACGAACAATTTGATAGAATATTTAATAGATTAGAAGAGCAATTAATGAAAGATAGAAAGGAAGCAATTGTTCTTAAAGATGCAGACATAGTTATGGAAAATTTTAATGAATCTATTCATTTTGCTATTCTTCATACTAATCGACATTTTGGACAAATTGTATTATTAAAATCTATAATTAATAAATTATCATTGGATTAGCACCATAATTGACTAATATTAATACAGAGCTGTGTCTAATTTCACATATAAGCACAAGTGAAATGTTTGATCATTTAGTAGATTATCGTTTCATACGTTTTAATGTATAGTAAACTAAAAATCAATTGTTGTTTCACTGAGCACTTCAAAAAATAATTCGGACAATATATATTCATGTTTATATTAGTTATTATTTTTTGAAAAATAAATATTTTGATAATTCAGTGAATTATTAATCTCCAGTATACTTTTGATATATTACTAGAAATGTGCCTACCTTATTAATGTTTTAAGTGTTACTCATTATTTATGAATATAAATCGGAGGTTAGTATTTCATGCAAATAAATGAATTTAAAGGTATTTTTAACGCTACAGGAGCTAATATATATTTTGAATCAAAAGGTAATGGTGAAAATGTATTATTAATTCATGCCGGGATTGCAGATTCACGTATGTGGGATAAAGAATTTCACTTATTATCAGAAAAATATCGAGTAGTTAGGTTTGACCTTCCTGGTTTCGGTTTAAGTGATTTCACTGGAGGAAATTACTCTTATTATAAAATTATAAATGAACTGCTTATATATTTAGACATCAATCACACCCATATTTTAGCTGCTTCATTCGGCGGAAAAATAGCTATTGATTTTTATCTAGAATACTCAGAAAAATGTCTGAGTTTAGCGCTTTTGTCTCCTGCTTTAAGTGGATGGAATGACTCTACTTTCTTACAAAAATATGAAGAAAAAGAAGAAAGATTATTACAAGAAGATAAAATAGAAGAAACAGCACAGTTTAACTATACGACTTGGATACAAAGAAATAGAGCACCAGAGCTTATCAACCCAGATGTGAAACAATTAATCATTGATATGCAGGTGAAATTTTTAACTAAACCTGAGCCAGATTTTCTATGCGTGGAAATAGAAACAGAAGATAATATATTACAGATAAAAAATATTCAAATCCCTGTATTAATTATTAATGGCGAATGCGATGTTCAAGACTTTCATGATATATCTAAACTAATGATTAAAGAAATTCCTTATGTAAAAAATAGTACAATACCTGATACAGCGCATTTAGCTAACCTAGAATCTCCAAAGCATTTTTTTAAATTGATTTCGAAATTTTTTTCGGATAACTCTAATAATTCATGAAAATAGTATTTAAAACCATTTTAGATATATAATTAGTCAAAACCTACAGTTTATTATAAATTAAGCGCCATATAAAAAATTTCCAGTATACTTTTGATATATTACTAGGTTGATTCGGCTACTATAACCTAGATAAGTCGCATATAAAATTTTACGAGTAAGTAGGTTAGATTATGACATTAAAGACAAGATTATTTGTAGAAAAAGATATTAACCATATGGATGATTTGTTAGATTTATATAAAGAGTTAGGCTATCCAACAACAAAAGAAAAGTTGGCCAGTCGTTTAAAAAAGATATGTAACCATAAAGATTATTATTTGTTACTTTTAATTAAAAATGATGTGATAATTGGTTTGAGTGGTATGTGCAAAATGCTTTTTTATGAAAAAGAAGGAGAATATATGCGTTTACTAGCTTTCGTTATTAATTCCAATTATAGAGGAAAAGGCTATGGAACATTTTTGTTAAAAGAGTCGGAAGCATTAGCAACCCAAGTAGTGTGTAAAGTAATCACTTTAAATAGTGGTAATAGATTAGAAAGAGATAATGCACATAGTTTTTATTATAATAATGGATTTGAAAAGAAGTCTTCTGGATTTTCGAAAACGCTATTGTAATATCAGTTTATATAGTTCTGGGCATGCATAATTAGGGGAATATTCAAACTGAAAGGTAATTAAAATATGAGTAAAATAATAGTTATTGGATCATCGGGTTCTGGTAAATCAACATTATCAAGAGAACTTTCACATATGTTAGAAATTCCTGTTTATCATTTAGATAAATTATTTTGGAAACCTAATTGGGTTATGACTACAAAAGACGAACAATTCAAAATTCAAAATTCCTTACTAGATAAAAATGAATGGATTATTGATGGCAATTATACTGGTATTTTGGAAGAAAGATTACTGTCAGCTGATACTATTATATTTTTAAATTTACCTAGAAGAATTTGTTATTACAGGGTTTTTAAAAGATTATTGAAAAACTTCGGCAAAACTCGAATTGATATGGGAAAAGATTGTAAAGAAAGAATAAATCTTACATTTTTAAAATATATTTGGAATTATCCTAAATATCGTAAGCCATTTTTATTAAAGAAATTTAGGAAATTAGAGAATGAAAAGAAAATATTTGTTTTGAATAGTAAGAAAGAAATTAAAGAATTTAAAATACAATTAAGATAGTGGACAAGAACAAATTAACAATTATACGTAATTTTAATTTTTAGGGGAATATAGAATGGACACTAGAGAACACTATAGCATTACAGGTATAATACGTTTAAATATCTAAGTATATATTTTTTATAGGATCAAGTGGCTAATATAGGATTAAATAAATTCTGTAAAATCAGAATAAAAAAGGAGGGGAAATTATGGGACTAGATGTCATTAAACACTACTTGAATAACGATAAAAACAATGGTGTATTCTTATATATACATGATAATTATAAAAGTGGAAGTATTACCGTAAGCCAGATAGATGAAACATTATCAAACGAAAATATTTTAGTGGTTATAGCGCCGTTTGAAAAAGCTGTTAATTTAAATTATGTTACATTAATTGAACCTTATGAAAATTAGTTTCTAAAAATAATAACTAAAGTAAAAGAGAAAATATGAATTTAAGAAAAGCCTATAATCAACTTGTTATAGGTTTTTCATTATGATGAAAAATCATTCTATTCCCTATATTTTTTCAATCAGATATCAAATAAATCTCCAGATATTTCTTCATTTCAACAGTATATTTGTAGAATTTAGCACTAAATATTTTTGAAATAGAGTAGTTAGTTGTAGTTATTAATAATACAAGGTATTTCAAATAAATCTTTAATTGTAGGTATTATATTAATTGAATTTTGATTTTTGTTTGATTTGTATATCGCATACATTCCAGCTGACATAGATGCTTTATAATCATTTTCTAGGCTATCACCGACAAAAATACATTCATTTAGTTTTACTCCTAATTTCTTAGCAGCTCTTTCAAAAATAAGGGGGTTAGGTTTTTTGACCTCTTCTTTTTCAGAAACTAAGATTACTTCCATATATTTATCGACTTTTAAAGCTTTAATATTATTATATTGGAAAGGGGATTTCCCATTAGTAATGATAGCTAATTTATAATTATTTTCGGTGAGTAGCTTTAAAGTTTTATATAAATTAGGGTAAGGCAAACAGTGTTTCCAGAAGTTTGTTGTATAGTCATTTAGAAAAATATTAGGCGTTAAGTGACTAATATTAAAATAATCTATTAATTGTGTATAAACTTTATCTTTCCAAACATACCCATTTTGGTCTAATTCTATAAATTTATTTTTGAAAGTAATCTTTTCAATATGTTTTAAGTAATTAGAAAATTTGTCATATTGGACATCAATAAAATTTTTTAATGAGGTTTCCCTATCTAAAATTGTTCCATCTAAATCGAATAAAATTGCTTTTATCATAAAATCACCCCAATATATTAAGTATACTTAATAAATTAAATCAATGTTATCATAAAATTAAAGTACAAAGTATCTTAAGGTATACAATAATTGTCAAAGTAAAATTGGAAATATTTATAGGTATATTATAAAACAATAATTCTTTCCAATTGGAATTGCATAGGGCAAAATTTAGTAATAGGGTTTTATCAAAATTTCGTCTACTAAAGGAGATTTATGAGAACTTTTTTAATTGTTGTAGTAGCTCTAATTTTAATGTTTACGATTTCATTCTGTATATTTAATTATTTAGATAATACACTTGGTAGTATTTTAGCAGGAATCTCAAATGGGCTAATTATTGTTGTAGCAATGCAATTAAAAGATAAACTTTTAAAATAAATATTTATGATTAAACAAACCACTCAATATCTATGGGCGGTTTGTTATTTTTTGAGTATTAAATTTTTCTATTTTAACAATAGTTATTTGAAGTTAATTAGAAAGTGACTATATGTAACTAAAGAAACCTTTATAGAATATAGGATAACCTCTTTCTTTCAAAATTGTCACATTTGGTGGGTATTTTGTAATGATTTTCGAACGATTCAATAATAATGAAATGTTAGTATTGAATTAAAAATTAGGAGGTTTAAATAATGAAAATTATTTTTAAAATATTTATATTTATAGTGGTAATAATTTTAGCGCTATTCTTTTGGAAGTTATATGCTGAATCTCATACAGATAGTAAAAACGTTAGAAGTCTTGCTAACTTAAATCCTTTAATTACAAGTGAAAAGTATTATATACAAACTAATGAACCTAGAAGTGTAAAAGATTCTGGTAAAGGTACTAAACAATATGAATATACGAATAAAGCATATGATAAGGACGGTAATGAAAAAGAGATTACTTATACAGCAATTAAAAAATTAAAGACAAATCATTATTTAGAGTTAAATTATAAAGTTGGAGAAGTGAAAGGATATAGTGAAGTGAAAGAAAAAGACATACCTAAGAAAGCAAGAATTAAACTATAGAATCTAAATCTCATCGTTATCGATGAGATTTTTTAGGTTTTTGTATAATAACATAGCTAAAAATTCAAACATTTGTTTTAAAATATAATAAGTAACCAAATTTGTTTTCACTTACAAATGGTAAACATAAGTCAGTGTATTGACCGAATATTTTAGTTTAAATAATTGAATAAAAAAATCACTGCCTTACTTATGGCAGTGATTGCAATTTCGTAGCTCATAATTTAGTTTAGGTAATTACCAGGAGTGTCATTCTTTAATACTATTTTCAGGCGATTTAAATTATTTATTGTTGTCTAATGTATCAGCAAGTTCTTCTAATTTAATTTTTACTTCTTTAAGTGTGTGACTATCTGAAAAAGTAAAACTAAATTGTTTTCCTTTGGTTGTTTCTGCCACAATAGTAACAAGTTCACTAAAAACATCATGTTCTATACTATAATTTAATATTTTCATATTAACTCCCCTTAGTTTTGATTTCCCATTTTTGCTAAGTGTAATAAGTTGATTATTATTATTCAAGTTTTCTTTCTCTTTGAAGTAATTCATAGGTAACTTTATGTGGTAACATATCTTTGTTGACTGAATGAGAAAATAAGACACCTGACATAGTTTTTACAATATAAGTATAATTTTCGTGGTTTTCGTGGTTTTCGTGGTCATAATTAAAATCTACAACTTCCATAAATATGCTCCTTTAAATAAAATTCTAAAGATCTTTCTGATATCTTTAATTTTGTACTAATAATTTTTTAGATACTCCCAATACTAAAATTTATTAGTAACAAGCATATGGAATTTTCTGTACACCTACGCAAAATAATTATATTAGTTTATTGTACTATATATAAATAAGTTTTGTGATAATAAAATCTTATGTTTTGCAATATAATTACTTATAATTAAATAGGTTCTTAATGTTAGCTATTTAATATTGTTAAATTTAATATATTTTGATAAATCAATGATTTGAAGTAATTATTACTAATGATGTTTCTAAACGATAATATAAAGGGTAAGTATATACAAAACAAGTGGGGGGTTTTGAATGGAAAAGTTAAATCAAGTGATGTTATATGTTGATGATCAAGCAAAATCAGTTGAATTTTGGACAGATATTTTAGGATTTGTTGTAGTTTCTGAAGAAGAAATGGCAGAAGGTTTTAAGGCTGTAGAAGTAGCGCCAAAGAATGATGTTGAAACATCAATTTCAATTATTGAAAAAGAGTTCATGAAAAAATATAGTCCAGAAATAAGCGTTACTACTCCATCTTTAATGTTCAAAGAGAAAGAACTTGATGCATTGTATGAAAAATTAAAAGAAAAAGGCTTAACTGGTCATGAAATCATTGAAATGTCAGGTAGACGAGTATTTAATTTTCAAGACGGACAAGGTAATTATTTTGCAGTAAGTGAGTAATTGAAGTTATGCAGGTTTTTCAGAAAAAGAGCGCTTTTTATGAATTTAAAAAATCATAAGAAGTGCTCTTTAATTTTATATGAAAATGTTAGTGAATGTTTACTGCGTTATTTCTAATATATTTAGTCCTTCAAATTCATTAGGTTCTTCAAAATACTGGCTAATATAATTAAACGTTTCTAATGTGTCAAAATTAGCTCTTTCAGGATTTTCTATATTTCGTTGTTTTAACCTTTCTAAACATGTTTCGTCTGATATATTTAGATAAATGAGTTTATGACTAACATTGATTTCTGAAGTAATATTGCTTAACCACTTTCGTTGTTTTTGAGTGTTTCCTGGAAAATCCATGACCACATTTGTACCAACACTTAATAAATTTTGAACGTGATTTTTAATAAAAGGTTTAATACGATTTGAATAAGTTAAGTAATCATCAAATGTCTTTATTTGATTTGGATAAAATTGTTCAAGCATTTCATCTTCTGATAATAGTACGGCATTTTTATCTTTAGTTAATTTTTTAGCAGTTGTTGATTTACCAGCACCCATTTTACCGGTGAAAAAATATAATGTACCATTGTATTCCATTACATTACCTCCGTTTATATTTTTGTGACAATAGTTTTAGTATAAAGAATTAATGAAATAAGTTATAGTGAAAATTAAAGTTACATCAAAATTTTAATAAACAAAGGGGCTTTTTATGTTTAAGTATATTTTAAAAATCAGTGTGCTTTTAATATCGGCAACATTATACATATTTGTAATAAATCAATCTAGTAATGCTTCAGCTGCTACAAATGCAACACAGCAAGATGCAATTAATCATGTTGAAACTTTAAACGGTAAAGGTTGGGACTATGATTCAGAGTATGGATGGCAATGCTTCGATCTTGTAAATGAACAGTGGGATTATTTATACGGGCATGGATTAAAGGGTGATTATGCAAAAGATATTCCAGCAGAAAATAATTTTATAGGTGAAGCAACAGTTTATGAAAATACATCTGATTTCAAAGCCACAGCAGGTGATATTGTAGTGTTTAATGAAAATTATGGGGAAGGTGCTGGTCATACTGCGATTGTAACTAACGGCAATTATGATGGCAATTATCTTCAATTTCAATCCTTAGACCAAAACTGGGAAGGCGGTGGTGCAAATAAAACCGAAGTCGCGCATAAGGTGGTTCATGACTATGAATCAGAGATGGTATTTATTCGCCCACATTACAGTAAATAAATGAATAACTAAAAATTAATATTAAGTGAAAAACTGAAGCATAACTTTCAATTTCAGTTTTTTAATGAATATAAAGCATACTAATATAAAACCTATATTTTATAGGGATAGATTTGCTTCTTATTTTGACGGGACATTAAAACCTTAAATTTTTAATTTGGAGGTGGGTCCCGTTTTTTGATTTTAACTGAATATTTTTGATTTGCGACCAGTGCATAAAGACTAAATTATATAGTGAATTTTCTATTTAATTAGGGTATTGAATACTATATAATACATTCAAAAGTATTTTTGAATGAGGTGTGTCATGTTACAAACTATTATTACAGCAATTATTCTGTACACAGCTACAGCAGTAGATTTATTAGTAATTTTATTAATATTTTTTGCTAAAGCTAATACAAGAAAAGAATATCGAGATATTTATATAGGTCAATATTTAGGTTCATTAGCATTAATTGTCATAAGTCTATTTTTAGCATTTGTATTAAACTATGTTCCTGAAAAATGGATTTTAGGATTATTGGGATTAATACCAATTTATTTAGGTATTCGTGTAGCTATTTCTGATGATTGTGGTGGTGAAAAGAGAGCTAAAAGAGAATTAAATGAAAAAGGGTTAAGTAAGCTTGTTGGTATCGTTGCGTTAGTTACCATTGCTAGTTGTGGTGCAGACAATATTGGTTTATTTGTGCCGTACTTTGTAACTTTAAATATTGTAGAATTGATAACTACATTAATTACATTTGTTATTTTAATTCTACTATTAGTATTTTCAGCGCAAATTTTATCAAAAATTCCAGGTATTGGAGAAGTAATTGAGAGATTTAATCGTTGGATAATATTTGTAATATATATTGGATTAGGATTATTTATTATAATTGAAAATGAAACAGTACAAACTATTTATAATTTAATTATGAATTAAGGGAGTGGAAGAAATGGCTAACGATTATACTTGTGAAGTGCAATTTATACATAAACAGAAAATTGAAAATGCACAGAATTTTATAGAGGAAAATGCATCTAAATCACTATTAAGTATTTTTAGCAAGATCTCTGATGATACTAAAGTCAAAATTATACTTGGTTTATTAAAAGAAAGTGAAATGTGTGTGTGTGATATATCTGTATTACTAAATATGAGTATCGCAACAACGTCACATCATTTAAGATTATTATATAAAAAAGGGGTACTTGATAAATACAAAGAAGGAAAAATGTCTTATTACTTTATAAAAGATGAACAAATAAAATCATTTTTCATGGATAATTTGTAATGTTAGGTAACTAATAAATAATATGAATAAGTAAAAAGGAGTGAATCAGCCAACTTATTGCTTTAATAAGTTGGCTGATTCACTCCTTTGTTATACAAATTAAAAATGTTTATTTAACTTTTCTTTCATCCACAATATTTGATAACAACATCAAATAACGTTGAACATTATCTGACGGTGTATCTTTAGGGAATGCATGCGTAAACACATGACCTTTAAGTGTCTCGACTGTGTAACTAATATCTATATTACCAATTTCATATTTTATAATTTTCATAATGTCCCCTTAAAATTGCCTTTTAAAAATTTAAATTCACTATATAAACATGAATCTAATATTCCTATAGAAATAGTATGTTTTATTCAATTGTACTACATATAAACGTTTTTGCAACTATAAAGCGTGCTACGTTTATATGTAGACTGATAAGGTTTAATTTTAAAGAAATCTGTTTTGATCTATTTAATGAATTGTTGTAAATTTAGTTATAAAAAAGACCACAATAATTAGTATTGTGATCTTACATAAATTATTTTTACTTATTTAATTTATCGATAACACCATTGATTTTGTCTTTAACATTTTCAGTTACTTCTTTTGCTTTACCAGAAGCCTTATCTTCTTTACCTTCTTTTTCTAATTCTTTATTATCCATAACATTGCCTGCTGTCTCTTTTATGTTTCCCTTAACTTGTTCAAATTTACTTTCATCTGCCATGTTATTCACCTCAAAAATATTTTTAGACCATTCTATAAATAATATACAAAATGCTAAAATTTAAAACAAACAAAATGTATGTAACTTGGTATATTTGTATTTAAAATGAATTATATATGTCAGAAATAACAAAGTTTATAAGAAAGAGAAAAAGCGATGGTGAGCTGTCATACGTTACTCTAATGAACATTCATTGTTCCGCTGTGGAAAAGTGAGTTATGCATAAAAAAGTATTTCTCTAAGATAGAAAGTGACAATAATTCAATATGTGTTATAAACGCATTTTTGAGTAGTAAACCTTTATAAGATGTCTTATTAAGAAATATTAGACATTATCTAAATAAATCAAAATTTTATGCATCTAGTAGTTTTTGAATTTCAGAATATTTTTGTGCGTTTAATGTACCCAAAGGGCTCTGTTCAATTTCAAAAATTAGAAAGTCATCAGTATCATTAAAAGATGTTTTGATGCTTTCACAAATTGTATTTTTATCTAAGTCACTTTGTAAAAACCACAAGCCACTGTAAATATATAGCGCATTACCTAGAGACTTTAATTGTGCAGGTAATTTTTCATATCCATATGAAATTGAGTTTAAATTATAAGACAATATATATTTTGACACTTATATCACGCTCCCATATAAGCATATCATTAACTGTAATTAAAAAGTTGTAAGAACATAGTATTAGCTTTGTTTTTTAGTTTAATAGCTTTAATTATAATAACAGCAATACTGATAATGTTCTGGTTTGTGATAATGAAAATAAGGTAATACTATCTATACAGACAATAGAAATAAGCATATATTACGTCGTAAATGTATTATACTTAATACCAAAAATATAATCTTTTATTAAAATATATCTTTTAATTGGAGAGGCGAAAAGGATACATAACAATGAGCAAACAATACCAAATTGAGCAATTATGGAAACAACATAAGTATGAGGTACTATGGCATGATCAAAATAAATATCGATTAATTAGAGAACAATTGAAAATTGATACAACGATTGAAGAAGTTGAAAATTTAATTAACGATGCATTAAATACGAAACCAAATAGTGGATCAATAATTAATGCGTACGACCACATGTGGGGGTATTTTAAAAATAAATGTAGTTCATCAGAAAAGAACTTGCATAATTATTTAAAAGAAGCATTTAAACGTGAAGAAATAGACGAAATATATCTATTACAATTTTTAAAAAGTATGGCGGATTATTATGATATAAGCTATATCAAAACTTCATCAATAATACAAAAATTAAACTGATTATGTGTAGAGATGGTAATTATTTTTCAGTTTTAAGAGTGTAAAACGCAGAGAATTGATTTAGTTACGTTTTTATAATATTGCTTGAATTTGGTAGGTGAGGTTTTAATTTAATAAATTGTTTAATAAAACTTTATCAACATTACCAGTTAAATCAATAAAATAGTTTAATTGCCATTTTTGAGTTTTAAATGCAGTTTGATTTAAATTGTATTCCCAAGATGGATAAATCCTCATTGCCATTTTCCCCTTTTTGTCTTTATTAGCTATAATATTCTTTTTAGCTAATACATCTTTTGGGAATATGAATAAACCTTTTTGACTTTCATCAATTACTGCAATAATTAATTTGTCGCAAGATTCATCAAATGTAAAGGGTCTGTTTTTATTAGCGTTATCTTTAGTCCAAAATACTACAAAATAGCCTAGCTTATTTGGTGTTTTTTTAGCGATTCTACTTCTGAAAGTTTGTTTATTAGTTTGAAAAGTACAACTTTCATATTCCTCATTAAAAATTTCTGTTTCCAAAGTTTTAATATTAATGTCATTTGTAAATTTAAATACTGAATTTATTAAGTCTACTGATTTGTACATAAGAAAATTATCCTTCTTTATTGAGATTTGCTTGTTTTGAGTATAACAAATTAATTAGACTGAAACTATTTTTATATGCGCTATCAAAATAAAATTTGCAACGAGCAGATAAGTAATAACATAAAAACGTGAGTGTAAATTGATACAATAAGGGTAGACATAATTGCGAGTATAGAATTTAAAAATTGAGGAGTGAACGAGATGCATTATATTAAATATTTAACTTCATCAGATAATACGAAACTATACACTAAAATTAATGATTGTCCAGAAGCGAAGGCAAATATAATCATAGCACATGGGTTAGCGGAACATTTAGATCGTTACGATGTTTTAACAACATATTTAAACGAAAACGAGTTTAATGTAATAAGATATGACCAAAGAGGACATGGGAGATCTGGAGGAGCGAAAACTTATTATAGTAATATGTATGAAATTGTCGAAGATTTAACGGCGATAATAGAATATGTGAAAAATACTTTTGAAGGTAAAGTATACCTCATTGGACATAGCATGGGTGGTTATACTGTCACTCTATTTGAAACGCTTTATCCTGGTACTGTAGATGGAGTAGTTACATCTGGTGCCTTAACACGCTATAACAATAAACTATTCGGTAATCCTAATCGAAACATTTCATCAGATACTTATATCAAAAATGAATTAGGAGAGGGGCTATGCTCTGATGCTGAAGTTATTAGAAAATATGAAATAGACCAATTAAATGCTCAACACATATCCATGGGATTAATTTTTACATTAATGGATGGCATAACATATTTGAATAATAATGCGCAGCGATTTACGAATAATATTTTGATATTACATGGAAAAGAAGATGGTTTAGTAAGTTATCATGACTCATTACAATTATACCAAGAAATTGGATCCGAACATAAATCCATCCATATTTATGATAGATTACAACATGAAATATTAAATGAATCATCTTATAATTTAAGTATTTTCAAAGAAATTGTTGATTGGTTAGAAAATGAAATACGTATTTCTAAAATTTAAAAAGTATCCTTACAATAAAAGTGTTTAATCAAACTAAGTAAGTCTCGTAATGTTTGTTACGGGAAATTCATAGATTTATAATTAGTTATGAAAAAAATTGTGGAAAGGAAAGATTACTATGAAGATAAAAACATTGCATATGCAATATGAAGAAAGTTTTGAAGAATTTGATGAACGTGTCAACGAATTCTTAAAAAACGTGGATGAGAAACAGCATTGGGAATTAGTGAGTGTCACGCCATCAGTAACAAATAGCATTGAAGGTGTTGACTACTTTATTACTGTTGTTTACAAAAAATAAAGTGACTGGAAAATTTGAAAAATAAGAGTTGAAATGGAATAGTAATAGAGAA
Source organism: Staphylococcus sp. 231237_7MaSpsaltlick (assembly GCF_043107035.1). Taxonomy (NCBI): domain Bacteria; kingdom Bacillati; phylum Bacillota; class Bacilli; order Caryophanales; family Staphylococcaceae; genus Staphylococcus; species Staphylococcus sp. 231237_7MaSpsaltlick. The sequence goes on from NZ_JBICNX010000005.1 coordinate 389,227, forward strand.
AAATCAAGCAGTATAAAAAAAGTGTTTTGTATAATAGAGTTTATTGTTAGGGGAATTTTATATAATCATTCTCAAGATTAAAGGCTATGACATTTGCTATGTCATAGCCTTTAGTAACAATTTATTGTCCCTTAATTTATTATTACATTCCGTTGGATGCAATTATGAAATAAATGTTTCTCCTGAAACATTAAAATAGTCTGCTAACATTGCAGCGTCTTTTTCTGAAATTGTGCGATAGCCATTTTCCCAATCCCATATTTGGCAATTTCTGATATCTGTACCATAGCCATTATTCAAATTAATAGCTAGTTTGGATATGCTTAAATTTGATTTTTCGCGTAATTCGTTAAGAATTTTCACAACCATTCACTCCTAAAAAATAGATAATACTACTACCACTATTAATTGTAATATATAGGTATTAGTATTACAAAATTTATGTTTTTTTATTTTAGTAAATTAAATAAAAAATTGTATATTTACATTAATTTTTATTGTGATATAGAAAAGTGTAATTTATATAGTTAATTGTAAGTATGTGTCAAAATAATTTAATTAGGGCATATGTATAAAATAATAAATTATGACAAAGGAGATCAATAATGAAAATAATTGCTATGAGTATTTTTGTTAATAGTCAAGATAAAGCACAACAAGTTTATACCGAAAAATTAGGCTTTAAATTAAAGCATAATGTTGAAATAGGCGGTGATTTTAGATGGTTAACAGTTACTGAAGAGAATTCTAATAACCCTGTTGAAATTGTTTTGGAGCCTAATGAAAGTCCAATTGCTAAAAACTATCAAGATGGATTATATGCAGCGGGTATACCGGTAACTATGTTTGGTGTAGATAACTTGGAAAAAGAATATGAAATATTATTAAATAAAGGGATTGAATTTTATACAAAACCTAAAGAGGTAGAAGGTGTAAAATATGCTATATTTGATGATACATGCGGTAATTTAATTCAAATTGTTGAGCAATAGAAAATATAAATTTTAAGATACAATAAACTGGCTAAAATGAGTGAATAACTATAAAGTAAATGAGTTTTTTACTTGGCTACGAATTAAATCGTTAACTCTTTTATGTTTTTCTTTTCATGGATTAATTTTGTTGATAGTGCTAGATTTATTCTTAGTATCCTCGTTTTTAGTAGGGAAGGATAGAGCTAGTACTTTTTTAATTGGAGGAATAGGGGTTGGAATTAGTTATAAAGCACACAAAAGAAATGTCGAATTTGGAATTGATTAAAGTGTTCCAAGTTAGGGTCAATGTATTCATAGTTGAGCAAAATTGTGTTTATCAAGAAGTAGATGAATTTGATTTAAATACTTTGCATATAATGCTCAAAAATGGGGAAGAAATCGTTGCATATACTCGTATTATTGAACATCCATCTTATATCACTTTCGGTAGGGTGCTAGTAGTAGAAAAATATAGAAAATCTCGCTATGGTAGGGAAATTGTAAAAGCCACACTTGAAGAGATAAAAAAGAGATACAAACAAACGCTTGTTAGAATATCTGGTCAAGCATATCTTAAGTCATTCTATGAGTCATTTGGCTTTGAAAGCGTTTCAGATGTTTATTTAGAAGATAATATCCCTCACATAACTTTTCAAATTGATTTAGACTATTAATAATCTGAAAATATAATTTAAAAATACGTGAATTCGAAATCTAAAACTTTGTTTAGGTTTCACATTCACGCATTTCGTATGTGTTACTATATCGGAATTATTTATTCGAAAGATAATATTAACCTTTTATCTCAGTATATTACTACAGTTAATGTATTTTTTATCTTATACAGGTGTTTTACTGCTTAATTGCCCCTTTATTTAAACATGCACCTAATAATTAGATTATGTATTATACATTTTGTAGTATTTTATAAAATATAATCGTTTATTTTTTCATTTTATCAATATCTTGAGATACGAGTGTTAATAGTTCTTCAGTTTCTTGTTCTGTTAGTTCGTCAGAACCTTTGATCCGAATGACTGATCCTTTGTCAGTTTTGACATGATAGATTGGTTCATCGTCCTTATAAACTTTACGTAGTACTTCCATTTCATCACCCTTTTTATTGAAAACAGTTCTATTATTAAGTTAATACATAACTAAATAGAATTGCGTTGTAAATTATTACTACGAATAACGATTATTTAATTACTCATTTCATTTAATGCTTTATCTATAGGATAACTTTTTATTAAATTGTTTTCCAACAGTATGATTGGATTCATTTAATTTTTTTCTTAAACATCAAAATATATATTAGCAAAAATGCTAAAATGAATATATTGAATTAATAAATAAAATTAAGGGATTTAAAAATAATTAAGTTATTCATGTTTTTATTAAATAATTTAAGGGTAGATATAAATAAGCACAAGAAGTCCTCCAAACTCTAGTGTGGATTATATTTTCGAGATTTGCGCCATCCTTAGAGATGGCGCTTTTTTCTTGTTATTTAATCTCTAAGTATTTTTGGATTAATTCAGTACATAATTATAAAAACTGCGAAAAAATCTTTAACTACAGATCTTTTCACAGTTCATCTAAATAGGATTGTCATATAGATACCTAAAGAAGTGAATAGTTTTTAAAATTGTTATTAAACAACAGTAATGAAGGAAGCCTTTACAAACCGTCATTAAATTTTTGAATATAAAGAATATAGAAACTGTTATTTATTCTATATTACTCCTCAATTTATCATCCATTTCCTTTGCTACGTCAATCAACATTTGTTTTGTTTCGGCATTGTTTAAAGAAGGATTAGATTTAATTTTAATGATTAAACCTAGATCAGTTTTTATATAATATACAAGGGCGTCATTGTCAGTCACTTTTCTTAGTATTTGCATCAAATCACCTCAAATTTAGAAATTTCACATGTATAGAGGACTTAAAGGTATAATGGATTAAATTGGTACATAATCATTATAAATTAAAAACTATATATCTATTTTATAGTAAATTTACACAAAATAACAATAATTGAATTGTGACTAGAAATATCAAAAAAACCAACAAAATCTTAAAAGTTTGTTGGTGCTTTTGAAAATACTCATAATTGACCTATCGTATTTACATACAGTAGTTTAAAATTGTTCGTTTGTTCGATCCTCGTCAACACTTTCATCTTCGTCATCGATTACAACTGTTAACAAAGGTTTGATTAAAAATGCAGTACCTAGTGCCCCTAATAAAACTAAAATAAATTTTTTCAAAACATCCAACTCCTCAGTTTAATAGTTTAAATCCAATATGAAACTTAATGAATTTATGCTCAAACGTATTAAAGTATTAACTTATATGAAGACTTTAAATCAAAAGGTAATATTCTACGATTGATATCTATTATAGCAAATGTTTTAGTTGCATGATATGTAATTATGATATAATAAAAAACTTTTTTTATATCAGAAAAAGGGGTGTTGATTATAAAAACTTTATAGTAAGCATTATTTAATTAATTTTGGTATTACTTTTATATAGAAAATCTCTCCTGTTAACTCAACCAGCGTTTGTGTGATAATCACAGTTGTTGTGATTGTGACCAATCTATCTGGTAATGAAAGAGCTAAAGGTAATACAACCAAAGCATTTCTTGTACTTGAACTAAAAGCTAATGTTCGTAAAGTCTCAGTTTCTAACGCAAATAATTTCCCTGACATATATCCAATATAAGGAGCGATAATCATAAATATAATATAGATTGGGACGACAGTAGCTAAGATATTTAAATCATGAGTGATTTTATGTATTTGAGAACCAACCACTGAAAAAAGTACAAATGACATAAATATTTCTGGTAACCATTCAGTGATATTCAAAGTTTTCGCTATAATCAAAGTACGCTTACTAAAATATTGTAATAGCATAGCAATCACTAGTGGTAATACGATAAAAATGATAAATGATTGAACAAAGGGCGCTAAATCTATAGAAGTAAATAAATTTTCTTTATTAAAAATAGCGAAGTATAAGGGCAATAAGATAATTTGTAAAATAAACAAAATAGGCGTAGAAAACAACATATATTGAGCATTGCCTTTGCCCAATGAGGTAAAGACAACCACATAATCAATACAGGGCGTTAACAATACGAGCATTATACCTATCAATATAGCAGTGGAAGTGATATTGAATATAGAGATTAGACAAAACACCAAAATAGGGATAAGTACGAAATTTGATAGAACTAAAGCTATAATATATTTAACACTTAGAACGTTTTTACGTAAGTTAAAAAAAGGAATTTGTGAAAACATGCTAAGCATTAAAATTCCAATAAAGATAGGGATTAATGATTCAAGTAATGTAGATGTATAATCTAATGTTAATCCCACAATTACACCAATCAATATGGCAGCAAAATATATATAGATTTGATAATTTTCAATTTTAGTTTTTAATTGTTGCATATTTACCTCTCTTTGAAATATAAACTAAAGTCAGAAATATAACACTAACAATCATTAAAATTCAAAATAATGATTGTTAGTTAAATTAATATTAATTTATTATTTTTGTTTATCTTGAACACTCACTTTGTTTTCTATTTTATTATTAGTTGAATTATCAACACTTAATAAAAGCGCGCGGACGACTAATACACCAGATACGAGTAACAATAAATTTCTGAAAAATTTCATACAAATCACTCACCTATCTTATTTTAGATAAAATAAATAACACATGCTATAAATAGTATACCCATTAATTGCTTTAATAAGTGAAAATCTATATCTAATATTTATTCTGAATTATTGTTTAGAATGTAGCGTTTTAAATATCTTTAATTATTAACCGTTTCTTTGATTCATCGATTTCAATAATTAAAGATTTGCTGTTATTTTCTATTTTATAGTTTGTTATTACTCCTCCATCGACATCAAAATACACCTGGCTTAAAATCCCCATGGCATAATCATTTATAGGGCTAACAATTGATAGCGATGTGTTATCTTCTTGTATAACAAATTGTTTTTGACTTTGGTTAATAACAGCCCATTGTGGTAAATAAGTTAAATTCATAATAGTTCCTCCTTTAAAAGTTTTTATCCGAGCTAAATCCAATTTAATTTAATTATAAATCAAAAAGTTGTAGTACTGCTGCTAATATTCAATCAATCCTTCATTAAAATCCAAAATACAGGGAATAAGAATTAAGAAAAACAATGTTTTTTAGAGGTGAGCTTATGAACATAGTTATTATTATAATATTAAGTCTTATTTTTGCATTTTTAGCTACAATGCCGTTTTTGTTTATTAACACTAGGTTACATGAAAATAAAAATTATGCCAAAGATGAAATACGGCATGAAAAGAAACGTACTTTTCAACGTTTTATTTATTTTTTTGTTTTAGCAATAGTAATATTAATCATTTACACTTTTCTGCTAGATTAAAGGATGTAGTTTAATTTTAGTAAAAAAGAACAGGGCAACAATCAAAATTAAAAATTGATTTCTGCCTTGTTCCTACTTAAAAGCATTATTAATTTGTTTTTCCAAAATCACCTATAGGGACGTGTTAAGTATTTTGTGTTGTTTGGTTTACGTTAAGAAATAAGATATAACGTATTTTGGATTATAGATCTATAGATTCTTGTAAAAACTTTAAGTTAACATTTATTTTTTAACTAAATATCAATGAGAATAGTATACCTACAATACCAAAAACAAGAAGCATGACAGTAACGCCAAGTAAAGATTCTTTAGCTTGTTGTGAACCTCTTACTTTGTATGCAATAAGGGCGCCTATACCGCAAATTAAGAAAATTACTGATAACCAAAAAACAACCATGAAATGTAGACTCAAAATACCACACCTCCTTTTTCTGTGTATGCACTCAAGAAACTATTAACTTTGTGCAAAATTTATGTAAATCTTAAAAAATTTAACTGTAGTAACATTTAATCTTATAACATTATCATCTTATCATTAATTTGCACTCTCATATAGGATGAATTTTAAGGTTTCACTCGGTAAAGATAGGATAAAAAATAGTAAGCTTTAATTATTCGAAGTGGGAAAGAGGGAGAAATAATGAAAGAATATGATAGTAATTTGAAAAAGATTGAGCAAAAAGTTGAAACATTGAAGTCGAAAAGTGTTAGCGATTATGTAGAGTCATATAATCAAATAGAAAATGATATTGTTGAACAAAAAAACTTGATTCGCAATGATTTAATGCCTAAAAATAGACAAGAAGATGAAAGAATTAGAGAAATCGCCGACAAAATTCATTTGCATATCCGTACTGGCCTTGAAACATATAGTAATGTAGACGATATACTTAGTTATTTAGAGCCTGCTTTTCAAAGAAGTAAAGTAGATAAAACTTATGGGCGTGCACTTGTGCTCTTAGAAGAAAATATGGTTATTGAACAAATCAAACACAAGTTTAAAGATGCTAAGTATAATGCTCACTTGATAATTTTAATTTTAGATAAGTTTATCGAATTAAGTACTGAAATTATGCCTAATAGCTATACAAATATTTTGAAATCAGAGCAATCATATTTCAAAATATATTATGATAACATGTAATATTATTTAATTTATTAAGTAGTTTGATGTATAATGGAGTTAATATAAATAAGTAAGGAGATAAAAATATGAATGAAGTAAATAAAGTTATTTACATTGTTTTAGCCGTTTTTTTAGGTAGCTTTGGTATTCATAAATTTTATGCTAGAAAAACAGGAATGGGATTATTATTCTTAGTATTTTGTTGGACTGGTGTTCCACAAATTTTAGCTATCATAGGCGCAGTATTAACATTGTTCAAACCAGCAGATCAAAATGGTAACGTGTTAGTATAATCACAATTAAAAAATATACTCATAATAGCTGTAAAGTAATCTATCATTTTGGATTGCTTTATAGCTTTTTTAGTTAAAAGGCAAAATTTTACGTTCAAAATAAGAAGTTTTAATAAATAAAAAGGGAGCGTTTCATATATTGATTAGCTTAAAAATATATTCGTAAACAATTGTTTTATACATATAATTTCATTTTTTAGTATAAGAATGGTTATTTAATTTAAAGGTGGTTTTGTTTTGAATTTATTGAGTTTTGTAATTGTTATGTTTGTTTGATCAATTAAGTTGGCTACATTGAAAAAGTAGGACTTTAATTTTCAAAGCATTTTAACATAAAATTATATATGATTGCGCCGTATTTTGGCGAGACTCTTGGGGAACAGGACAAGCTGAAGACTACAGGCTGAAGCTGTCCTCTAAGAAAGCGAGCTAACAATACGAAGTATTGAATAAAAAAGAAGCACTTAGAGGATTGAATTGAATCATCTAAGTGCTATTTATCTAGGATTTATGTCCCAGGCTCTATCTATAGTTTAATTTATGAAATTAACATTAAATTAAAAAAACTTTGTAAATTTTACAATTCAAATTAAATATTGTCATAGCAGTATTTAATTTATAAACATTTAAATTTATAAATGTATCGTGATAGACAAAACATTATTATTTGTTATGATTAAACAAACGCTCACATAATTGAAAACACTGTAACGATTAAAATATTGATAATCGAGGTAATGCTTATGACATTTTATAATTTTGTAATCGGTTTTATAGAAGATGATACACCGCTCGGGCAACTTGCGCATAATATTATTGGCGACAAAAATTTTCCGAAAAATGAAACAAGCTTTATTGCATTAAATTCGTATTTCTATAGTAACTATTTTGATCATGAAGTTTTAGCTTCTGCCAAGCGAGCATTAAGTTTATATCGACATAACGTAGAGTTAGCTAATTAATAATTTAATTGTCATAATACCAATTTTGTTTTTCTAAGGCAGCTTTTATATCTGTTGTTTTAAAATTAATTTCGTTGTTTCTAATAGAAAAAGGTTCAATGATATTTTGTGCCATCCAAGAATTAATGAGTTCCTTTGGCAATCCATCTAGTTCCATGTCACTTTTGCTTAGTACAAAGCATTCCCAATCAAGTGAAATATTAGAAGGATTGATATAATTACATTCATTAATTTGATTCATAAAAACACTCCTCAATATTGTAAATCCGACGTTAACTTTTACCCATGTAAAACATAAATAAAACGGTTTGTATGATACAAATTTATTTCTTCTAATATTTCTTGTTTACTACCTACGTTTATGTTGAAATATGAACGCTAAAATACTGCAATGGGGCATATGAGATGTATCAATATATGAACAGACAAAAGTGGGACCTTGTATAATGATTACTATCTCCAGGTTGGAGCAATAAATCATAAATGCTACAATGCTTGCCATAAGTATATAGAAATGGGGCTATGCCACCTATCTTTTTAGATAAGTTGCATAGCCCCATATTTTATAATTTATTTTAAAAGTTTACTTTGAAGTTACCACGGTATAATTCCTAAAATACACGCAACAAGTATCATAAATAAACTAGATCCAACTGCCCATTTTATTACAATTCTTTGATTTTGTCCGTATTCTATATCAAGCATACCAACTAGTAAATAACCAGCGGCATATAAAGGACTTAGTACATGTAATGGTTGGCCTAATACAGAAGCTCTTGCCATATCAACTTTTGAAATACCGAATTGATGTGCAGATTCAGCAAGAATTGGTAGTACACCATAATAGAATGGGTCGTTTGCCATGAAGTATGTAAAAGGCCCACTTAATATCGCAGTTATCAATGCAAAATGATTACCCATAGCATCTGGAATGATATTTACTAAGGCATTTGCCATTTCATTAACCATTTTTGTACCGTTCATCACACCTGTAAAAATACCAGAGGCAAATACTAAACTAATAACTGATAATACATCGCCTGCATGTTTTTTAACCACTGAATTTTGAATACTAAGATTTGGATAATTTAATAAAATTGCGATTCCAAACCAAAGCATAAACATTACTGGGATTGGTAGTATACCTATTACCAAACAGACAATTAGTGAAATTGTAAGTATTGCATTTGGTATCAACATTTTTGGTCTTTTCAGCAATGAGTCTTCAGTTGAAATTTCTGGTTTAATGTCATTTAAATCTATATCGGTATAAGATGTAATATGTCTTTTAGCTCGTTTTCCTAGTATGAACGCAACACCGAAAGCAAAAACAATACCTGCGATCATTGCAGGTATTATAGGAATAAATACTTCTTCGGTTGTTACTTGCAAAGAAGAAATAGCTCGAGCTGTCGGGCCGCCCCAAGGTAACATATTCATAACACCAATAGATAATAATGCAAGCGTTGACAGTGTGTATAAACTCATACCAATTTTTTTATAAAGTGGCATCATTGCTGTGACAGTGATAATAAATGTAGTTGTGCCATCTCCATCCAATGCCACCATTGAAGCTAATATTACAGTACCAAATGCAATTTTAACGGGATCCCCTTTGACCACTTTAATGATTTGGTTAATTACAGGTTCAAATAGACCCGCATCTATCATAACTCCGAAATAAAGAATTGCGAATGTAAGCATAATTCCTGTCGGTGCAACTGTTTCTATTCCTTCGAGCATAAATTTACCTAACCCAGCATAGAACCCACCAAGCAAAGCGAAAATTGTTGGTAAAACAATTAAAGCTGTTAATGCTGACATTTTACGCGTCATGATTAATATCATAAAAATAATTATCATGATAAAACCTAATAATGCTAAATTCATAATGTTCTCCCCCTTATTTTTTATATTATAGCGTTTTCAGAAAATTTGTAAATTTATATTTACAGCATAATAATATATATAAAATCATAAAAAGCTTCATAGTTACAGATATAGTAACCACAAAGCTTTTATAAATAAGTTGAGATATTTATTAGTATTATAAAAAACCAATTACAAAAGGTTTCCATAATGGATAGCTTAATAAAACGAATGAAAATATGGAAACACATAGTGCGAATAAATTAGCAATACGGTCGCCACGTATTGCTGCATATATATTAATTAATATAACGCCTAAGATAAATAGTCCGCCTGCTAATATCGGCAGTTTGCCTTCTAAAACTTCGTTTACTACTAACAATGGAGTAGCAAGTGTGATTAATGACAAGAACAGTGATAATAATGTTGTAGCATATTTCAAAATGTTCAGCCCTCTCTTAAATAATAAGATGAATAGAATATTTATTGATACAATAGCACTTAACAAAAATAATATTTGTTAAGCAATATAATTGCAAGTTATTTTTAAGATTAGTTGGACAGGATTATAGTAAGCAAACTGTTTAAAATTAAAAACAATCTATCAACTTGCACGTAAAATTAATTATGAAATAGGGGGATTTGGTCTCCTGTTGTCAACGATTTATCAATCACTGTTATTAAGCAAATAAATCATCGTCATCACCGTTAAAGTAATATATAAGCCAGTGTTCATCTACATAATAATTATCATACTTTCTAGCGTGCTGTTCTAAAACAAGTGTTTCAAAATTTAAGTTACTAAAAAAGACTTTGCCACTGATATTATTTGAAATAAGTGAAGTCATCAATATTTCAATTTCTTTTTCATGACATATTTCAAATATTTGACGCATAAGCATTTTTGAAATAAGTTCTTTGGAAATTTGACTTTCATCTTTAATGCACATATTTTCTAAGGTTGCTTTATGAGATAAACTATAGGTTTGGTGATGGATTAGTGTAACAGCGCCAATAAGAACATCTTGTTCGAAAGCTCCAAGAACGATACAATCTGTTGAATCTGCAGATAATAGTTTGTGTAAATCTGTATCATTTAAGCACTTCTCATTTTGTAATTTCCAGGCTAATACTTCGAGTTCTTTATGAATGCCTTGTAGTAATAAGGATTTATAAATAGAAAAATCTTCAGTAGTTAAATAACGAATTTGCGTCATTCAATGCCTCCTAACTTCTGCAAAGTGTTTTTTATAATGTATGAATAATTCTCGTTTACCAATTTAATTATAATATTAAAGGAAATAATTTATTTGAGCAATACTATCTTTAATGTTTTACAAAAATATGTGGACATTTACAATTCAAGATACAAAAGAATGGGTTTTTATAAAGTTTTAAATTTATTTTAATATGTATTTTAAGTAAATAAGAGAAATATGATAATTATGGTATAATGTAGTGAGACGCATAAATGTGAATGGAGGCATAAATTGTGGGAGCTTTAATAACTATTATAGTTTCACTAGCAGTGCTAATCCTGATTTCTTTTGCTGTATTAATTGCTTATATCTTTTCTCAAAGTAAAGATGAAGGGAACAAGTGATTAAATTTTATGTAAGCATTAAAGCATCTAGATTTTACATCAGGAATAAAAAGACAAAAAACCCCTCAAAAATTTCAAATAAGAAATTTTCGAGGGGAAATAAATTAGTCAACTACTGATACATTTAAGTCAACTTCGATGTTGCCACGTGTAGCTTTTGAATATGGACAAAATTCATGCGCGTCTTGTAAATATTTCTCAGCTTCTTCTTGAGATAATACATTTTTAACTTTTGCATCAATTGAGACGCTTAATTTAGGGCTTTCAGCGTCTGGGTCATCTTCTAAACGTACTGTTAAAGTAACTTCTGGCTCAGCGCCTCTAACTTTGTTTTGTTTTAAGATTAAATCAAATGCGCCATTAAAACATGAAGCATATCCGGCTGCAAACAATTGCTCTGGGTTCGTACCTTTTTCAGCATCAGCTTGAGCTGGTGGCACAATTGCTACATCAATTGCTTTATCATCAGTTTGAACGTGACCATTACGTCCACCTGTATTTGTTGCTTTTGTTTCATAATTTACTGCCATTTTATGACCTCCTTAAAAACTTCTAATTCATGTTTACCCAAGAAAAATTATTTAAATCATTTCAACGAGTAATTTATATGTTTTTTAATTGTATTATTTTTAGAAATTGTTATACAATTATTTAAATATTACTTATAAAAGGAAGTTTAAACATGGCAAAAGTTGATATAGCTGTAACAATTGCACCTGAACATGAATTACTACAAACTACAATTGAAGATTTGAAACAATATCAATCATCTATAGATATTATAGAACTAAGAATAGATCAATGGTCAGTTTTTGATGAAACATATCTGGCGAAAATTGCTGAAGATATCTACAATTTAAACTTAAATAAAAAATTATTAGTAACCTATCGAACGAAGACACAAGGTGGAGAAGGTCTACTAGAAAACGACGCATACTTAAACGTGCTAAAGAGGATAATTCCATTAAACTACATCGATATGATAGATATTGAATATGAAGAAGCTATGCCAATAGAAAAATATCATACAGTAATAGATTTAGCGCATCGTGAAAATCTAGAAGTTGTCTTATCACAACATAATTTCAAAAAGACACCTAAATTGGAAATTTTAAAACGTTTATATTATAAAATGCATCAGCTTGAGCCAGATTATTTAAAAGTAGCTGTTATGCCTCATGATAAACAAGATGTCTTAAACTTATTAAATGCAATGTCTGAGACAGTAGACACGGTTTCACAAAACGTTGTTGGTATAGCGATGTCTAAGTTAGGGTTAATTTCAAGAACTGCTCAGGGATTGTTCGGAGGTTCAGTTTCATACGGTTGTTTAGATGCACCTAAAGCGCCTGGTCAAATTCATGTTGAAAAATTAAAAGAACAAATTAAATTATACGAGTAGTTTGAAAATAGTGGTCGCCTGATTTATAATTGAAAATAATTATCATTAACGAAAGGGCGATAATCAATGGAACTACAAGATGCAATTGCACATCGTAGAAGTATTAAGGTTTTTAAAAGAGACATGACGATAGATGATAACGCATTATATCAAGCAATACAGCAAGCGACAGACGCGCCCAATCATGGTATGAGAGAGCCTTGGAGAGTGGTTCATATCGCTAAAGATCGTTTAGGTCCGATGAGTAAACAACTCTCAGAAGTTGCCTTTCCTAATTTAGATAAAAAACAAGAAAATCATTATAATACCGTTACGAATCTTGGTGGCATGCTTGCCTTAATTCTAAAAAGGGATCCGAGACAACGAGAAGATTTAGAGAATAACATGGCATTTGGCGCTTTCGCACAAAACCTAATGTTATTGTTGTATGAAGCTGGTATTGGCACATGTTGGAAATCACCGACATATATATTTACGCCTGAAATAAGATCAATATTTAATGTAAAGGATGATGAACAACTTGTAGGTTTCTTATATCTTACAGATTTACAAGATGAGATGCCACATAGAAAACGTCATGCGGAGCAGGTAATAGAAAAGTTTTAAAGCAAATTTTAGGGAGTGAGATAAGAATCAAATTTTGCGTTAGATTCTTATCCCACTCCCAATTGTTATAGCTATTCACTCAAAATTTAAAAATAATGTTTATATAAAAAATGAGAGAGTGAGACAAAAATCTAATTCATTTAAAAAGATTTCGACGGCCTGTTAGTAAGGGCGAGTAGGGTTGAGAGGGACAAAAGGCCTACTTAAGTCTAAGGTTATTATAAGGTCCCACTAATTTAAAACTGGTTACAAGAGCTGGTGCTCATGCATAAGAACCACTAACTTTCAAAAGTGAAACACATGTGTATGGGCTCAGGTGTAAGAGCCACTAACTCAAAACTGATTGCATGAGCTAAAGCTCATGCATAAGAGCCACTAACTCAATAAATTGAGAAGTGGCTCTTTAAAGAAGTGGCTCTTTAAAAAATACTGCTATTACAAAGATTAAGGCTGGACATTTAATTTGCCCCAGCCACTTAAAATGAGATAAAAAATCTCAATTATTTAAATGTTTCAGCTAAAAATGATTCTACTTGTTCTGGTGATTTTGCATTAGCTGAGTGTAAGTGAGCTAATTTTTCTCCATTTTTAAATACTAATAAGCTTGGTATACCCATCACGTCGTTGTCAGCTGCAACGTCTTCAAGCTCATCACGATTAACTGTAAACCAATCGTAATCATTGTATTTTTCTTGGATAGGGTCAATCCACATATCCATTGCTTTACAGTCAGGACACCAGCCAGCTTCGAATTTCACAATAACTGGATTACTACTTTGTACAGTTTCTTTAAATGCTTCATTTGTATTAATAGGTTTCATAAATTTCTCCTTTTTAAAAATATAATTAAGCTTATTATAACGGACATTTTAAAGTTATAAAAAAAATCAGCTTATTAATTAGAGCGTTTTAGCAATAAATTTGATATATTAATGTTAACTAGTTATAGGAGGTACAGAATAATGATAAAATTTTACCAATATCCTAATTGTACTACTTGTAAAAAAGCAGCTAAGTTTTTACAAGACTACGGTGTGAGCTTTGAACCAATCGATATAGTGCAGCATACGCCCACTAAAAACGAGTTTAAAGAAATTTTAGAGGCTACAGATATCGATATAAATAAACTTTTTAATACGCACGGTGCTAAATATCGTGAATTAGGTCTTAAAGACAAAATGAGTGATCTTACTGATGATGAAAAGTTAGATTTATTATCAACAAATGGTATGTTGGTCAAAAGACCATTAGCTATTTCTGGAGACAAAGTTACAGTAGGTTTTAAAGAAGACCAATATAAAGCAACATGGTTATCTTAATTCCTTTTTTATAAAAAAAGTAATCTCTGTAAGTTGTAAATATAAATAATATATGTAAACGCTTCAACTATTGCTGTGAAAACATTATAAAAATATTAATATGTCAAGAAATAGTTGATTGTATGGTATGCATATGGCATCATTAATATGTAAAATCATTTAGGAGGGGATTCTCGTGGCAGTACCGAGTGAATTAAAATATTCTAAAGAACATGAATGGGTAAAAGTTGAAGGTAATACAGTAACTATTGGTATCACTGAATACGCTCAAGGTGAACTTGGCGACATCGTATTCGTTGAATTACCAGAAGTTGATGACGAAATTAATGAAGGCGACACTTTTGGTAGTGTTGAATCCGTAAAAACAGTTTCAGAACTATACGCGCCTGTATCAGGTAAAGTAGTTGAATCTAACGACGAGTTAGAAGATAGCCCAGAATTCGTAAATGAATCACCATACGAAAAAGCTTGGATGGTTAAAGTTGAACTAAGTGATGAAAGTCAATTAGATGAATTATTAACTGCTGAGCAATATTCAGAAATGATTGGCGAATAATATAACATTGAACTCCATGATATAATTATCTTGGAGTTTTTCTTATAGCACTGTAGATTATTGAAAACTTAGGAATTATATAAGCCTAACAAGTTCATCTTAATTTTAAAAAATGATAAATTATGGTTGTAATAATAAGAAATGTTTTAACTATGTAAATTATGTTTATTGTCACCACGGATTGTGAAGAACTAAGTAGAAAGATTTACTATCAACATTTAGAGGGTGGATGTCATGACGATACTGAACCAAGTAATTGTTGTCGAAGGAAAGTCAGACAAGAAACGAGTCAAACAGGTAATTGATCAACCGATAGAAATTATCTGCACGAATGGTACGATGGGTGTAGATAAATTAGATGAAATGATCGATACTTTATATGACAAGCAAGTATATATTCTTGTAGATTCTGATGATGAAGGTGAAAGAATACGAAAATGGTTCAAACGCTATTTAAGTGAGAGTAGACATATAAGAGTAGATAAAAAATTTTGTGAAGTTGCTCGTTGTCCTAGACCATATTTATCTAGAGTATTGGAAAAACATGGTTTTATAGTAAAGGATGAGGACAAAGTAGCGAAAGCAAGATTGGATTATATAGCTGAAAGGGTAAGTTTATTAACATGAATGTAACAAGTGAACAACGCGTTGACGTCAATAAATATATAAACGAAGATAAGTATCTTATATTTGGTTATACGCCAACATGTGGGACATGTAAGATTTCTGAACGTATGCTAGATATTGCGAATGATATTTTGAAATTACCTACAATAAAAATGGACTTAAACTTTCATCCCGATTTTAGCCAATCGTATGAAATTCAATCTGTACCAGTTTTATTAGTAATGTCAAAAGGTGAAGAGCAAAAAAGAATCTATGCGTTTCAATCGGTGCCTTATTTGTTAGAAAATTTAAAATAGTTATTGACGAAACATTAGTGCAATGGTAGGATTAAAAATAATTAAATAATGAAACTCTTATCACGAGAGGTGGAGGGATGTGCCCTATGAAGCCCGGCAACCGTCTTTAAAAGAAATGGTGCCAATTCACATAAAGTTTTAAAACTTTAGAAGATGAGAGAAGCAATTTTGCTTTCTCTATACTTCGGTGAACATAGAGGAAGCATTTTTTAATTGAAGGAATAGCAACACAAGGAGGAAACACTATGATTGAGTTAAATCAAATAGTCAAAAAGTACAAAACGAAAAAACAGGACGTACTGGCTGTAGATCATGTTGATTTAAGTATTCAATCAGGCTCGATTTTTGGAGTAGTTGGTTTTTCAGGTGCGGGGAAAAGTACTTTAATTAGACTTTTAAATAACCTCGAACAACCGACTTCAGGAGACGTCATTATCGATGGAGATACAATTGGTAAGCTATCAAAATCACAATTAAGAAAAAAGCGTCAAAAAGTGAGCATGATATTTCAACATTTTAATTTACTATGGTCGCGTACTGTATTAAATAATATTACATTTCCATTGGAAATAGCCGGGGTACCTCGCCGTGAAGCAAAACAACGAGCAAAAGAATTAGTAGAACTTGTTGGACTAAAAGGTAGAGAAAGTGCATATCCTTCAGAGCTGTCAGGTGGTCAAAAGCAACGTGTAGGTATTGCACGTGCGTTAGCAAACGAACCAACTGTATTACTTTGTGATGAAGCGACAAGTGCTTTGGATCCACAAACAACAGATGAAATTTTAGAGTTATTATTGAAAATTAAAGAAGAAAGAAATTTGACAATAGTGATTATCACGCACGAAATGCATGTCATTAGACGTATATGCGATGAAGTAGCTGTTATGGAAAACGGTCGTGTGATTGAACAGGGTCAAGTATCCACTGTCTTTGAAAATCCACAACATGCCGTTACAAAACGCTTTGTCAAAGATGATTTAAATGATGATTTCGATGAATCTATTAGTGACTTAGTATCGCTTAATGAAGATGATTATGTTGTACGTTTGAATTTCACAGGGAATAATGCCACGCAACCACTAGTGTCATACATAACGAAAACACATAATATTGATGTGAATATATTAGAAGCTAATATTAAACATACAAAAGACGGTTCACTTGGATTCTTAGTAATTCAATTGGGCGAGGTAAATTCAGAAAAATTCGAAAAGTTCAAAAATGATTTAGAAGCGCAACATGTATCAGTGGAGGTGTTAAGACATGGGTAATTCATTGAGTGACATCCTCCGCGAGATGTTTACAATGCCAAACGTCAGCTGGGACGAAGTTTGGTTAGCGACATACGAAACAATTTATATGACAGTAATTTCGACAATTTTTGCGTTTGTATTAGGTTTAATATTAGGTGTATTACTATTTTTATCAGCTAAAAGTAAATCACCTATAGCAAGAGTTTTCTATAGCGTTGTTTCATTTATAGTTAACTTGTTTAGAGCGATACCATTTATTATTTTAATACTTTTATTAATTCCATTTACAAGTTTAGTCTTAGGCACGATTAGTGGTCCAACTGGAGCATTACCAGCTTTAATCATTAGTGCGGCGCCATTCTATGCTAGACTTGTAGAAATTGCATTTAAAGAGATTGATAAAGGTGTTATTGAAGCGGCTTGGTCAATGGGTGCTACTACTTGGACTGTAGTCAAAAAAGTACTTTTACCTGAAGCGATGCCAGCGTTAATTTCAGGTATTACTGTTACAGCGATTGCTTTAGTAGGTTCAACTGCAGTGGCCGGTGTTATTGGTGCAGGTGGTTTAGGTAACCTAGCTTATTTAACAGGTTTCACTAGAAATCAAAATGACGTTATTTTTGTTTCAACAATTTTAATCCTTATTATAGTGTTCATCATTCAATTTATTGGTGATTGGGCTACTAATAAAATTGACAAGAGATAATCTTAAAAAGGGGGACTTTTTATATGAAAAAATTATTTAGTTTAGCTTCTGTGCTTGTATTAGCGCTTGTTTTAGCAGCCTGTGGGAATAGTGGAGGTAGTGAAGATAAAAAAATTACAGTAGGTGCTTCTCCAGCCCCTCATGCTGAAATATTAGAAAAAGCCAAGCCATTATTAAAAGATAAAGGCTATGATTTGAAAATTAAAACAATCAATGATTATACAACACCGAATAAATTATTAGATAAAGGTGAATTAGACGCAAACTTTTTCCAACATACACCTTACTTAAAAACTGAGAAAAAAGATAAAGGATATAAAGTAGAATCAGCGGGTAATGTTCATTTAGAACCAATGGCTGTTTATTCTAAAAAGTATAAGAGTCTAAAAGATTTACCAAAAGGTGCCACAGTTTATGTTTCTAATAATCCAGCTGAAGAAGGCCGTTTTTTAAAATTCTTCCAAGATGCAGGATTAATTAAAATAAAAGATGGCGTGAAGATTGAAGATGCAAAATTTGATGATATCGTAGAAAACAAAAAAGATATCAAATTTAATAATAAACAATCTGCAGAATACTTACCGAAAATTTATCAAAATGAAGATGCTGATGCTGTCATTATCAACTCTAATTTTGCAATCGATCAAAAATTAAGTCCTAAAGATGATTCTATTGTATTAGAGAAAGCGAAAGACAATCCTTATGCCAATTTAATTGCTGTTAAAGAAGGGCATAAAGATGATAAAAAAATCAAAGCATTGATGGAAGTATTACAATCTAAAGAAATTAAAGATGAAATCAATAAAAAATATGATGGTGCCGTTGTACCAGCTAAATAATATTGAAGTATGCAAAGAACCCTAAAACCACAGTGGTTTTAGGGTTCTTTTTGTTTAACTTTAATTAGAAAAAGGGTAGTGTTTGAAAATTATCGAATACAAAGCATAAAAGATACACCCATCTATTTCATTTAACTCAAGATATTTATTACGCTTGTTTTTAATCTCATCATACGTTTTGATTTTTTTGTTTAGCGTAATATCTTTTAAGAATTCCAAATCTTGTAATTTATATATGCGTCTAGCGTACTCAAATACGTGTTTAAATATACTTAATGCTTCTTTGTTTACTTGATATACATAGCCTTTATTATCTATTTCATCGAATACTTTTTATGCATAAGAGAGTGTTATTTTGTTGATTAAAATGTCTTCATCGACAAATCTTTTCAAAGTGTTTAGTTTACTTAACTTTGTTTTAAATGTAACTAATTGGAATTATACAAATGCGATTCTGAAATCTTGGTATAACGACAATATAAAATCAATAGAAGATGTACAAGCTAGAAAGAATAAACGTGAAAAAACTAGTTCAAGTAATGAAGAAGATGATTGGCTTAATTCACCAGAAAGACAACAATACTTGAATGCATTTGATAATGGAGGTCCTTTATGAAAAGTATAGATGAAATGGATATGAAATCTAAATTAAAATATAGCATTGAGAAACAAGAAAATGATTTAAGATGCGAACGCTGTGGCAATCTATATGATTATGTAAGGTTTAGTAATGGTAGTGAAGTGCGTATAGGTTGTGATTGCGAAATGATTGAATTAGCTAAAAATAGCACTAGTAGGTATAAGGATAAGATTAAACGTGGAAAGATTAACAGTATTTTTAATCATTCAATGTTAAATGATGATTTGAAAAATGCTACGTTTGATAATTATATTCCGCCGAATGAGAATTTAACCAGATCAAAGCAAATTATTTAGAGATATGTATCTAAATTTTCAATGGAAAAAGAAAATAAGTGCTCATTGCTTTTGCAGGGGTCATTTGGACTAGGAAAATCGTCTAGCCCTTAATGAATTAAAGGCGCAAGGATATACTGTATTGTTCGCTGATGTTACTCAGTAAGTATCTACCTACAGAGATACTTATAATAAGCATTCTGATACGACTGAAAAAGAACTAGATACCATTATTAAAGACGTAGATTTCTTAGTTCTTGATGATTATGGAATGTCTCTTACAAACTATGGAAAATCTAAAATATTTGATGTCCTTAATCTAAGAACAGGACAAAACAATATTTTTACTACAAATAACACTGAAAAAGAATTAATGGGAGATAAAGATCTTTCAAAGATATTCTCAAGAATGATGAAAAATACAACAACTATAAAAATGTCTGGTGAAGATTACAGACTTAAAAGTCGTAAAAATTAATTTCATAAACCGGTGGCTATATACTGTAGTTTTTCATAATGTTTTCACGCAAGGGGTACCTATTTGGGTGCTCCCTTTTTGTTAAAAATTGTTAAGAAATGCAAATGTTCTGAGTATATAAGGGGGCACGTTTCGTTCTTTCATGATGATAATTGATGACAATTTAGAGTGTGGGGTGGGGGCGTGAAACGCGATGTTACAAATTGTTACGGCATTATTTGTTTCCGAAAAAAGAGTAACCAAAAGTACATGCTCAAAAAAGAGCTATAGCAAACGGACAAAAAAGTCCGATTGGATTGAAGGAAAAGTAATGTTAATCAAAAATGATTAATATTGGTCACATAAAAAAGTTTATCCAATAGTAGTTGGTTTATATCAATCGTAATATCATTTACAGTACTTTGCTAGCAAGGCAATATAGTTTAAAGTAACTTATTTAAAATAACTGATATAGATTGCAATGACAACAAAGATAGCTGCACAAATAGCATGCACGATAAAAATCGAATAGAACGTGCTCTTTCTCATTAACTTTAAGTTGTTACCTTTAGCTTTTCTATTATTATCCCAACGAAATATAGATGCCCAAAAGTAAGCGTAGATAGGTATAGCGATAATTCCTAGTATAATAGCGACGGGTAAGCTCATAATAAATCTCCTTTACTTGTTAATTTAAAATTAGTAAAACTATTCCAACAATTATAAATAAATATGCTAAGTATGGTTTTGGACCACCTAATAATTGAACTACTCCTGCAAGTATTAAAAAGATTCCAATTAATGTTTGAGGAGCTAAATGTAACGAGTAGAGGTTAAATGTTGCTCCGATATATATGTATAAACCTAATATGACAGAAAAAAACATAGTGATAAGTAACAGATACCTTTTCATAAAGACCACCAATTATAATAATGATTTGATAATAATTCTATTATTATGAGTTAGATAATGAAATTGCAATAATGTTCACGAAAGAGAACGTTAGTTCTATATATGGCATCGTGTGATTATGTATGATAAAACTATTCTATTGTTGTTATATAGGCATTTTTGTAAATGTTTAACAGTTTTAAAACAGCATTAAAAAGCGAACGTTAGTTTTTTTAAACGTGTAAAAAAGGTATAAAGTAAAATGGATTGAGGTGAAAAAACAATGACATTAGTAAAAGAAAAAAGAAGCAAACCTTACCCGATGACCACTTGCAGATACTCAACGTGATAAGAAATGCTTCGAATAAATATATTACTAAAGAAAAGATATTAAATCAATTAGGTTATGAGATAAATAGCACAAACGAACGATGGATTAGATCAGTAATTAGTAACTAAATTGAGCGACATGGGTATGCTATTGGTTGTAGCTATAAAAAGGCGCAACGTGGCTATTACATGATTAGTAATAAGGAAGAACAACAACAAGCAATGCTCAGTATACAAAGGCTTATCGATGGCAGTATGAGACGTTATGAAGCTATAAAGAAACTAGAGGTATAGTAGGTGAGTATTATTATTGATAATCAATCAGAGCTTGTATATGGCACATATGACCCACCAATGACATACGAAGTAAAAAAAGAAGTTAGTGATTATGAATTACTTACAAGATTTAATCCTTACTACATCTCAGAAAAGATAAGTGGAGCAGAAGAAGATATAGAAATGATGTATGAACGCATTTACCCACGTTTATCTAGTGATGAATACCTACATCAAATATACTATGAAGCTTTTCCGCTAGAGACATTAGCAATAGAGATAATGGAGCAAAAGCAGAAGTTGGATAAGTTTGTTCGAAAGAGTCAAAGAGACTTAAAAGCTTTTTATAAGGTGATAGGTAAGTACACTATTAATGAACAGAATGATATTAAGCGATATATGAAATCTCATGGCACCTATATACCAGATATTATAGACATATTAAAGCGCGAATTGTATAAACTAGTAACAGATAATCGCACAAAAAGAAATGAATTACGAGAAATTAAACGACGTGAGCATAATGAAGCACAAGCGAAACAAATTAAAGAAGAGGGGCAAAGTAGAAATGGCAGAATATGGATCACTTGCTGAATATGAAAAAAATTTAACTAGAATCGTTAATGAAACAGAGCCCTCAAGAATCAAGAAGGCAGATGATAAGTTGGATTATGGCGGAGATAAAGACTTTGAAAAAGTATTGGAAGATAAAAAAGTATTTTTAAAAATTAATGGATAGATAAGGAGTGACAAAATGAAAACACAACATTTATTCGATGAATATAATGATTATATTAATAATCAAGAACAAAGTATTTTAGATTTAGAACAACAAAAGCAAGAACTGGAAGCTAAAAATAAGGCGAATCAATCTAAATATAAAGAATTAATTGCTAGTGGTGAAGATGCCAAAGCAGATGACTTGTTCACTGTAATTGCAGAAGATGACAATAGATTGAAAGCCATAACTAAGCGTTTTGATACGAAAAAAGAGGTTTCACAAGACGCAAGAGACAATAAAACTATTGAATTATTGAAGCATCAAAAAGACTTACCGCATTTATATGCGAATGAAAAAGTTGAACTACTTGAAGAATTAAAAACTGTCGTAGATCAATACAATGTAGTTGTAGACAAAATTGAACGTGTAAATAAGGATTATGAAGATGAATTTTTACATTTTACTGATGTGTATCAAAGTGAGGATATATTTAAGAAGTCTCAAAATGATAAATCAATTACTCTAGCATTAAGGAATAACTTTAAAGAAACATTATACAGTGATTTTATAAATGTTAGTGAATTACCGTTCATACATCATAAAAAATTAAAATTTAAAGGTGGTAAATAGAAATGACAAATACACAATATAAATTAAATAATACTGAGAATACAATAGATAAATTAAAGAAATCTTATAACTTAGATGATGAATTTATAGATGCAATTAAGCAATCAGTAATTGCAGATGTTAAAGCTAATATGCCTAAAAGTGAAAAGAGTTCAGGCGACAAAATACTTGAACTTGCTAAGAAAAACAGAAAAATTTAATTGTATAAAAAATTGGGCTGGGCTTATGTCTAGCCTTTTTATAAAGAGGTGATTGAATGAGTGAATTAAAGCCAAGACAAGCAAAGTTTGTCTCTGAATATCTAAAGACACTAAACTTAACACAGTCGGCTATCAAGGCAGGATACAGTCCATAGAGCGCCCACACACAAGGCAGTAGACTATTAAAGAATGAAAAAAGATAGCAAACTATCTCAATGAAGTTAAAAGCAAGGTTATTGATGATAATGTGCTTACTGCGAATGAGATACTACATCTTTTGTCTAATGCAGCAGTAGGAGAAGAACCAGAAATGAAAGAGGTAGTCACTAAACGTGGTTAATACGTGAAGAATTCAGATACAGGCAAATACAACATCATTTACAACGAAAGCGTTGAGATGATTGAAGTACCTATTAAGGTAAGTGATCGTTTAAAAACGCGTGATTTATTAGGTAAGTATCACACGTTATTTACAGATAATCATGAGCTTACTGGAGATACACCAGTAATCATTAATGTTGGTGAATGGGGTGATGAAGTAGAAGAAGAAATGGATAAGCAGTACCCTAATAGAACTAAGATTATAAATGATGTTCCGTTGGGGGATTAGTATTGTAGCCACTATCTTTATAAAAGGATGGTGGTTTAATAATTTTTTTAAAAGATTTTGAAATATATATTGTAATAAATTTTAAATGGCAGTAGTTTGTAATAGAGGAGATGATAAAATGAAAAAATATATTGAGAATATAGAAAATACCTTTGTAGGTTATTTAAGAAACATAGGTGAATATGGGGAAAATAATATTGTATTAATGGAAGAGTTAAAAAATATAATTAAAGGTAATGGGTTATGGG
The DNA here is from genome assembly GCF_043107035.1 of Staphylococcus sp. 231237_7MaSpsaltlick. Lineage (NCBI taxonomy): Bacteria > Bacillati > Bacillota > Bacilli > Caryophanales > Staphylococcaceae > Staphylococcus > Staphylococcus sp. 231237_7MaSpsaltlick. Next base: position 413,394 of record NZ_JBICNX010000005.1, read on the forward strand.
ATGAATCTACAATTATTTATGGTATAGCATTGGATAATCCTAACGAAGTAGATCCATTAAATTATCGATATGATGTTTGTGTAGTGCTAAAAGATAAAAATATGAAGCAATTAAAATATCGTTATATTGAAGGTGGTTTATATCTTATTTTAAGAATAGAGCATACTTCACAAGCAGTGCAAAACTTGTACATGCGCTTGCATGAGCTTGTTAGTGAAAGTAGGTATGAGTATGATAATACAAGAGTGATTATGGAAAGATACATAGTAAACGTTGTAGAACAACACGAGTGTGATATATGTATACCAATTAAATATTGACCACCGTAATCATCTATTGGCAGAAATGTTAGTGGGTTATTTGTTATCGTTACATTCAATTATTAAGATTAGACATTTAGGAACATAATTCAGACATATGGGCAATAAAAAACAAATAAATAAAAGGTTATGTACAATGTGGTTGTAGGGAACTAAAAAACAGGGGGTATAGGTTTGAAAAACAAATTTTTGAAATTTAGCACTGTATTTTTAGCAAGTACGATTTTATTACAACCTTTAACAATGAGTTCAGCGCAAGTGAAAGCAGCTACTACAGAGAAAAATAATGACCAACAAGCAAAAGAAGAGTATATTAAGTATAAAGAAGCTTGGATTAAAGCAATTAATGAAATGCCAGAGAGTGATTTTAAAGACCCATCAGTTAAACAAGAATTAAAGAATAACATAGCAGCTTCAGAAGAACGTGGTAAAGCGACAATAGCTGCAAAAGCAGCAGCAGAAGGTATAAGAGCTGTAATGAAAAAGGTTGGCCAAAAAGGCTGGGATAAAATGATTAAAAAAATAGAAACTACTTCTGGTCAAGAGCTTGTAGCATTACATTACAAATCTGTAACCAATTTAGTTAACATGCTTGCACAATCTCAGAAAAAGGCAACAGTAATCATAAGTGATTATTTGCAAAAAAATGCTGGATTAAATAAAGTGGCAGCAGATGGAGTTGCAGCAACATTTGTTGCAGTCATACTATAATTTATAAATAGGAGAGTTTTTATGCCTAAGTCACAACAAGTTTTAGTAGGAATTACTTTATTCTTGCTAGCGTTTAATATAGTTATACCAGTTATAGGAGAAACATTAAATGTTGGAGCGATAGATTTTAGTTCAACTTTAATTAGATGCACTCAAGGGCTATTTATTATAATCTTTGGTATTTTTACATTTAGACAAATTAAGCGAAAAGGATTTAAGTAGCATAAGATAGAGGCTGGGACATAAACATCTCAGACTAACAAAAAAGGCAATTTCTATTGAAATAATATAGAAATTGCCTTTTTCATTATTATTTTGATTATAGTTAGCTCGTTGAGCTACTACTTTTCTTATATTAAGTGCCATTAATACAAATCCAAGTTCTCTTTTGACTTTATTTATGCCTCTAACCGACATTCGAGTGAAACCCAAAATAGCCTTCATAAATCCAAAAACAGGTTCTACATCCATTTTTCTTTGATTGTAGATTTCTTTTGTTTCTGGTTCTGAAAGCTTTTGATTGATTTGGACTTTTAAATATTAAGGAGTGGATTGAAATGAGTCTAAAAGAAATGTGGAATTACTTATTAAATAAAAAGTGACGTACTAATGATATATTAACGATTATAGCCTGTGTGTTTGTTGTAAGTTTGGTTACAACGCCATTGGTCGGTGTACCAGTTGGTGCTATCGTCTATTTACTTTGGTTTGATAAGAATTTCAAAAAATAGGTTGAAATTAATTAGTATTTAAATTTAATACTAACAGAAAGAGTAATAAAGTATTTCCTAGCAGTTGAGTTTGAATTAAACAATTCTAAGGTGTAAAATATAATTAAGTTTTAATTGATAGATTAGCTAAGTTAAATGTAAAAGGTATGATTGTTACTTTGAATATTTAATGTTATTAGTTATAAATTATTAATTTTAACTGTAATGGGAGAACTTAAAAGAATGAGAGTCATGCATCTTGATGAAGCTCTATTATTAATATATAACATGAATGAAATATCATTTTCGCTATTGATATTTTATTATTATTAAACCCGACAATTATGTTATATGCATTTTCATTTCAGTATAGATGAAAACGTATATAAGTTATGTGTCGGGTTTTATTTGTGACATTTCACTAAATAAAAATTGAATGAAATTACTCACAATCTAGAGTTCTAAAAATCAATTTTCATTTTAATAATTCTGTCATATTAATCTAACTCTAACAAGGATATCTAGTTTAGTATTTCTTTTTGAAATTTTAAACACAACTATAGATAATTAAATACGTAAAAACCGAGACATTCATTTATGCCTCGGAATCATTTGTACTTATTTTGATTATTAAGATTGATCGTATTCGTCTTTAATATCACCGACAATGTTTTCTAAAATGTTTTCCATTGTGATAATACCAAGCGGGTTTTGTTGTTCATCTTCCACTAAAGCTATATGAATTTGGTGTGATTTCATTTGCTCTAAGACTTGATGATATTTTGAATTTAATTTGATTTTAAGAATCTTATGAGTGATTTCTGTAAGCGAGTTTATTTCATTACTTAATAGATCTTTTGCATGTATATAACCTACAATTTGTGTAGAAGTGTCTTTAATCACAGGAAATCTTGTGTAGTTTGCGTTACTTACGTATGCTTTAGTTTCGTCAATATTACTATTAATATCAATAACTGAGACTTGTTCAAGTGGCAAGTAACCATCCGCAATTTTCATTTCATCAAATGCGAAAGCACGGTTAATGTGTGTTAACTCATTTTCAGAAATTTCTCCGCCTTCATGACTTTCTTTAATTAATAGTTTTAATTCTTCTTCTGAATGATATAATTCACTTTCTTTAGCAGGTTGCATGCCAAACATTTTTAAAATTAATCTTGCCGAGCCGTTAAGAATGTATATAAATGGATAAAATAATTTGTAAAACATGATAATTGGCTTAGCAATGAGTAATGTGATTTGTTCGGCTTTTTGGATTGCAATTGTTTTAGGTGCCATTTCACCAACCACAACGTGTAAATAAGTTGCAATTACAAACGCACTAATTAATGTGAATATATGAATCATTGTTTCTGAAAGGCCTAAGCTACTAAAAATAGGATGTAATAAAAACTCAAACGTAGATTCACCGACCATACCAATACCTAAAGCTGTAATTGTTATACCGAGTTGACAAGCAGCGAGATATTCATCTAAGTGTGATACTACTTTTTGTGCGGCAACTGCTTTTTTATTTTCTGCATTCGCAAGTGAGTTAATCCTTGATGTTCTAACTTTAACGATTGCGAATTCTGTGGCCACAAAGAATGCGGTTAAAGCTAATAATAAAATAAATGTAATTAAACTAATAAAGGTTCCCAAAAATTAATTAATTCCTCCGATATATTGTTATTCAATCATTTCTGATTGGTATTCTATTATATAAAAAGTACAGGTTCATAGCTAGTGTAAAGAATTACTTTATGTGAAATAAGATGGTTGAACGATAATGAATGGCTATTAATTTAATTTGTAAATAAATGCAATACCAATTAAAAAATCATTAGTCATCTGCTGTAATTTTTCCTAATTTATAACTTATAATAAATCCTAATATAAGTGTAATGATTGAAATTATCCAAGTTATAAAAGTGCCAGGTAGACCTGGGAACACTGCATAAAGTGAGCCAACTACAAAGCCTATAATAAGGGCGTATGTGAGAAACGTATAATAGGATAGTAAATACTGAATTAATTTACTTGAGAATAAAAATCCACAAATAATACCCAAGCCTACAGTTAATAAAACAGGTACTGCTGCAAAGTTTAATGACAGAAATTCTGAAATAGCAAACATTACTGTGCCATAAACGCCAAAGACGAGTAACATGAACGAACCTGATATACCAGGTAGTAACATAGCACTAGAAGCACAAACACCCGCTATAAAATATTTGATCATTAAACCGAAATCTAATGTTAAAGTTTCTCCAGCGTGTTTATCTCCATTATTTAGCAAAGTAATAACCACTATAATAATGATACCTAATAACAACAATATATAGTGCTGTATACTAAACGTTTGTTTGAATTTAGAAGTTTTCAATAGATAAGGAATAATTCCTCCGATAAGTCCAACAAAAAAGAACATTGTTGGTACTGTATGTGAGCTAAGTAAATAATTAATAAGTTTACTTAATACTCCAATTGCGATAACCATACCCAGACCAATAGGAATTAAAAATTTCAGACTTTCCCAAAATCGTTTTGAAAAAATCCCACTAACGGAACGTATGAAATCATCATAGATACCTAGCAACAGTGCAATTGTTCCACCGCTTACTCCAGGGACTAAATCAGTCGTGCCCATTGCAAAACCTTTCCATAAATTAGACCATTTAATTTTTGACATATCTTTCTCCTTTTTTAATAATGTAGTAATGATATTAGCATAAAAAAATGAAATACAATATTATAAACACTAAGAAGCTAAATGATGTAGATACCATATTTATAATGTGGATTAATGTAAAAAAGAGAATTTATTGCATTGAGAACATTAAGGATATTTTTATCATTTACAGAAAACATAGTAATATTATCGAAAATTATTGTGTTTTAATAACGATTTTAATTTAGCACTAGAAAAGGTTTATATTCATATATAACTACGTTATAATTAGATGATGTAACAAGTGCTCAGTCTTTTGACTGTAGATTAAAATTATTATAAACTAGATAGGAAAAACATATCATATAATACGGAGGGAATATGTATGCCATCAACATTAGAAATTAAAGACCTACATGTGTCTATAGAAGATAAAGAGATTCTAAAAGGTGTTAATTTAACAATCAACACAGGTGAAATACACGCAGTTATGGGACCAAATGGTACTGGTAAATCAACATTATCATCAGCAATCATGGGTCACCCAAGCTTTGAAGTAACAAAAGGGGAAGTAATCTTAGACGGCGTTAATATCTTAGAATTAGAAGTTGACGAACGTGCAAAAGCCGGTCTTTTCTTAGCAATGCAATATCCATCAGAAATCACTGGTGTAACAAATGCAGACTTCATGCGTTCAGCAATAAATGCTAAACGTGAAGAAGGTGAAGAAATTAATTTAATGCAATTTATCAAAAAACTTGATAAAGAAATGGATTACTTAGATATCGATCAAGATATGGCACAACGTTACTTAAATGAAGGTTTCTCTGGTGGTGAGAAGAAACGTAATGAAATTCTTCAATTAATGATGTTAGAACCAAAATTCGCTATTTTAGATGAAATTGACTCAGGTTTAGATATTGATGCATTAAAAGTTGTTTCTAAAGGAATCAACCAAATGCGTGGAGACGAATTTGGCTCATTAATTATCACGCACTATCAACGTCTATTAAATTACATTACGCCTGATCATGTTCACGTTATGTATGGCGGTAAAGTAGTTACTTCTGGTGGTCCAGAATTAGCTAAGCGTCTTGAAGAAGAAGGTTACGAATGGGTTAAAGAAGAGTATGGTGCTACAGAATAAGTCTCAACTCATATTAAACATATTAATTTAGATGAAGATTTAAGGTCTTGATTTATACCGATGAATTAAATCATACAATCATCAAATGGGAGGAAAAAAGTATGACGACTGAAACTTTGAACATTTCTGAAGCGCAACTAGTTGAATATTCACAAGCCCATAATGAACCTACTTGGCTAACAGAATTACGTAAAGAAGCGTTAAAATTAACTGAAACTTTAGAAATGCCAAAACCAGATAAAACAAAAATTAACAGATGGGATTTTGACTCATTTAAGCAACACGAAACAATAGGTAGCGTATATCATACGTTAGAAGAATTACCAGAAGCAGTAAAAGATATTATCGATATAGATAATTCTGAGAATTTGATTATTCAACATAATAATACATTGGCTTTTACTAAAGTTTCTGATTCTGCAAAAAATGATGGCGTTATTGTTGAAGGTTTATCTGAGGCATTAGTTAATCATCCAGATTTAGTAAAACAATATTTCATGAATGAAACTGTTACTGTTGATGAACACAGATTAACAGCATTACACACAGCATTATTAAACGGTGGCGTATTTGTATATGTACCTAAAAATGTAGTTGTAGAACATCCAATTCAATATGTTGTCTTACATGACGATGAACAAGCAAGTTTCTACAATCATGTCATTATTAGCACAGAGGAAAGTGCAGAAGTGACATATGTTGAAAACTATCTATCAAATGCTAGCGGAGAAGGCAACCAATTGAATATCATTTCAGAAGTAAATGCAGGAGCAAACTCAAAAATCACTTATGGTTCTGTAGATTATTTAGATAAAGGCTTTACTGGTCATATTATCCGCCGTGGCGTTACTCAAGCAGATGCTACAATTAATTGGGCACTTGGACTTATGAATGAAGGTAGCCAGATTATTGATAATACAACAAACTTAATTGGTGACCGTTCAGAAAGTGAATTAAAATCTGTTGTTGTTGGTACAGGTAGCCAAAAAGTTAATTTAACATCAAAAATTGTTCAATATGGTAAAGAAACAAATGGCTATATTTTAAAACACGGTGTTATGCTTGAAAGTGCCTCAACAGTATTTAATGGTATTGGATACATCAAACATGGTGGCGCTAAATCAAATGCTAACCAAGAATCTCGTGTATTGATGTTATCTGAAAATGCTCGTGGGGATGCTAACCCAATTTTATTAATTGATGAAGATGATGTAGAAGCAGGACACGCAGCTTCAGTTGGCCGCGTAGACCCAGAGCAATTATACTACTTAATGAGTCGTGGTATTTCTCGTAGAGAAGCAGAGCGCCTAGTTATTCATGGTTTCTTAGATCCAGTAGTTCGTGAACTACCAATTGAAGATGTTAAACGTCAATTACGTGAAGTAATTGAATTAAAAGTAAATAAATAGAGTTAAAATTGAAGTTAAGACAATAGTAATTAAAGCGGGAAGTCCAATTTTGACCGTAGCGATAAAAATAGTATAACGATCTATCAATTGTGACTGAACCTTTGCTAAGGTCTGCATATTGATTTTTAATAAAGGAAGGCCTGTGAGTAATTTGACTGATACTTTAAATGTTACTGAAATTATAAAAGATTTTCCAATTCTCAATCAACAAGTTAATGGCAATCGCTTGGCTTATTTAGATACAACTGCTACTAGTCAGACACCCGTGCAAGTTATTGATGCAATGGCTGATTATTATAAACGTTATAATTCAAATGTACATCGTGGTGTACACACATTAGGGTCATTAGCGACAGATGGTTATGAAAGTGCTCGTGAAACAGTGAGACGTTTTATTAATGCAAAATACTTTGAAGAAGTCATTTTCACTAGAGGTACAACAGCATCAATAAATATTGTCGCTCACAGTTATGGGGATGCTAACATTTCAGAAGGCGATGAAATTGTCGTCACGGAGATGGAACATCATGCTAACATCGTGCCATGGCAACAATTGGCTAAGCGTAAAAATGCATCATTAAAATTTATCCCAATGACTGACGACGGAGAATTAGCAATTGAAGATGTCAAAGCTACAATTAATGATAATACAAAAATTGTAGCTGTAGCACACGTATCCAACGTACTTGGCACAATTAATGATATCAAAGCAATAACAGAAGTTGCACATGAACATGGCGCAATCATTAGCGTGGATGGTGCACAAGCAGCGCCTCACATGGCATTGGATATGCAAGAATTAGATGTTGATTTTTACAGCTTTAGTGGTCATAAAATGCTTGGTCCGACAGGTATTGGTGTTTTATATGGTAAACGCGCGTTACTTAATAAAATGGAACCAATTGAATTTGGCGGAGATATGATTGATTTTGTAGGCAAATATGAAGCTTCATGGGCTGACTTACCTACTAAATTTGAAGCTGGTACACCATTAATAGCGCAAGCAATTGGCTTAGCTGAAGCGGTAAGATATATTGAAAGCCTAGGTTTCGAAGAGATCCAACAACATGAAACAGCATTAACACAGTACGCTTACGACAAGATGTCAGAGATAGATGGTATTGAAATTTATGGACCTGCGAAAGAAAGACGCGCTGGTGTTATTACATTCAATATGACTGATGTTCATGCGCATGATGTAGCAACTGCGGTAGATACTGAAGGAGTGGCTGTAAGAGCTGGGCATCACTGTGCACAACCACTTATGAAGTGGTTGAATCAATCTTCTACTGCACGCGCAAGTTTTTATATTTATAACACACAAGAAGATATTGACCAACTCGTCGAAGCGTTGAAACAGACGAAGGAGTTTTTCTCATATGAATTTTAATAATTTAAATCAGTTGTATCGTTCAGTGATTATGGATCATTATAAAAGTCCGAGAAATAAAGGTACTTTAGATAATGGTTCTATGACCGTTGATATGAATAATCCAACGTGTGGGGACCGCATTCATCTTACGTTTGATATTGAAGATGGTTTCATAAAAGATGCTAAATTTGATGGGGAAGGTTGTTCAATTTCCATGTCTAGTGCTTCAATGATGACCGAAGCCGTAAAAGGTCATTCATTAGCAGATGCTATGAAAATGAGCCAAGAATTTTCTAAAATGATGCTTGGTGAAGATTATGAAATTAGCGAAGATATGGGTGATATTGAAGCCTTACAAGGCGTTGCTCAATTCCCTGCACGTATTAAATGTGCCACATTAGCATGGAAAGCACTCGAAAAGGGTACAGTTGAAAAAGAAGGCAATACTGAAGACTAAGATTAAACTGAAGTCGATGCATTGACAATGTGTAAAATTCCATTCAAACTAGGAATTACACCATGATAGCTAATGTAGCTAAAGGTTTAATACATTGCCTATTTAAACAGCATATAAAAAGTAAAACACAAATGATTTTGCACGTAAGTCGTTTTTAATATATAAAAGGAGTGATTTAAATGGCTAAAAAAGCACCTGATGTTGGGGATTATCAATATGGTTTCCATGATGAAGATGTTTCCATTTTTAGATCAGAACGTGGTTTGACGGAAAATATTGTCCGTGAAATTTCAAGCATGAAAGATGAACCAGAATGGATGCTTAACTATAGATTGAAATCATTAAAACAATTCTACAAAATGCCTATGCCACAATGGGGTGGAGACTTATCTGAATTGGACTTTGATGACATCACATACTATGTTAAACCATCTGAAAATACAGAACGTTCGTGGGATGAGGTACCTGAAGAAATCAAACGTACTTTTGATAAATTAGGTATTCCTGAAGCAGAACAAAAATACCTTGCTGGTGTTTCTGCACAATATGAATCTGAAGTTGTTTACCATAATATGGAAAAAGAACTTGAGGATAAAGGAATTATCTTTAAAGATACAGATAGTGCATTAAGAGAAAATGAAGAGTTATTCAGACAATATTTTTCAACAGTTGTACCTGCTGCAGACAACAAGTTCTCAGCATTAAACTCAGCTGTTTGGTCTGGTGGTTCATTCATTTATGTACCTAAAAACATTAAATTAGATACACCATTACAAGCATATTTCCGTATTAACTCTGAAAATATGGGACAATTTGAACGTACATTAATCATCGCTGATGAAGGTGCATCTGTTAACTATGTTGAAGGTTGTACAGCACCTGTTTACTCAACGAGCTCACTTCACTCAGCAGTAGTTGAAATCATCGTTCATAAAGACGCACATGTTCGTTATACAACAATCCAAAACTGGGCAAACAACGTTTATAACTTAGTTACAAAACGTACGTTAGTTCATGAAAATGGTAACATGGAATGGGTTGATGGTAACTTAGGTTCTAAATTAACAATGAAATATCCAAACTGTGTATTAATGGGTGAAGGTGCCAAAGGTAGTACTTTATCTATTGCATTTGCAGGTAAAGGACAAGTACAAGATGCTGGTGCTAAGATGATTCATAAAGCGCCAAATACTTCTTCAACAATTGTTTCTAAATCAATTTCTAAAGATGGCGGTAAAGTTGTTTATCGTGGTATCGTTCACTTTGGACGTAAAGCTAAGGGTGCACGTTCAAACATCGAATGTGATACTTTAATCTTAGATAATGAATCTACTTCAGATACAATCCCATACAACGAAGTATTCAACGATAATATTTCTTTAGAACACGAAGCGAAAGTTTCAAAAGTATCTGAAGAACAATTATTCTACTTGATGAGTCGTGGTATTTCTGAAGAAGAAGCGACTGAAATGATTGTAATGGGCTTCATTGAACCATTTACAAAAGAATTGCCAATGGAATATGCGGTTGAGATGAACCGTTTAATTAAATTTGAAATGGAAGGTAGTATCGGATAGGTTTGAGCCCCGTCCTTTCAACCTTTTAATATGAAAAAAGCACGATTGATACCATTTTGATACCATTTACTTTTAAATGTTGCCGAATATGCGTATTGTATCGTGCTTTTTTGTATATAAATGGCTCTTTGTCAAAGAGGACTGATACCATTTTTGAGATTAGGCAACCTTAGGTTGCTTAATCTCTTTTTTGATTGGAGAAGCATAAAGTCGTGAAGTTAGTAAGATACGATTACGCAAATTATCATA
>NZ_JBICNX010000060.1:0-5013 GCF_043107035.1 Staphylococcus sp. 231237_7MaSpsaltlick
AACATAATCTTAAAATAGGAGGTAATAAAACTGAACTTAATAGTCGTATTTACGATAACTTGGAAAATATTACAAGTTTAGAACTACCTTATGTATACATAGCCACAGAAAATGGAGAAAAAATATTAAATGATACTGAATATTTGCTTTCTTTTGATGTGGAACCTAATAGATTTGGTGTTAGTATTAACCGCGCTTATTATTTAGCAGAAAACTGTGTTAGTGAACATTGTAATGATAAGGTTGTTGAAATATATAAATTTGAATTTCAAAGAGATTATGAAAATGAAGAGATTCAATTAGCTGGTCTTCATAAGCTTGATTGTTTGATATCGCAATATAATTTTAACGTTAAGGATTACGATAATGCTAGAAAGTATCTAAATATTCTATATTACTTTAGATTAAAATATTTCCTGAAAGAAATAACAGAATCAATGTATTCTTGGTATTACGATGATGAAGGGAATTTAAAAATTGATAGGATAAAGAACGTAATAAGTACTCGCTTTGAAGGGGTATATGAAAAATTAATATTTAGTCAGAATTTATCGAATGAATCTATTTTTAAATTATTTAAAGATGATACTAAGGCATACAATGACCTAGAAGATGAAATAACAGAAAAATATATAAATTATATAATGATAAAGAAGAATTTGAAGAGGAATATGATTATCGCTCTAATTTTATAACTACTGATATTTCTAGTTTAAAAGATATGGATCCACAAATAGAGGTTGAAATTGATATTAGTAATGGGAAAATTAATTTCTTTTTAGATGATGATAGTTTAGATACATTAATTAAGAAAGGTGAATAATAGTAAACAAAAAAAGAAGTGGTTATTTAACCGCTTCTTTTTATATTACTTTACTGAATTCCCCTCAGATTCCTTTGGTTTACATTGCTGCTAAAATAATCCAAACCATGATAATAGACCAATTAAACCACTTACTAGCATTACAGAAGGCAATACGAAAAAGTAAATTATATAGTCAGTATTATTTATTTTTACACTTTTGTTAGGCTTATTACTAACATTTGTTGAATTGGTATAGTTGGTATAGTTTGAGCGAAACGCAATTTTGTTTATCACTATAACCAAAACTATAATGCATATAAGCATTGCTAATATTAAAAGCAATTTTCCCCATTCAGGAATATTAGACATTTGATCATTCATATCATTCATTAATGTGTCTAGTGTAAAGTTTTGAAATGTAACATTCATTTTTCATCACCTTCTTTTGTGTTGTCATATATTACGTTATTTTAGATTTATAAGGAATTGCTTACATTAATACGTAGATGCCAAGACTTATTGTTAATATACCTAATATACAAAAAGCTACGCTTAGTTTTCCTTTATTACCATTTAACACTTTAATTGTGCCGAATAAAAACATAGGAACGCCAATCATAATAGCGACTACAGATAAAAGAGTATATATAATATTCATTAAGATTCATCCCCTAAAGATTTAGTTCTTCTTTTAAAGCACGTTGTAGTGTTTGGCTGAAGTTAACGTTTCTACTTTTACCTAATTCCACCATATATTTTGGTAATGTAACCATTTTATTTACTGTTTTATTCTCTTCTCTTGCTCTTATGATGTTAGTATCAACTGTGATTAACTGTAATTGTTGGTTTGACTCTAAGTTACCTACTAATGTATGGAAATCTGATGGTTCTGGGATTGTATCATTATCATCTTCCATAACTATCAAATGTCCGCCTAATGCATCACTTGCCATTTCAACCGCTTCATTTATCCCTTTACCGAATGTGATAACTCCTGCTAGGTCTGGAAATGACACGTTATAATATTCGTCTTCTTTTTCTAATACTGCATAGTAATAATATTTCATTATATTCCCCTCCAATTAAAGCCTCTTACTATTCTATTACCAACTAAGTACGGTGCTTCTAATAACAAGTCATTACTAGAGCTATATAGCCTTGTTCTATCTGTTTGAGCTTTTTCTCCATCTACTTTATTTATCTTTATAGAAATAGCCCGAATTTTATAGTCTCTTATATGTTTAGAGAGAACTCTGTCGGCTCCACCTATTCCCCCTGCTGTTATGTGGTAATTTTCAATTTCCCCGTTATCCAATTCAACGATTGCATTGTAAACATTTCTACTATTCTCCATATATATCAATCCTCTTTAATCCATATTATTGTGAGTATTATTGAAACACCTAAAAAAGCAATAGCTCCAACCCATGTTAAGACAAGAACAATTAAACTTATAGCGTTTGAAAGATGATGCATGAGATCGTTAGCTTCTATCAATTTGAATCCATTTATTGTATAAAAGGAAGATACATATATAGTTACCACTGTAAATATATAACAATAAATACTTGCAGCTCTTATAGAAAAGTTATTTTCCTTTGTCATTTAACTAATCCTCCTTTAGTTGATAAATGGTTAAAAATGTATTGTGTTTTGAATTTTTATAAGAATTTTGATTCATACTATTATATCATCGAAATAATAAGAGATAGCAAGAGGACTATTAAAGTCCTGCTTGCTTAAGGATTGAACGTTCAGTACCACGAGGTAAATCTTTTCTAGGGTGTGGGACTGTTATTTTGCCTGTTTTAGTCGGGTGTTTGAAGTGATGATGACTTCCAACAACTTTGACTAAGTACCAGTCATTACGCTCAATCCTTTTTATTATTTCTCTTGATGAGCTCATTTGATTTACCTCCTATATATAATATAACATATGTTTAAACATATGTTAAGTGTTTCTGTGGTTATTTTTAAGTATTAAGACCTTTTAAGACCTTTTTATAATTAATATACCCGCTTTTAATGTCATAATTATTTTTAAAAGGTTCTTTACAGAACTTTTTATAGGTGCTATTATACATTTAATTAATTAAACGATAAAGGTGTGATTATGTGTATAGTGTATATATAAAAAACGGTGTTCAATCCCTGTTAAATAGTAATATATCTGCAACTACAATTAGTGAACAGTCTAATGTGAATTTAAGTATTGTAAAAAAATTAAAGTCCAATTTACAGACGATAGAAAATACAAGTTTTGATTCAATTAGTAAACTATATGATTATTACCTAGATAATCAAAAAGAAATTGAAGCCCAAAAAGAAGTCCACCCAGTAATACTTAGTCAAAAACTACCTAATAGCGTTATTAAATTTTTAGACGAAATTACTTATAGCGTAAATCAAGTTAACTTTGAAGCAGTTTCTAGAGTTAGTGAAGTGTATGTATACGATAAATATACGATAGACAATAAGGGTAATTCTAAATCCAAGAAATCCTATATTAAAATTGATGAATCTATACCAATTAAAAAAAACGGAGTGATTTATAACTATCAAATATCTATTGAAAATGAGATAGATAGCAAAGATAAAATAAGGGGCATAAAAGATTTGAAGATAATATTTGATAGAGAACTATTAGAAATAGAACTTAAGAAACATAAAATGTCAGGTAGTAAAATAAAGGTACATAATACAAAAGATGGAAGTACTGGTATAAGAGTGGTTTCACATGGAGATAATAAAGAAATATTTAACATAGAAAGTAGTTACTTCAATATAGATTTTAAGGAGGGAGAACCTAATGTATAACTTAACCCCCGCAATACTAGTTATTTCTACTTGTCTGATTTTTATGGTAATAATGACCAAAATGTCAGATTTTAGTATAACAAGTAGAAATATATCTAGTCCTATGAAAAAAAGATATGTAGTTACTAAACTTATAGAAAGTGTTATTTTTTTAGCGCTTTTTGTGGTTTGGATAACATCAATTTTAAATTATGCCAAAATCCCTTCTGATCTTGTTAAAGATGATTTAAAACTTACTAATGAAACATTGTATTTATTTCTCAATTTAAGTGTTGTTGCGTTAAGTGTAGTAACTACAATTTTGCTATACTTTGTGTTTAAATCATTAAAAAGGTTGATTAGTTATTTTTCTGAATATAATAAGCAACAGAAACATAACACATATAATAATTTGATACATGCTATAGACAACGGTGTTTCAAAAGATATGATTGAAAATTTCGCTATTCTACAACAAAGTCGTAATAGAATTGAACTAAGCTCAGAAGAATGGCTGACACTTCTTGCAGCATGTATATCAGAAGATGAAGTCGAACTATCAAAAGAGATATCGAATAATGTTAGAGGAAAAGAAACTATACGTAAAAGTTCTCCAATAAAGAAAATCAAAAAAATAGTTACAAAATAAGCAAAAGACGCTTTATATATTATATAGGTTGGATGTTATTAATGCTTATGTACATTTGTATTTGGGCTTCTGGTTTTCGGAAGCTCAAAAAGAAGCGGTTGGCAATGATTGTTATTTTGCCTCCGCTTCTTTTTTATTATTGATAGTCTTTACATTATAGATTATAAAAATCGTCTTTTTCTTTTTCTTTTTGATCTTTGGCTTCATCTGTATTCTCATACTTTATAATTTCATCGTCATTAAAGGTATTTTGGTCATCTAATACAATTTGTTGGTTTTTATTGTCTATTTCTGTAATCAATATGTGGTTTACTGTTAACTCTCCATCATTTTTATTATAATTTGCATCTGCTAATCCAGAATAATATTTACCATTGTATTTAAATGGTTTAATAGAAGTGTTGTAACCATTACTAGGAATTCTATTTTCTTTCAATTCCTTTTTCTCTTCATTCAAATCAGAATCATTATTAAAATAAAAATACGTAGTATTAGCTTCTTTGTTTTCAGTAAATAATAGCTTTTTAGGATTCACAAAGCTACTAGCATTACTATCGCTTGAATCTTCAAGTTGACTTTCTTCTGCATTAATTAATTTATTCGTTAATTCTGCACCTTTATATTTAGTAAAGTTTTTAAAATTGTATGTATCATTTTCATTGAGATCAATATTGAAATTACGAGTTTGACCGTTTTTAGTGGCGATAATTTATTTTAAAACAGATGTATTTTCTACAGTTGTTTCCCCAAGTGTTTCTATAGT
>NZ_JBICNX010000061.1:0-4947 GCF_043107035.1 Staphylococcus sp. 231237_7MaSpsaltlick
GTACCGCTTTTAGAAACTGAGCGTTTGAAACGACGTAAAGCATCTTCAAGTGATTCGTTATTTTTGACTACTGTTTTAGACATGTGTATTTCCCTCCCTCCAAATATCAACGAAACTTTATTATCATTTACATGGTATTAAACCATGTATAAGTTAGTATAATATATCTGATTAATGTGGTCAATTAGGAAATTTTCTCCTTTATAGACTTTAAATCTAAACATACTATAAAACCGCGTCAAATCAAGCTTTTAACAACTTTTCACAATCTGTGATTTCAAATTAAAAATAAACTATTATTAGCAAAAATATAATGATACAGGCTTTTATAACAGCAATTCATCAAATAAAGCTTATATATTTTTAATGAATAGTTAACAATCTCATTCAATCTTGGATAAATTTATTTAACATTTTAAAAATGGCACGAACGTTTCATACAATGATACGCCGGCCATTTATTAATTATATTCTATATTTTGTTTAGTTTAAGTTGTTCAAACACCTTAGACTAATACTGTTTGATCAGATTTATTTGTAGCATGCTCAACGACACGTAATAATTCACCTGTATTTATTGGATAATCAGGTTTTGTTACTTTTACTTTAACCAATTGACCAATCAATGTTTCATCACCAGCAAATTGAATTTTCATGTAATTATCAGCATAACCTACCAATGTGTTTGGTTCGTCTCCTACCTCTTCAGGTATTACTTCCAAGACATCCTGATCGAATTTAGAAGCATAAGTTTTAGCAAGTTGATCACTTAAGTTGATAAGACGATGTACACGTTCATTTTTTACTTCTTCATCAATTTGATCATCCATTCTTGCTGCAGGTGTTCCAATTCTTGGTGAATATGGAAATACATGTAACTCAGAAAAATGATGATCTACTATGAAATCATAAGTTTCTTGGAATTCTTCTTCTGTTTCACCAGGGAAACCAACAATGACATCACTAGTGACTGCTAATCCGGGTAACACTTCATGCAAGCGTGTTAAACGCTCTGAAAAATGTGCCATTGTATACTTTCTTCTCATACGTTTAAGCACAGTATCAGATCCAGATTGCAGAGGGATGTGTAAGTGTCTAACCACTTTATTTGAATTAGCAATAACTTCAATGACTTCATCAGTCAATTGACTTGCCTCTATTGAAGAAATTCTAATTCTTTCTAAACCATCGACTGTTTCTAAATCGCGTAATAGTTGTGCTAAATTATAATTCTTTAGGTCTTGTCCATATCCACCAGTATGAATACCTGTTAATACAATTTCTTTATATCCAGATTCAACAAGTTGTGTTGCTTGAGCAATAACTTTTTCAGGTTCTCGAGAACGCATTAATCCTCTTGCCCATGGAATAATACAAAACGTACAGAAATTATTACAGCCTTCCTGTATTTTAAGTGAAGCACGCGTACGATCAGTAAAGTATGGTACTTCTAACTCTTCGTAAGTTCTATTTTTCATAATATTACCAACACCATTAATTGGTTGGCGCTCTTGTTTAAATTCATCTATATAGCCGATTAATTTCGTTCTATCCTGTGTCCCCACAACAATATCAACACCAGGAATATCCATGATTTCTGCAGGTGATGTTTGTGCATAACAACCTGTTACACAAACCACTGCTTCCGGATTTTGTCTAATTGCACGTCTGATTACCTGTCTACTCTTCTTATCTCCTGTATTGGTAACCGTACAAGTATTGATAACAAATACATCCGCATTCGTTTCGAAATCAACTCTATCATAATTTGCTTCTTTAAATAATTGCCAAATCGCTTCAGTTTCATAATGATTCACTTTACAACCAAGTGTGTGAAATGCAACTGTTGCCATAAATATCACCCCAACAAATCTTTTTGATAGCTTACAGCACTTAATACATATAATGGTGCTGTTTCTGCTCTTAAAATTCTAGGACCAAGCCCAATCTGTGAAGCATTTGTATCAAACAATTGTACTTCTTCTGTAGAAAGGCCGCCCTCTGGTCCAAAAATGACTAATACACGATCACCAGACTCGAAATTTTGCACTAGCTTTTTAAAATTGCTAACTTCCCCATCTTTTGCTGCATCTTCATAGGCAATCAGTACATAATCATATTCATTAATAATATCATATATTAGTTTTAAATTCGACTTATACTGTATTTCTGGTATAACTAGACGATAGCTTTGCTCTGCTGCTTCTTTAATGATCTTTTGCCAACGTTCAAGTTTCTTATCCACTTTATTATCAGTCAATTTGACAACTGACCGTTGCATACCCACAGCTATAAAGTCATTGGCACCTAATTCAGTTGCTTTCTGTAGCATCCATTCATATTTATCAGCTTTGATAAGCCCACTACAGATAGTTATTTTTTGAGGTAGCTCAGTATCAACATTTAATTTTTCCACTCGCTCAACTTCAATAGAATCTGTATTAATTGCAATAATCTTACAAGTATATGCACTTTGATTATTAAATGTCACAATTATATGATTGCCTTCTTGATGACGCATTACATTTGCAATATGATGAATATCACCTTTATCTTCAATAAAAAAACGCTGATTTTCATCAGCGTTTTGGTTAATAAAGTATCTCTGCATTATTACTCGCTCACTTTCTGACCAACGATACATACCCAACTGTTATCATGATCAATAGAAATAATTTTAAAACCTACACGCTCCATTTGTTCAAGGATAGCTTCATGTTTTTCTTCAATTATACCAGAAGTAATGAAATAACCATCTTCATTTAATGTATTATAAGCATCTTCAATCATTTCTTCAATAATATGAGCTAAAATATTTGCGATTACAATATCAAATTTTTCTGTTTCATCATGCAATAAATTTCCAGGCATTGCTTCGATATAATTTTCACAGTTGTTCTTTGCAAAATTTTCTTTAGCAACTTTTACTGCTAAATCATCGACATCGAGTGCCTTAATACGCTTAGCACCTATTAAATGTGCTGCAATACTGAGAATACCAGAACCAGTACCGACATCAATTACTGAATTTGTAGGAGATACATATTGTTCGATTGCTTTCAAACACATACTTGTCGTTGGGTGGTCTCCCGTACCGAACGCCATACCTGGATCAAGCTCGATACATAATTCGTTAGTGTCTTCCTTATCATATTGCTCCCAGCTTGGAACAATCGTGAACTTTTCAGACGCACGAAATGGGTGGAAGTAGTTTTTCCATTCATTTTCCCAGTCTTGTTCTTGTAGTGATTGTTCCTCAAATTTGAAGAATTCTTTATCTAAAGATTCTATCGCTGTAATTTTTTCAATTAATTGTTCTCTAAATGCTTCAGTGAATTTAATATCATTAAAATAAGCTTTTAATCTAACACCTTTATCAGGATAATCGTCAGCTTTCAAATTATAGATTTCACCAAATTTATCTTCAAAATCATGATTTAAATCTTTAGAATCTTCAATCACTACCCCGTTAGATCCAGCATTTTCTAAAATATTTGTTATTATAGGCGACACTTCATGATTTGCAGTAATTGATATTTCGGTCCAATTCATATATTATTCTCCTTTAAAGAATCTCTTAGCTTTGTCTCTAAAATTAGAAGGTTGTTCTTCAATTTCTTCTCCACTAATTTCTGCAAATTCTCTTAACAATTCTTTTTGTCTTTCACTAATTTTTGTAGGTGTCACCACATTGATATTTACGAATAGATCCCCGTGACCATATCCGTGCACATTTTTAACACCTTTATCTTTTAATCTAAATTGTTTTGCAGTTTGAGTACCAGCAGGGATTGTCAGCATAACATGACCATTTAAAGTAGGTACTTTTACTTCATCACCTAATGCTGCTTGCGCAAAGCTAACATTTAGAGAGTGATAGATATCATCACCGTCACGTTCAAATATTTCTGATGGTTTCACTCTGAACACAACGTATAAATCACCGTGTGGTCCACCATTTTCTCCCGGTGCACCTTCGCCTGCTAATCTAATTTGTTGCTCATTGTCTACACCTTCAGGAATTTTCACGCTTATTTTCACGTTTTTATTTTCAGTTCCTTTACCATTACATGTTGGACAAGGCTCTTCAAATTCTTGACCTGAACCACTACATACTGGACAAACCTTTTCAGTTCTCACTCTACCAAGGATTGTGTTTTGTTCAACTGATACATGACCAGCACCATTACAGTAAGAACATGTTTTTTTATTTGTACCTGGCTTCGCACCTTCACCGTCACATGTGTGACATGTTACATCTTTGCGGATTGAGATTTCCTTTTCAGCACCAAAGACAGCTTCATCAAATGTAACAGTCATTGTATATTGAAGGTCATCACCTTTACGAGGTGCATTGGGGTCACGTTGACGTCCGCCTCCGAAGAATGAACTAAAGATATCTTCGAATCCGCCGCCACCAAAGCCACTGAAGTCTTGACCGCCAAATCCTTGGCCACCAAAGCCACCTTGTGGACCATCATGACCAAATTGATCATAATTTGCACGTTTATTTTCATCACTTAAGACTTCATAAGCTTCAGAAATTTCTTTGAATTTCTCATCTGAACCTTCTTCTTTATTAATATCAGGATGATATTTTTTAGATAGTTTACGATAAGCCTTTTTTATTTCATCTTTTGAAGCACTTTTACTAACACCTAAGACTTCATAATAATCTCTTTTGGCCACTATGCTCTCTCCTTTTACTTTATAGTTAAATCACTTATAGCAAAAAAGAAAAAGTCAAAGCCAATGTTCAATTGACTTTGACTTATTTTGGCTAAGCAATTGTCTCATATTTAGTTAATATGATGCACTAGAATGTGTTAAAGATTAATATTATTTTTTGTTATCTTCGTCATCTTTAACTTCTTTGAATTCTGCATCTTCAACATCACTGTCATTAGAAGCATTTGCGCTTTCACCTTGAGCTTGTTGTTGTGCTTG
>NZ_JBICNX010000062.1:0-4757 GCF_043107035.1 Staphylococcus sp. 231237_7MaSpsaltlick
ACACTATACTTTATATTCATAAAGTGTGTGCTCTGCGAGGCTGTCGGCAGTGCCGACCAAAACCATAAAACCTTTAAGACCTTTCTTTTTTTTACGAGAAAAAAGAAACAAAAAAACCTGCCCTCTGCCACCTCAGCAAAGGGGGGTTTTGCTCTCGTGCTCGTTTAAAAATCAGCAAGGGACAGGTAGTATTTTTTGAGAAGATCACTCAAAAAATCTCCACCTTTAAACCCTTGCCAATTTTTATTTTGTCCGTTTTGTCTAGCTTACCGAAAGCCAGACTCAGCAAGAATAAAATTTTT
Organism: Staphylococcus sp. 231237_7MaSpsaltlick; assembly: GCF_043107035.1. NCBI lineage: Bacteria > Bacillati > Bacillota > Bacilli > Caryophanales > Staphylococcaceae > Staphylococcus > Staphylococcus sp. 231237_7MaSpsaltlick. Next base: position 303 of record NZ_JBICNX010000062.1, read on the forward strand.
ATTGTCTTTCGGTTTTCTAGTGTAACGGACAAAACCACTCAAAATAAAAAAGATACAAGAGAGGTCTCTCGTATCTTTTATTCAGCAATCGCGCCCTTTAATGGAACAAAAAGATTTGAATTCCTGTTATAAAAAAAGGATCAATTTTGAACTCTCTCCCAAAGTTGATCCCTTAACGATTTAGAAATCCCTTTGAGAATGTTTATATACATTCAAGGTAACCAGCCAACTAATGACAATGATTCCTGAAAAAAGTAATAACAAATTACTATACAGATAAGTTGACTGATCAACTTCCATAGGTAACAACCTTTGATCAAGTAAGGGTATGGATAATAAACCACCTACAATTGCAATACCTGTTCCCTCTGATAAAAAGCTGGTAAAGTTAAGCAAACTCATTCCAGCACCAGCTTCCTGCTGTTTCAAGCTACTTGAAACAATTGTTGATATAACTGTTTTGGTGAACGAAAGCCCACCTAAAACAAATACGATTATAATTGTCATGAACCATGATGTTGTTTCTAAAAGAAAGGAAGCAGTTAAAAAGCTAACAGAAAGAAATGTAACTCCGATGTTTAACACGTATAAAGGACCTCTTCTATCAACAAGTATCCCACCAATGTAGCCGAAAATAATGACACTCATTGTTCCAGGGAAAATAATTACACTTCCGATTTCGGCAGTACTTAGCTGGTGAACATCTTTCATCATATAAGGAACCATAGAGACAAACCCTGCTACTGTTCCAAATATAATTCCCCCACAAAGAACTCCAATCATAAAAGGTATATTTTTCCCTAATCCGGGATCAACAAAAGGATCTGTTACTTTCCTGATATGTTTTACAAATATCAGGAATGACAGCACGCTAACGATAAGAAAAGAAATGCTATATGATGTTGTAAACAACATAAAAAATACAATGCCTACAGACATTAGTATAATTCCTTTGATATCAAAATGACCTTTTATCCTTACTTCTTTCTTTAATAATTTCATAAGAAACGGAACAGTGATAATTGTTATCATAGGAATGAGTAGAAGATAGGACCAATGAATATAATGGGCTATCATTCCACCAATCGCTGGACCGACTCCTTCTCCCATGGCTACTATCGATCCAATAAGACCAAATGCTTTACCCCTATTTTCCTTTGGAATATAGCGCGCAACTACAACCATTACGAGTGCTGGAAATGCAGCTGCACCAGCCCCTTGAATAAAACGAGCCATAATAAGTAAGGAAAAGAAAGAATGGCCAACAAACCCAATTACCGACCCGAAACAATTTATTATAATTCCAAATAGGAGTAACCTTTTGATGCCTAATTGATCAGATAGCTTTCCATATACAGCTGTTCCAATGGAAAAGGTTAACATAAAGGCTGTGTTCACCCAGTTTGTACTCGCAGGTGGTTTATTAAAATCATTTGCAATATCAGGTAATGAGACGTTCAAAACCATTTCATTTAATACGCTAAAAAAAGATAAAATGCAAAGCCAAATTAAAATTTGGTTGTGTCGTAAATTCGATTGTGAATAGGATGTATTCACATTTCACCCTCCAATAATGAGGGCAGACGTAGTTTATAGGGTTAATGATACGCTTCCCTCTTTTAATTGAACCCTGTTACATTCATTACACTTCATAATTAATTCCTCCTAAACTTGATTAAAACATTTTACCACATATAAACTAAGTTTTAAATTCAGTATTTCATCACTTATACAACAATATGGCCCGTTTGTTGAACTACTCTTTAATAAAATAATTTTTCCGTTCCCAATTCCACATTGCAATAATAGAAAATCCATCTTCATCGGCTTTTTCGTCATCATCTGTATGAATCAAATCGCCTTCTTCTGTGTCATCAAGGTTTAATTTTTTATGTATTTCTTTTAACAAACCACCATAGGAGATTAACCTTTTACGGTGTAAACCTTCCTCCAAATCAGACAAACGTTTCAAATTCTTTTCTTCATCATCGGTCATAAAATCCGTATCCTTTACAGGATATTTTGCAGTTTCGTCAATTGCCGATTGTATATCCGATTTATATTTATTTTTCGGTCGAATCATTTGAACTTTTACATTTGGATCATAGTCTAATTTCATTGCCTTTTTCCAAAATTGAATCCATTGTTTTTGATTCACGTAGTTTTCTGTATTCTTAAAATAAGTTGGTTCCACACATACCAATACATGCATGTGCTGATTATAAGAATTATCTTTATTATTTATTGTCACTTCCGTTGCACGCATAAAACCAACAAGATTTTTATTAATTTTTTTATATTGCATCATTCGGCGAAATCCTTGAGCCATATCTGACAAACTCTTATTTAATTCTTCGCCATCATAAACATTTTTAACTGTTAATGTGAGAAACAACCAACGAACTGTTGGCTTTTGTTTAATAACTTCAGCAACAACCTTTTGTGACTGAATGCCATGTTTCATTGCTCTCCTCCAGTTGCACATTGGACAAAGCCTGGATTTACAAAACCACACTCGATACAACTTTCTTTCGCCTGTTTCACGATTTTGTTTATACTCTAATATTTCAGCACAATCTTTTACTCTTTCAGCCTTTTTAAATTCAAGAATATGCAGAAGTTCAAAGTAATCAACATTAGCGATTTTCTTTTCTCTCCATGGTCTCACTTTTCCACTTTTTGTCTTGTCCACTAAAACCCTTGATTTTTCATCTGAATAAATGCTACTATTAGGACACATAATATTAAAAGAAACCCCCATCTATTTAGTTATTTGTTTGGTCACTTATAACTTTAACAGATGGGGTTTTTCTGTGCAACCAATTTTAAGGGTTTTCAATACTTTAAAACACATACATACCAACACTTCAACGCACCTTTCAGCAACTAAAATAAAAATGACGTTATTTCTATATGTATCAAGATAAGAAAGAACAAGTTCAAAACCATCAAAAAAAGACACCTTTTCAGGTGCTTTTTTTATTTTATAAACTCATTCCCTGATCTCGACTTCGTTCTTTTTTTACCTCTCGGTTATGAGTTAGTTCAAATTCGTTCTTTTTAGGTTCTAAATCGTGTTTTTCTTGGAATTGTGCTGTTTTATCCTTTACCTTGTCTACAAACCCCTTAAAAACGTTTTTAAAGGCTTTTAAGCCGTCTGTACGTTCCTTAAGGAATTCCTTAGTGCTTTCATAGATTAAACTCACATCACGCTTTAAATCGCTTATTTTAGACTTTAAAGACTTGTTTTCTTCAAGCAACTCATTATAATCATTTACATTTTCATTAAATCGCTCTACAAGACCACTATATTTTTCTTTAACTTGCCCATGTTCTTTACTTAATTTTTTATATTCTCTCGCCATATCAGTACTCATGAGATTTCTAACATGCTGTTTTAACCTATCGTTATCTCTCGCAGCAGTCACTAAGTTTTTATAATCACGCTCCGATATAACAACATTTTTGGTTGGTTTCTTTTCTGTTTTCATTATTTCTTTTCCCAAACCAAACATGGACTTTTCACCCGTTGGCACTTCAACACTTTTCATGTGTCGTTTCGCTGGTACTTCTAAATCTGATTTAACTTTATCGCTATAAGCAGTCCATTCATCTTTTTTAACTGCTAAATTTTTTTCTAGAAAATCAATCTCTTTTTCCAAAGTTTGTTTTTTAAATTTAGCTGTCTCAATATGTTTACGGTCAGAGCCACGTTCACCACGCTTCAACTCAAAACCCTGTTTTTTCATATGCTCGGGGAATTTATCTTGTAGCCATAACAGTTCTTGACGATTAAACACATTTTTTCCTTGCAGTTTTCCATCACGCATAGGCACAACACCTAAATGCATGTGAGGGGTTTGCTCATCATTATGAACTGTTGCATAAGCAATATTTTGCTTGCCATATCGTTCGGAAAATAATTTATAACTTTCCTCAAAAAATCGTTTTTGTTCTCCTGGATCCAGTTGCTCAAAAAAATCTCGGTCAGATGTTACTAGCAACTCATTTACAAGAACAGCATCTTTCCTCGTTTTTCTTGTACCTGTTTTTTGTGATTCAATAATTTCTTTGACACGTTCGTTGTAATCAATATTTTTATCATTTTTCAAATCATAATTTTCACGTGTTCGCTCATGGTCAATATCATCATTCGTTCTACTTTTTCGCTCTCTTTGATTATGAAATTGCATGCCTTTTAGTCCAGCTGATTTCACTTTTTGCATTCTACAAACTGCATAACTCATATGTAAATCGCTCCTTTTTAGGTGGCACAAATGTGAGGCATTTTCGCTCTTTCCGGCAACCACTTCCAAGTAAAGTATAACACACTATACTTTATATTCATAAAGTGTGTGCTCTGCGAGGCTGTCGGCAGTGCCGACCAAAACCATAAAACCTTTAAGACCTTTCTTTTTTTTACGAGAAAAAAGAAACAAAAAAACCTGCCCTCTG
>NZ_JBICNX010000063.1:0-4588 GCF_043107035.1 Staphylococcus sp. 231237_7MaSpsaltlick
GGAGATGTAGAAAAATTTACAGGTGTAACATATGACCATATCTATTCTAGTTCAGTAATAGAACCAAAATCTTTTGGTAAAGGTGTAGATGTAGAAATTGTTACACCAGACCATATTACGAAAGTGACGGAAGAGCAATATACTAACTCAGCAATTAGTGCAGGTATACAAAATGCAAAAATACGCGTTGCATCTACAGTAGAACCTACGACAGGTGATGGAGCGCTAACAGGTATTGTAAAAGCATATGCTGAAGAAGGTAACGATTTAAATGAAGAAGATGTAAGAAATGCTAATCAAGAAATGTCAGACCTTGCTAATATAAGTGATGAAAATAAAGGTAATGATAATTATAGTGATGGTGCTATGAATAATGCAGTAGCGGAAATGAAAGATCAAGTTGCAGATGAAAAACAAAAGAATGGTGATGTTTCCGAAGATAAAGTTAGAAGTATTGTAGATGAAGTGTTAAAAGAAAAAGGCTTAGATGAAGTGATTAATGAAAATCAAAAAAACACTATTTATAATATTATTGTTAACGTAGCTAATTCTAATATATTACAAAATGATCCTAAAGCATTTAAGAAGCAAATAGGAGATTATAAAAACCAATTAGAAAAGAAACATGGAGATTTAATCGATAAAGCAAAAGATAAAGCTAAGGATTTAAACACAGAAGAGAATAGAAACATTTTACAGAAGATTTGGGACGCTATTGTTGGATTTTTCCAATGGTTATGGAACTTAATATCTAGTTTCTTATAAAAGGATAAAATAACGATAGAAGTGGTATATAACCGCTTCTATCGTTATTTTTTTAATAAAACAAGCCTTTTGTATTTACAATTTCTCTTTTTGAACTCTTTTTTGTAGTTATGGCTACTTCTTCTCCTGTTTTAATATCTTGTCCGTCTGTTTCTATTAGTCCTCTCATAGCGTTTAAATAGCTACTCTCAGCTTTACCATCTACTATTTCATAATATTTATCTCTAGATATTTTAACAATTAGATGAATGTTCATTCCGAACAATTTATTACCGTTTATTTTATTGTTCAATCTGCATAAGTTGTTAATCTTCTTATCAATTGTTTCTGTAGATTTTTCGTTTTCAATAATAATAAATACTCTTGAGAAGGTATGTGGTAGATTACCATTCAAACCATTTTCTCCCAAAGTAGGAATTAACCACTTATATCTCTTTTTATCTAATTCATCTAAAAAACTTTCACGTTTTTCTATTAACTTTTCTACCCAATCGAGGAAATCCAATGTATTAATACTGCCATCTATTTCAAAAGGATTATCTTTCGTTTTATTAAGTGTTTTTTCTCCATCTATTTGATAAACTTCTGTTTCGTTTCCTTTTCTATTGCTCACTAATTGATTCGCAATATAGTTAATTGTTTTTTCTTTATTATCTTGTGAATCACCTGCTACTGCTATCCCACTATGTTTTGCTAAATTAATGTATTTTCCACCTATTTCTATTGCCCAAGGGTTTTCTTCTGGTTTATTATCATTGCCATACTGTAATGCGAAAGACTCCTTTTCATCTATTATATCTTTCAACCATTCCAAACCGTTTTTATAACCTTGCTTCTTAGCTTTAGAAATAAACTCTCTATATATTTTTTGATTTATATATACCTTTTCACCACTTTGTGTAGATTCATATGATGAATAATCTGCTATAGTGTTTTCGAATAGTAATTGTTCAACAAGACCTGTAAGACCTGTTTTATCTTGACCGAAATAAAATTTCGATTGTGGTTCAACATATCTTACTAACTTTTGTGAATACTCAATTGGTAATTCGATTGATGTTGATCGTCCTTCTAATATTTTCATATATAATCCCCTCTCATATAATGTATAATTATAGTCTATCCAACAATTATAAAGATGTCAAAAACAACTACATAGTTGTTGGGATGTTACTACATAAAAAATAGCGGTTATAAACCGCTTATTAGTATTATAAAGATATGTCATTGGGAAAGGCTTCTTTGTGAGCTATATTAAAAAGAATATAATCTATAAAAGGTTCGTTGTTATCATGGAAGTCACTTAGTATATAGTAATTATGAAAACGATAATAGTATCTTTTAAATATCATACGTAATTTTGAATATGAACGATATTTATTATTGTTGAAATCTACCGCTTCAATTAATTCGGTCAAAGTGTCGACTATATACGTTAAGTTGTTAATGAATGAATCCAATTCAGAATATTCTTCATGGTTAATAGATATCTTCCAATTAAATCCGATATCTTGTGTATAGCAAATAGTATTAGAGTTGAAAGTAATATAGTTACAATGTCTTTTATATTCGAGTAAGGGAACTTTATCTAATAAATCGTACAAATCTTTTAGCAAAGATTTTATCTCTAGGTAATATTTGTATTTAACTTCATTTAACCTATAGACATCTGTTGCTTTCCCATATAGATAGTCTACACCTATTACTTTTGCAATCGATAGTCTATGTGAACCATCGGAGCGTTGATAGTACTTGGTGGGCATATTCGGGTGTTCATACGCTGAAAAATAATGTTCAGAAAGATAGCTATCGTCTTCTTGGAACAACTCAATCAATTTACTGTAACTGTTATTTTTATAAATGTCGAAAAGACAATCGAACTTCCTAGTTATTAAACCATTCTTATATTGTTCATTTATTCCAAATAAAGCATAATTCATATGATCATACCAACTTACATTATGCTTTGTAATACCCTCTCTAGCAACATCATGAATATTACTTACAGGTACTTTGATATAGTTTGATTCTTCTTCTTTTATGAGGTCATAGCAAAGTTCTAATTCTTCATATTTACTTTCTTTTTTAACTAAATCTATTTTTGATTGTTCAATTTTATAAGGTGGGACGCCCATACTTAACAAATATTCTGTTAAGTTAGTATATATTTTCCTGTTATTATGAATAACTTTGTTCATTGATTAAACTCCCTGTAACATATTATGAATATTCTCATTGTATATCATTTACAAAACTAATACAAATTAACATATAGATAATAAATTGTTTTTCATGTTTTGTACATTTATATACATATATAATAACAAAATAAATATAAAGTACTATAAATCATATAACTAAGACTATAAAGCATAATCATAATAAAATATTTAGCACTTATCCAAATTAGTGACCGCTTCTTTTTAACGAAAAAAAGAAAAAAATGTGTACTAACCTATTTACAAATAAAGAAAAATAGTGTATAGTAAGAATTGTAATAGAGAGTTACATATTTAAGCGAAAATTTTTACTAACGATTTACAAATAAAGAATTAAAGAGAATGATTATAACAAATAGGAGGAATTAAAATGACAAGTAAACAATTTGTACAAGCGAATTATCAAGTGACAAAAATAGTAGGTAATGGGGCAGACGTTGAAGCAATAATATTAAGAGAGGATGAACTAGCAGAGGAAATAGCAAAGGGAGATCAAGAAAACATCTATTACATTTTTCAAGATTATAAAATGATAAGTAAAGGTGTTGATGGTAAAAAATTAAAATCATATATTAATCAATTAAGCGCATAAAATAGAAAAGGAAGGAGTTTAATAATGCAGGAAGTTAAAAATCTAAAAGCAATTATCAATTTTGTAAGTAAAGATAAAGAGGCAGATATTATCGGATATTTAAATTTGCCTCCTTGTAGACCTAATGACAAACAATATCCTTTATTTATTAAAAACGGTGAATTATATGCTAATTACAAAAGTATTCAATTAAATATTAGTGATTACTTATATTTAGATGACGCGATAGAAGTAGACACAGTATTGAATTGGAATGATTGGTCATATCAATCATCACATGTTGTTGTAGAACTCAATAAGGAAGAAATAATGTTTTTATAAAGGAGCTAATTATTATGATTAGAAACGAAGTTACACAATTAAATGAACCAAATGTATATTTCACATTAGAATTTTATGTTGAAGCAAGAGAAGGACGTTATTACGATTCAAATAGTAGAAAAGCACATAGAAACCCAAAAACAAGGCAAATGGAGTACGATAACTATGTTAGGAGTTATATATCACAAATTATTAAAAACGCTCATAGATTGCCCTCTGAGTGGCAAGAAGTAATTAAAAATAATAATAACGTAAGCTATATAGAGTTAGCTTATATTATTTTGGAGAAAGTGGATATAAAAGAGCGCCTGTAGAAGATAGCCATCCGCTTCTTGAACTATTTTTATTAAAATAAGAAAAAAAGTGTATATATCATGTACAAATGAAGAAAAATAGTGTATAGTATTAAGTGTAGTCAGGGTTAGCAATTAACCCGAACTACACAACAAATAAAAAGGTGGATTTACTTATGACAATTAAGACAACAAAGGAAATTGCAAAGGATTTAAGACAAGGGTTAAAAACAGAATTTGGACTTAATAGAAATCACGTCAGCGTGACAAAAAGAAGTGAAAGTGCACTAGACGTCATTTTGAAACAAGAATTAAATATTGATTATGAAGCATTTAGAAAATATGTATTATCATTTGAAGATATAGATAGAGACGAAATAACATATGAAATATTAAGT
>NZ_JBICNX010000064.1:0-4570 GCF_043107035.1 Staphylococcus sp. 231237_7MaSpsaltlick
CATATGGTACCGATAGGCTATCATGGTTCAGAAGATGATGCTAGATTACTAGTTGGGTTTTCAAAAAAAATTAACAAAGGCGAATTAAAAAAGTTTGAGAATTACATTGCTAATATTAATAATAAAGAAGAAATATTATGGTTTATAAACATTGAAAAACAGAATGACAATACTGCAAAATGGCATGCGACCGTATGGGATAAAAATAATAATATAATTTCAGAAGAATCTTTTCATGATAAATCACAATTTGTATGGTTATAAATAATAACTTTAATTAATATATGCCCCTCATTTATGGAGGGGCAATAAAAACTTTAAAAAACTACAAAATATATATTTAATACTACAAATAAAAATAGGAGGGGAAATATGAGTAAAAATAGGTATCAAAAGCATATAATGATAGAATATTTAGTTAAAAATAATAGAGAAAATGTACAGGAATATATTTTGGGATATAAAACAGTTAAAGATATATTAAAAGAGACAGGATTACCAAGATATGCTTTTTACACTGCGATTGAAGAAATAAACCCAGATATACCTAAGATTAGAAAAGAAAATAAAAATGAAGTTTTAGCCATTATCCACAAACAAATAATGAGATGTATACCTTATGAACATATAGAGTTTGATGCAAAGAGAATATTTGGACGTAATGGATCTTTTGAGAGCTATAGTATAGATAAACAAAAAGGTATTTTAGATAATCTATTAGATATTAATGGTTTTGAGATATCTAACATGACATTTATCTCACTTAGCAGGATGTTATCATGGTATAAACGTTATCGTATTAGAAATGACCTAAGAAAAGGGTCAGAGACAGGATATAGAATAGGGAAAAAATATGACATTAATACTTCTACAGTCTATATTATTAAGAAAAACATGAAAGAAAATAAGCAATTATTAACTGGAACTACATTACTACAGGAGTCAATTTTATTAGAAAACTTTGAAATATATAATCAATATAAAAGTGGGAAAACCCAAGAGCAATTAATTGAAGATTACGATATAGAAGAATGGATTTTAAATATATTATTAAATAGTATGAGAACAGTAGAAGAAATAATAGAAGATATAGTAAACCAATCTAAGTGAGGTGATTTGTTATGAGTGGAAAGTATGTAAAACCATTTTACAAATCAATCACTAATATTTTAATTTTAATCATTGTTTTGTTCTATTTGTATAACCTCATGATTAATAAAGATCATGCAATAACAGGAGCAACACCATATCAGATGATAAATGTGGGTGCTCTATCTCATACATCACCTCTGTGGGCATTTATAATATCGATTTTTGTACATGTATCATTTAGTCATTTTATTATAAATATTATTATGTTAGGTGTTTTAGGTCATGTAATAGAAACTGAATATAATAATTATATATATATAACTATATTTTTTGTAGGGGGGCTACTAGGAAACATTACAGGCTATCTGTTAAGTGATACTGCTGTCATATCTGGCGCTTCGGGGTCAATATATAGCTTATTAGGAGGATTTGCTGCATTGTTGATAATTAATAAAACGATAAACTTCCATACAAATAAGGCTCTAATAATATTACTATTATTAACTATAATGATAGGCATCACATATACTGCTATAGGTGAAGGTGTAAATATAATGGCGCATTTGATTGGTCTTTTGTGGGGTTTTGCATTACCTATTTTTTTATATATAATTGGAAATATAAAACAATATATACTTAAATAAATTAATTTTGGAGGGTGAAGTTGTATATGCGCCCTCTAATATTTGATAATAAAATTTACAAAAATAATTAAATGTAATATAATGTATTTAAGGTATCTTAGATAGAAAGGTGGCACAAGAATGGATATTAAAGACTATGTATCGATTAACCAAGATATAAAAACATTGAATAAATATATTTATAATTCGCTTGATATAACGCAAAACCATATAATGATTCTTTACTATGTTCTACAGTCAGAAAGACAAGAAATTAGTTTACAGGAACTAATCAGTACTATAAAAACAACTGGATCTATATTAACTAAACAAGTTAAAGAATTAGAAAAAAGAGGCTATATTACGAAAGAGCGGTGTGAGGATAACTTGAGGAAAGTATCTGTATCGATGACTAATCAACAAAAAGAAGATACAGTTGCTTTGTTAGAATTAATCAATGAATATATTGAAGAATACACAGTAAGCAATTAGTTAATAAATGAGGTGTGATTTAGTGAAACATTGGAAATTGATTCTAACAATTATACTTCTAATAATCACGATGGTTTGTTTATTTATTGGATTTGCAGAAAACAAAAAAATTAAACTAAATAATGATACTAAGCAAAGTGTGAGCAAAGGTAATAAGAATAGTGAAGTATCTATTGTAATGTTTGGTGATTTCAAGTGCCCATATTGTAAAAAATATAATGATAAAGTTTTTAGAAAACTAGATAATGACTATATTAAAGAGGGTAAAGTTTATTATAAATTTGTTAATCTAGCTTTTATGGGTGAAGATTCTATGAAGGCTGCTAAACTGGGACAATCTATATTTAAAACTGATCCTAAGAAATATTGGGAATATCATGAACATTTATATTCTATACAAAGTGATGAGGCAAAAAAACAAAAACAGTGGCTAACAAATGACTTATTAGGTAAAGAATTAAATAGTTTGAATTTAAAATCAGAGCAGCTTAATGATATTGAAGCCAACTATCGTAATAGTACTAAAATAAATGAATATGTGGAATCTGATAGGAATTTAAAAGATGAGTATAAAATACAACAAGTTCCAACAATGATGATAAATGGCAAGGTAGTTAAAGACATATATAACTATCAAAATGTAAAAAAACAAATAGATAAGGAACTTCAGTAATAGAAACTAAGAGTAATTTGAAAATAGGTATCTGTATTTAATATTTTTTAGCTCTCACTTTGTAAAGTGAGGGTTATTTTATTTGCAAAACTAACAAAAAATACTATAAAAATAATTGAAACGTCCATATAAGTACGATAAAATGAATGTAAGCTCTTCAAATGTTACAAATATAACTTAATAAAAACACTTAGGTATAAAAAACGAACAGATAAGTATTTTGAGATGATATAAGAACTGTTATTCATGCTTAACTGTATAAAAGGAGGATTGTATGGAAATAATAAGAAACATAATACATCAAAGTTTAGATTTTATAACAGATAAGTTGTCTAATCCTTTAATAGGTGGCGTTGTACTATTATTAATAATTTTCATAACACTAGTAAATAGTGCAGGTAATAGATAAATTGAAATGAGGTGAGGCTATTGTATGGGAACTTAGTTATTGATGATGTAATTAGGTTTATTAGTAAAGAGATAACTGAAAGAGACAAAAAGAATATAAATCTACATGAAGATAATATAGAAAATTATTGTAACAATCCTATAGATATAATAGATGCTAAATATAGAAACGTTAAAATTATATATGACTATATTCAAAATACAAATAGAGAAGAAGTGGATTACCTAGGTATTGATTTAGGTACTAAAACGTTTATGACATGTTCAGATGCAAATATTAATCATACATTTACTATAGAAAACGAGAAAATAGTAATGGCTATTAATAAATATATAAATAGAGCTACAAATAAAGAGTTATCAATAAACGAAGTTACTGAAAAATTTAAAAAGCAGATAGAAGAGCCTATATCATCTTCAATTAAAATACTTACTAAAAAATATAAAACAAATATTACTTATGTTATAGGATTGCCTCATATTCATACAACGACAAGCGAATTTTATATATTGGCTAGTGAAGTGATTGGTTTATTTAGGAAGTACAGCAAAAAGTATGGGTATAGAATACATTACGTGTACGAACATAATACATCTATCACATGTCCTAGTTGTCATGATATAGATAAAAACAATAGGAAAAAGAATAATAAATTTAAATGTAAAAAGTGCGGTTTTCAGCATTGGAATGATCATGAAATAGCTGCAAGTAATATAGTTAATCGCTATTTAGAAGAGCATAAAGCATAAGGAAAACCTTAAAAATTAAATTAAAAAATCATTGAGGTGTTGGGCAAATGGATGGAAAAGGTTATGGTATGGTACTTGTCGATGACAATGGTTGGGAAATAGCTGAAATCTTTATAAAAAAAGAAACTGCATTAATCGAAATTAACAAAATGAAGAGAACATTTGAAAAGGTTGGTCACAAAGGAACGAAAATTTATTTGTCTCAATTGAGCTATGACGTAAACAGTAAGAAGATTTTAGATAATCAACTTGTGAACCAATCATCTCAATTAAAAGTGGAATGTTAGTGGGTAAATAAAAATAAAAATCTTAAGCGAGGTACTTAAAATGAAAAAAATAGTGAGTTCAATTACAGCAACACTTTTACTATCTTCTGTATTAACAACACAGGCTTTAGCAGAGCAACAAAAAGATGAGAAAGAGCCAGAATTAAAAGATGATGTTATTACTTATGGTGCTAACTTAACATCTCAACAAAAAGATGATGTGAGAGAAAAATTAGGTGCTAGTGAAAAGTATAAATCTTATGATG
>NZ_JBICNX010000065.1:0-4444 GCF_043107035.1 Staphylococcus sp. 231237_7MaSpsaltlick
TACACCATTGCCGTCTTGATCATTCACTTCTGGCGCTGTCACTGAATCAATTTGATCTAGACGTGTTTGTAATCCGTCTTTACCTGTTTTACCATCTGGTACATTATTTAATTTCGTTAAAGCATCTTCTTTCGCTGTTTCTAATGCTTCGATGAGTTGATCTAACTCAGCTTTTTCACTTGGATTTACTAATCCATCAGATGTAACTTCAGATAACTTATTATCCACGGCTTTCTTAGCTTCTTCCACTCCTACAATTGCTTGTTCCGCCTCAGACAGTTGGTCTGTGTCTAACACACCATTGCTATCTTGGTCATTTACCTCAGGCGCTGTTACTGAACCAATTTGGTCTAGACGTGTTTGTAACCCATCTTTTCCTGTTGTACCGTCTGGTACATTGTTTAATTTCGTCGAAGCTTCTACTTTAGCCGTTTCTAACGTTTCGCTTAATTTATCTAATTCGGCTTTCTCATTTGGATTTACTAATCCATCCGATGTGATTTCTGCTAACTTATTATCTATGGCTTTCTTCGCTTTTTCTACTGCTTCAATTGCTTGTGCTGTCTCAGATAATTGTTCAGTGTCTAAAACACCGTTACTATCTCGATCATTCACTTCTGGTAAAGTTACTGAACTAATTTGATCTAAACGTGTTTGTAACTCATCCTTACCTGTCGTACCGTTTGGTACATTGTTTAATTTCGCTGAAGCTTCTGCTTTTGCTGTTTCTAAAGCTTCGATAAGTTTATCTAACTCGGCTTTTTCGCTTGGGTTAACCAAATTATCGGCTGTGACTTCTGCTAACTTATTATTGACAGCTTTTTTAGCTTCTTCTACTGCCGTAATTGCTTCTTCTGCCTCTGATAACTGCTCTGTATCTAGTACACTATTGCCATCTTGATCATTTACTTCTGGCGCTGTCACTGAATCAATTTGGTCTAGACGTGTTTGTAACTCATCTTTGCCTGTCGTACCGTTTGGTACACTGTTCAATTTCGCTGAAGCTTCTGCTTTCGCTGTTTCTAACACTTCAATTAATTTCTCTAACTCAGCTTTTTCACTTGGATTTACTAAGTTATCAGACGTAATCTCAGACAACTTGTTAGCTGCTGCTTTTTTAGCTTCTTCTACTGCCATAATTGCTTGTGCTGCCTCAGACAGTTGGTCTGTGTCTAACACGCCATTACCATCCTGGTCATTGACCTCGGGCACTGTTACTGAACCAATTTGGTCTAAGAGACTTTGTAGTGTATCTTTGCCTGTCGTACCGTTTGGTACATTGTTTAATTTCGCTGAAACTTCTGCTTTCGCTGTTTCTAACACTTCGATAAGTTGATCTAACTCAGCTTTTTCACTTGGATTTACTAATCCATCCGCTGTGATTTCTGTTAACTTATTATCGACGGCTTTCTTAGCTTCTTCCACTGCCACAATTGCTTGTTCTGCCTCTGATAATTGTTCAGTGTCTAAAACACCATTACTATCTTGGTCATTTACTTCTGGGATTGTCACTGAGTCAATTTGATCTAAAAGTGTTTGTAATCCATCTTTACCTGTTGTAGCGTTTGGTACACTACTCAATTTCGTCGAAGCATCTGCCTTAGCTGTTTCTAATGCTTCAATTAATTTCTCTAACTCAGCTTTTTCACTTGGATTTACTAATCCATCCGCTGTGATCTCAGACAACTTGTTAGCTGCTGCTTTTTTAGCTTCTTCTACTGCCATAATTGCTTGTGCTGCCTCAGATAATTGTTCAGTGTCTAACACGCCATTACCATCCTGGTCATTGACCTCAGGCGCTGTTACTGAACCAATTTGGTCTAGACGTGTTTGTAACCCATCTTTTCCTGTTGTACCGTCTGGTACATTGTTTAATTTCGTCGAAGCTTCTACTTTAGCCGTTTCTAACGTTTCGCTTAATTTATCTAATTCGGCTTTCTCATTTGGATTTACTAATCCATCCGATGTGATTTCTGCTAACTTATTATCTATGGCTTTCTTCGCTTTTTCTACTGCTTCAATTGCTTGTGCTGTCTCAGATAATTGTTCAGTGTCTAAAACACCGTTACTATCTCGATCATTCACTTCTGGTAAAGTTACTGAACTAATTTGATCTAAACGTGTTTGTAACTCATCCTTACCTGTCGTACCGTTTGGTACATTGTTTAATTTCGCTGAAGCTTCTGCTTTTGCTGTTTCTAAAGCTTCGATAAGTTTATCTAACTCGGCTTTTTCGCTTGGGTTAACCAAATTATCGGCTGTGACTTCTGCTAACTTATTATTGACAGCTTTTTTAGCTTCTTCTACTGCCGTAATTGCTTCTTCTGCCTCTGATAACTGCTCTGTATCTAGTACACTATTGCCATCTTGATCATTTACTTCTGGCGCTGTCACTGAATCAATTTGATCTAGACGTGTTTGTAATCCGTCTTTACCTGTTGTACCATCTGGTACATTATTTAATTTCGTTAAAGCATCTGCTTTCGCTGTTTCTAATGCTTCGATGAGTTTATCTAACTCAGCTTTCTCACTTGGATTTACTAAGTTATCAGACGTAATCTCAGACAACTTGTTAGCTGCTGCTTTTTTAGCTTCTTCTACTGCCGTAATTGCTTGTGCTGCCTCTGATAATTGTTCAGTGTCCAAGACTCCATTACTATCTCTATCATTTACTTCTGGCGCTGTCACTGAGCCAATTTGATCTAGACGTGTTTGTAATCCGTCTTTACCTGTTGTACCGTTTGGTACATTATTTAATTTCGTTAAAGCATCTGCTTTCGCTGTTTCTAACTCTTCAATTAGTTGATCTAACTCGGCTTTTTCGTTTGAATTTACTAATCCATCAGATGTGATTTCTGCTAACTTATTATCGACGGCTTTCTTAGCTTCTTCCACTCCTACAATTGCTTGTTCCGCCTCAGACAGTTGGTCTGTGTCTAACACACCATTGCTATCTTGGTCATTTACCTCAGGCGCTGTTACTGAACCAATTTGGTTTAAGCGTGTTTGTAATGCGTCTTTACCTGTTGTACCGTTTGGTACACTGTTCAATTTCGCTGAAGCTTCTGCTTTCGATGTTTCTAACGTTTCGATGAGTTGATCTAATTCGAATTTCTCTTCTGGATTAATTAATCCGTCCGATGTGATTTCAGTTAACTTGTCATCTGCTGCTTGTTTAGCTTGTTCTACTGCTTCAATTGCTTGTTCCGCCTCAGATAATTGTTTAGTATCTAGAACACCATTACCATCTTGGTCATTTACCTCAGGCGCTGTCACTGGATCAATTTGGTCTAAACGTGTTTGTAACCCATCTTTTCCTGGTGTACCGTCTGGTACATTGTTTAATTTCGTCGAAGCTTCTACTTTAGCTGTTTCTAACGTTTCGATTAATTTATCTAATTCGGCTTTCTCATTTGGATTTACTAATCCATCCGATGTGATTTCCGCTAACTTATTGTCTGCAGCTTTCTTAGCTTTTTCCACTGCTTCAATTGCTTGTTCCGCCTCAGATAACTGCTCGGTATCTAGTACACCATTACCATCTTGATCATTTACTTCTGGTAAAGTCACTGAACCAATTTGTTTTAAGCGTGTTTGTAATCCATCTTTACCTGTTGTACCGTCTGGTACATTGTTTAATTTCGTCGAAGCTTCTACTTTAGCTGTTTCTAATGCTTCGATGAGTTGTTCTAATTCGGCTTTTTCTTCTGGATTTACTAAGTTATCAGACGTAATCTCAGACAACTTGTTAGCTGCTGCTTTTTTAGCTTCTTCTACTGCCGTAATTGCTTGTTCTGCCTCTGATAATTGTTCAGTGTCCAAGACTCCATTACTATCTTGGTCATTTACTTTTGGTAAAGTTACTGTACCAATTTGATCTAAGCGTGTTTGTAACCCATCTTTACCTGTTGTACCGTTTGGTACGCTATTCAATTTCGTCGAAGCATCTACTTTCGCTGTTTCTAATGTTTCGATTAATTTTTCTAACTCAGTTTTTTCATTTGGATTTACTAATCCATCCGATATGATTTCTGCTAACTTATTATCGACAGCTTGTTTAGCTTGTTCCACTCCTACAATTGCTTGTTCCGCCTCAGATAATTGTTTAGTATCTAGAACACCATTACCATCTTGGTCATTTACTTCAGGCGCTGTCACTGGATCAATTTGGTCTAGACGTGTTTGTAATCCGTCTTTGCCTGTTGTACCATTTGGTACACTGCTCAATTTCGTCGAAGCATCTGCCTTAGCTGTTTCTAATGCATCGATGAGTTGATCTAACTTAGCTTTCTCCTCTGGGTTTACTAAACCATCCGCTGTGATTTCCGCTAACTTATCGTCTGCAACTTGCTTAGCTTCTTCCACTGCTTCAATTGCTTGTTCCGCCTCAGACAGTTGGTCTGTGTCTAACACGCCATTACTATCTCTATCATTTACTTTTGGT
>NZ_JBICNX010000066.1:0-4107 GCF_043107035.1 Staphylococcus sp. 231237_7MaSpsaltlick
ACGCTCTATATAAAAAGAACCGCAGGTCTCTTCAGATCTACGGATTTTCGCCATGCCACGAAATTAGCATCATGCTAACAAGTTAAGCGAACGCTGACATGATAAATTAGTGGTTAGCTATATTTTTTTACTTTGCAACAGAACCATTTTATTTAATTTTTAACGCTAATATAAGCTACTCTTAATTTCTTAATTAGAGTATAATAATATTATTAATTAAAAGGAGATTAAGGTAATGAAATCATTTTTCTTTATAATCATTTTGGTTTTGCTTTTATTTAGTATTTTTGAATTAAATAAAGATATTACTGATAAAAAATATAAACTATTAATAGTTTTAACTACTATTTTATTAGTGTGTATTACCCCGTTATACTCAATTTTGTGTTTCTTCGCTATATTTCTTGTTTCAATATTTCTACTATTCACTAAAAAGAATAAAAGATTGTGGAAGCATATGCTTTTATTTTTCGGTATCGCTTTTCTAGTAGCTGCTATCATTTTTACTTCTATAACACCCTCTATAACTAAAAGTGATATAGATAATATGTCTGATGATGAAAAAATGGAATATATATACGATGCAGATGATGATAAAGGTAAAAAGTTATATGAAGAAGATAAAGATATATATAAATATCTTTTTAAAAAGTACTTTGACAAAGATTATGATTCAGTAAAAATACCTAATGAAAAAACTATTAATAAAATTAAAGATAGTAATGAACTTAGTCCTGAACAAAGCACTAAGTTAGAAATAGAAAAGCCTAAACTTTACGATAAATATCTTGAAACAGTTGATACTAGTTTTGATGAGGAAATAGAAAAAGAACAGGAAGACACAGAAGACACAGAAAGTGATGAAGATAAATTAAAAGATAGTATAGATTCTGAGATTACTAGTGGTCATGGTAGTATTAAAAGCGTTGATTATTATAATGATAGTTTAGGTAAAAATGCAGTAATTGTTATTAAAGGTAAAGAAAATTTATCAGATAAAATGACTTCAGAGGGAATGAGATATGCTGTAGCTGATACAGTTAAAGGTGTCAGAGATAGTAGAGTTTCATTAGATACTTTCACAATTGACGTTATATATCCGGTAGAAGATGATACAGGGAATACAAATCATGATTTTCATGTTATTAAATCCGAATGGTCAATGAACACTGTGAAAAATATGAGTAGTACTGATCTTGAGTTGTTAAATACTGATTTAGATAAGTATGCAAATTCATACGATGAAAGTACCGCATTAAAATAGAGCCTTATATAAGGCTCTATTTTTTTATTTTTTTATGAACATTAATTTCATTTTTTATACTATATACAGTCGGAAGATATCCAACATGAGAATACTTCTAGTAATGATGAATTGGTTAAGCAATTAAGAAGTGAAATAGAGTTATTTCATAATCAATTAACTATTAAAGATAATCAAAAAGAACAGATAACTAAAGCTTTAACTAATCAACAGTCATTACAACTTGAACACTATAGAAATAATGAATTAGACAATACTACACAGAATATAAGTAGTAATGACATTAATTATAAAGGTACTGATAAAGTACGTGCCTACGATGAAAAGGATCGATATTCAACATATGCCCCTAAGAAAAAATCACTACTTAGTAGGTTATTTAACAAATAAAAAAAGCCCTATATACATGTTTTGATTAGTCATTGCATGTGAGGGCTTCTCATAGAGTCTATTTAATTGTTATGAAGAAATCGTTTCCAAATCTCTTTTAATTGAATATACAGTATTTCTACTAATATCAAATTCCTTAGCAATACTCTTAATAGGAGTATTGTTCTTTAATTCTTCTACAACTCTAAAGTATATAACACGCTTCTTTTTATTACGTGCATTAGGACTATACTCTTTAGGCTTACCTTTGTATATTCCTTTAGCCTTTGCTACTTTTATCCCCTCTGCTTGTCTACGTTTAGCTTCTGTACGTTCCATATCTGCCACCATACCTAACACAGATATAACTAAATCTTTCATAAACTTATCCATTAATGGATTATCTATAGCTTGATTGAGTATAGGCATATTCAAAACAATTAACTTAATATCTTTTTGTTTTAACTCATGAATGATGTTTGCTATATAATCATAGTTTCTTGAAAGTCTATCCAATCCGTCTATTACGATCACATCGTCTTTTCTAGCATATAATAATAATTCTTTTAGTTTAGGTCTGTTAGTCATATCTTTACCACTAGCTTGTTCGATATATATTATCTTCTTCTACTCCGTATTCTTTAACGGCTTCTAATTGTCTAGTTAAATTCTGTTCAATTGTCGATGTTCTACAATAAGCTAATAACATGATAACTGCGCCCTGTTTGATTTGTTTAATTAAGCATATCATACAACTTTATATTGAACACCCTTAGAGTACACACTTGTTGTTGATATTATTTAACATTTAAATGTTAAACTAAAGAGTACCCAAAAAAACTTTTACAAGTTTATCTATAATTCCAATTGTATTGATTAGTAACTATATACTTTCATACCTACTTAGGATTTCTTTAATGTTTATATTATCACTAATAATGTAGTTTTTATTAAAATATTGTGTGAATTTATTTTTAACTGCATATTTCATACCATAAGTTACTAATTTAACTATATCACTCACAATATTAGTGAAATTCTCTGTACTAAATTTGTCATACGTCTCTCCGCTATGAACAATATTATTTCTCATATCATAATAATCACTAAAATAAATATCAATACAAACTTTAATATTTTCGCTATTATAAACCTGTAGTTCCTTCATTTTAGGTATGAAGTGATGATAAACAACGTTTTTATAAGAAGATAATTTTTTCTTAGCAGTATCATCATCTATGTTTTCATAAATTTTATAATAATCATATACAAAGTTACAAATAAAAGTTTCAAGAGCAGTCTGATAATAAATTATTGAATTATTATAATCTTCTTTATAAAAATATCTTTCTCCCATTCTCATTTTCTCACTAGGAAGCATGCTTGACATATTTTTATAAATTTCCCAATTCGCAAAAATACTTCCTAATTCTTTTTTACTTAAATTTTTACTTTGATCTTCTAAAATTTTATCTGGCCATTTTATAATAAAAGATTTCATCTCAAAATTTATGTGTTTTCCATTAATAATTTTACATGGCCTATATAATGGAATACTTTGAATATCCCCTTTAGAAATTGGAAAAACGTTATGATATTGAAATTTAACCATAATAATTCTAATAAAATGGTTTATAATCGAAAGTTGAATATCAAAAATACTAGAAATCTCATTATCTGCCTCTATTGTTGATTTACATACTTTTTTGAAGCTATGTTTATTTATAATTGTAGTACATTCTACAATACTTCTTCTTTCTTCAAAAGGGATTGGAAGACGATTACCATATTCAATTTGCCCAGTTGTATTTAAAATTTTAACTAAAATCTTGTTTTTATCATCTATAAAAAATTCTCCATTGCTAACTGGAATTCTAAAAGGAAGCATATACTTAAAAGTAAGTAATTTCATATTATTATGATTTACTCCATTAATTTGTTTTAAAAGCTTTTCATCCTGTGATGTAAATTTAACTTTATTGATCATAACCACCCCTATTTTTAATTATATTGAATACACCTTAACCTAAACAGATAAAACTACTTTGCATTCCTCTGCACTATGATGTTATAATCTAGATAACAAATATGTGTTGAACATGGTAAACACCGAGCCCGATAACTACTGGAATAGTTATCGGGCTCTTTTTGGTGTTATTACTGTGTCGTCGCTTGATTATTTATCACGATTATTCAACCAATGTGAAAACAACGTGATTATAACCCCTACTATAATAGGAGCTACTATAGATACAAATATGATGCTGAACATGGTGTCACCTCCTTCCATGCTAAAACAGCACAGAAGTAAACGACGACTTTTCTATTATACCATCTGTATCTTTTGAAGCATATGCACTTCCGATAAGTTGAAATATGTTAAATAGAAATTAAGATACTTAATACCAGTACCTATTACAGTATACTATCGTTAATTTGGTGTTTACAGAAATACCATGTTACTATCACCATCT
>NZ_JBICNX010000067.1:0-3952 GCF_043107035.1 Staphylococcus sp. 231237_7MaSpsaltlick
CCATAATACTTCTCAAATTTTATACTGTTACTTTAAAATTATTTATCATACATTTTGTTTTATATTTAAGGTGTTTGTGTTAAAACAGAAATCTTTAAGTTTAATGACTACTTACTTTTAAACTTTTACTGTGATATTTATTTTGTAATAACTTGTTTTATCGGCTCGCTTTCCTAGGGGACAGCTTCAGCATGTAGTCTTCAGCTCGTCCTGTTCCCTCAGGAGTCTCGCCATAATACTTTTACAAATTTTTAATCGTACATATAAAAAAGCCCTTAACTGAATAACTACAATCAGTTAAGGGCTCTTTTAATAATACATTAATAATGATATATTCACTTATTTTCTATGCTTTTCATCATCTTTATAAACAAAATATTTAAAGTATTTACCTTCAGTTTTCATATCTTTGTAGAAATTGGCCATAATACTAGCATTACTTTCCGCCCATTTTATATCCGTGGCATATTGATGTTCACCAGGATTTTTCGGATTCCATCTCATGCTATATAAAGTATTTTGATCTTTGTTAGATAAGAAATGACTATGAATGAAGTCGGCACCACCACTGATCGCTTTTTCAGGTGTATCCCAACCGTGTTTTTTAGCATATTCTGAACCCGTTTTAATCGGATCCTCATCCAATGCCCCGACACCAAAGAAGTTATAATATTTCTTGCCATCAATTTCTACGCCACTTGCTAATTCACTTTTAGCAGATCCTGTTTCTAAAAGTGCATGCGAAATCAAATATACTTCATTTACATGTTTCTCTTTCGCTGCATTAATAAATGCATCCGTATGTTTTAATAGCGTTGGATTATCAAACAACATACGTTTAATTCTGTTTTTATCTATGCCTTGATAACGATCTAATTCTAAAAATTGATATTTTTGTGTATCGCTATCTATAAATTTATTACTATCCATGGCATCTTTTATTTCAGTTGAAGACGCATCTCTCCAAGTCTTATTATCTTTGCTTGACACTTGTTGACTTGTATAATTATCAATTTGTTTTTTAGCTGCTTTATCTAAAGTCACTTTTAGATTTTCAACACTTTCTTGTTTATTAACTGATTTAAAGAATATTTGATCTGAAATCATTGAAAAAACAATGACTGCAGCCACGCCTAAAACTACCAATAATCCTATTATTGATAACAAAGACCCTTTTTTATGCTTCGTCATGTTCACACCTCATAGGTAATAATTGAAATTTTAGCCCTATCATCGTGCAAAAAACAAATAAGTTAAGGCTATCCGATAATAGATTTTAACACTAAATAGTTGAACAGACAATTTTATACATTGGTTGTTACATATTCATAAAAAAAGTAATGAAATTTTAATTTCATTACTCTTGACTTTTATAATCCATAATAATAAAACTCATCGCTTGTGATCTATTTTTATAAAAATATCGGTTAAGATCAATTGTTCCCTCAATCTCACCATCACGATATTTCATTTCTTTAGAAACATTATTTATCATTACAAAATCAGATTTATCTTTTATCCTATCTAAATCATTATGCTTAGCAAAAAAATGCTCTAAATTTAAATGTGCGTAATCCATATAAACCTCCTGAATATAGTCCGAAGTTAACATTATACTTTAAAATGCAGTATTTTTAAGTTGAATACGCTTTTGTGTCATTAAACTTAAAATTTAACTATCTACGACTACTATTTAACACCTATTATTAATATTTAGCAAATGAAAATTTTTATTTTCATTTATAAAATATGTCCATCCGGAAATACTTGTTATATATATAACTTTGGAGTAAAAATTGAATGATTGAATCAAAACTAACAGAGTATAATTATATTATAGCTACATTGTTAAATAAGTACCATATAAAGTACAATTATGATGAATTTGCACAATTGTTATTTATACGCATGTGGGAGTTAATCCAAGAATACAATCCCAACCAACAAATGTCGTTAAAAACATTTCTATTTACCCGCTTGAATTTTTATCTCATCGATCTATTCCGCTCAATTAAAAAAACTGAACCCATCGACTTTAATACGATTACGCTCGATAGTCAAATACATGAAAGTTCACTAGAACAACTTTCTTGCTACAACCATTTTCTTACCACTTTGTCCCGTAAAGAACAATATTGGTTAAAGCTCAAATTAGCAGGATACAAACAAAAAGAATTAGCAAAATTTTTAAATTGTTCTATTTCAACATTAAAGAACTATCAAAAAAGTATCAAAATAAAATATTTATCTTACTATACCAAATAAAGAGGTTATCAAAACATGAAAATGAATATAAAATTATTGTATTTTAAAACATATATATCAGCACAAATACTTACACTCTGCCACTTTTCAACACACCATTTCCTCTATCCCGCTACAATGGACAAAACACTGCATTACTTTTTCGAAACACAACAATTATCCATCCCCTTGCAAACTAAAAAAGCAAAACAGACTCTGAACATTAGAAAATTCTTACCTTTATACATAAATAGTGAAACAATTTTATTCCCTTTAACTACGAAACGTTCAGCAATCCAATACTATATCAATGCAATGGCCATAACCGGATTAAAGTCATTACAATATGGTACAGTCATTTATTTTGAAAATACTAAATATATAGAAGTTACAATACCATATACTTTTGTATACAAAAAATGGCAAGAAAGTATTTCACTTTCCCACCATTCATATTAATTACTCTTATAAATCTTTATTATGTTTATATTCAAGCAGTTTCTTCGTAAAGTAAGCAGTCACTTGCTTTATCGCATACAAACAAAGAATAATTAATAGTATTGACCCTACTAGTGTTAATATAACGACCGCAGTGGATAGCTGTACTTCTGGTTTAATAAAGTATTGAACAGAAGACAAACTTGCTAAAAAGCCAAATAAAAACAGACCTAGTAACACAATATATGTAACTAATATACCTATTAACATCACAAATAATTGTGTCGTTGAAGTTACCTTTTCCTTAAATATATAAGATTTTAAAAATTGATTTGAAAATGCGATTGGTCGATTTAATTCACCAGATTCATCACTGTCTATCTTTGCCTGTAATACTTCATCTAATATTCGCTTCTCTTTCTTATTTAAAAACCACAATTGCTTTTTTACTTTTTGTTTAAAAATATTTACTTTCATTTTTTATACTCCTTTAGCATGTCACGCGCTAATAGCCACAATGTTTTAAAAATTAAAACTACAATGATTAATTATATATTAATTCATAAAATTGCATAGTATAAATTGGAATTTTTTATAAATATTCACATAATAACTAATGAATCGACCTGATAAATTAATTAATTTTAGGGCATGTATTTTTACAATCAAGACCCCTTATAACATTGCATCATGTTATAAGGGGTCACTATATTATTACAAAGTATCAATGATAGTCATATATTCGGACTCATCTGCCCTTTTTATTATTTGAAAGAACAAAAAACCCCTATAAACATTGGGTTTATAGGGGGTATTGATTATAAAATTGATAAACCTGAAGATTGGATATCTTTTGCAAAACCTTTAACTGTGTCAACAGATAATTCGTCGATATCTCTACCTAAGTTTGTGTTAACTTTTTTAACTACATCAGCTGGACAAGTAATAATATCAGCACCAACTTCATCAGCTTGAATAACATTAATTACTTCACGACAGCTTGCCCATAATAATTTAACGCCATCTTTACTATGCGTAATTTCTGCTGATTCTTTCATTAATGGTAATGGATCTACACCTGTATCAGCAATACGGCCAGCAAATACTGAAACATATGTTGGTACACCTTCAGTAACAGCTTCAGTAATTTCTTTAACTTGTTCTAAAGTATAAACAGCAGTTACATTTAAACGAACATTGTCTGCTGATAATTTTTTAATTAGAGAAATTGTTGATTCACCTTTTGTGTTTACAACTGGAATTTTAACAA
>NZ_JBICNX010000068.1:0-3854 GCF_043107035.1 Staphylococcus sp. 231237_7MaSpsaltlick
TGTTAATTGGCGTATTTGAACCTAAAGATTTACTTAAGATATCAGTAATACCAGCTAATTCTAATACCGCACGAACAGGGCCACCTGCAATAACACCAGTACCAGGTGCAGCTGGTTTCATAAATACGCTTCCTGAACTGAAACGTCCAGTAATAGTGTGAGGTGTAGTACCTTCAACACGTGGAACTTCAACTAAATCTTTTTTAGCTGCTTCTACAGCTTTTTTGATTGCTTCAGGTACCTCTTGTGCTTTACCAGTACCGAATCCGACGCGACCATTTTTATCTCCAACTACTACTAAAGCAGTGAAACGGAAACGACGACCACCTTTTACAACTTTCGCAACACGATTAATCGTTACAACGCGTTCTTCAAATTCTTTCGCTTCTTCTTCTCTACGAGCCATGTAAATGTCCCTCCTTTAAATTAAAATTCTAAACCATTTTCACGAGCTGCATCTGCTAAGGCTTTAACACGTCCGTGGTATAAGTAACCTCCACGGTCAAATACGATAGTTTTAACGCCTTTTTCGATAGCTCTTTTAGCTACAGTTTCGCCGACTTTAGCTGACAATTCAACTTTAGATCCACTTTCATTAGCGAAATCTTTTTCTTGTGTAGAAGCTTGCGCTAATGTTTGGCCGTTTACATCATCAATTACTTGTGCATAGATATGCTTGTTTGAACGATAGATGTTTAAACGAGGTTTTTCAGCTGTGCCAGATAATTTAGTACGAACACGTGCATGTCTTTTCAAACGCACTTTGTTTTTATCAATTTTGCTGATCATTTTATTACTCCTTTCTTCTGAAAGTTATTTATTATTTACCAGTTTTACCTTCTTTACGGCGAACGTATTCACCTTGGTAACGAATTCCTTTACCTTTATAAGGCTCTGGAGGTCTTACTGAACGGATGTTTGAAGCGATAGCTCCAACTTGTTCTTTAGAAATACCAGCTACTGTAACTGTTGTGTTTTTCTCTACAGAGAAAGTAATACCTTCGTCAGCTTTAATTTCAACTGGGTGAGAGTAACCAACGTTAAGCACTAAGTCATTACCTTGCATTTGAGCACGGTAACCAACACCAACTAGTTCAAGTGTTTTTTGGTATCCTTGAGATACACCTTGTATCATATTATTGATTAAAGCACGAGTTGTACCATGAACTGTTCTATCTTCTTTAGAATCAGTAGGTCTTACAACTTCTAATGTACTTTCGTCTTGTTTATATGTCATTCTTTCATTAAATGTTCTTGATAATTCGCCTTTAGCACCTTTAACAGTTACTGAATTACCTTCAATTGTTACTGTTACGTCGCTAGGGATGTCAATAATTTTTTTACCAACACGACTCATGTTATCGCACCTCCTTATTTATTATTACCAAACGTATGCTAAGATTTCTCCGCCAACATTACGTTTTCTTGCTTCTTTATCAGTGATAACACCTTCTGAAGTTGATACTAACGCAATACCTAAACCGTTAAGTACTTTTGGTACTTCGTTTGCTTTCGCATAAACACGTAGACCTGGTTTAGAAATACGTTTTAATCCAGTGATAACTCTTTCATTATTTTGACCATATTTAAGGAATAAACGGATAACCCCTTGTTTATCGTCTTCAACGTATTCTACGTTTTTAATGAAACCTTCACTCTTTAAAATTTCAGCAATTTCTTTTTTAATGTTTGATGCAGGTAATTCTAATTTATCGTGACGCACCATGTTTGCGTTTCTTACACGAGTTAGCATATCTGCAATTGGATCGTTGATTGTCATTGATTGTTGCCTCCTTTCAGACTTTTATATATTACCAGCTAGCTTTACGAACGCCAGGGATTTGGCCTTTATAAGCTAATTCACGGAAACAAATACGGCATAATTTGAATTTACGGTAAACAGAATGTGGACGACCACAGCGTTCACAACGAGTATATTCACGTACTTGGAACTTTTGTTTTTTTTGTTGCTTAGCAACCATTGAAGTTTTAGCCACTTAATTAGCCTCCTTTAGAGATTATTTTTGAAATGGCATACCGAATTGTGTTAACAATTCACGAGCTTCCTCGTCAGTGTTAGCAGTCGTTACGATAACGATATCCATTCCTCTAACTTTATTTACTCGGTCATAGTCGATTTCAGGGAAAATCAATTGTTCTTTAACACCTAGTGTATAGTTACCTCTACCGTCAAATGCTGTTTTTGAAACTCCACGGAAGTCACGTACACGTGGTAATGAAACAGCGATTAATTTATCTAAGAAATCATACATTCTTTCTCCGCGAAGTGTAACTTTCGCACCGATAGGCATACCTTCACGTAAACGGAATGTAGCGACTGATTTTTTAGCTTTTGTAACAAGTGCTTTTTGTCCAGTGATAGCTTCTAATTCTTCTACAGCATCATCTAATACTTTAGAGTTTTGAACAGCATCACCAACACCCATATTTACTACGATTTTTTCAATTTTTGGAACTTCCATTACTGAACTGTAGTTAAATTGTTTAACTAAGTTTTGTGTAACTTCAGAGCTATATTTTTCTTTTAAACGGTTCACAGTGGATCCTCCTTTCGATTAATTATTAATTATTAGATTTGATTTCTTCGCCAGATTTTTTAGCGATACGAACTTTTTTACCATCTACGAATTTGTAACCTACGCGAGTTGGTTCATTCGTTTTAGGGTCTAATAATTGTACGTTAGAAACATGGATTGCTGCCTCTGTTTCTAAGATTCCACCTTCAGGATTAAATTGAGTTGGTTTTTGGTGTTTTTTAATAACGTTAACACCTTCCACAACGACACGGTCTTTTTTAGGTTGAGTTGAAACAACTTTACCTTCTTTACCTTTGTCTTTACCTGCGATAACTTTTACGTTGTCACCTTTTTTGATATGCATGCGTGGCACCTCCTTAAATTTATATATTTATAAACGATTAATTAAAGTACTTCTGGAGCTAATGATACAATTTTCATGAAGTTGCCTTCACGTAATTCACGAGCAACAGGTCCAAAAATACGAGTACCACGTGGGCCTTTGTCGTCACGAATGATGACACATGCATTTTCATCAAATTTGATATATGAACCGTCGTTACGGCGTACACCTGATTTAGTACGTACTACAACAGCTTTAACAACTTCACCTTTTTTGACAACGCCACCTGGTGTAGCATTTTTAACACTAACTACGATTACGTCACCAATATTCGCTGTTTTACGACCAGATCCACCTAATACTTTGATTGTAAGAACTTCACGTGCACCAGAGTTGTCTGCTACTTTCAAACGTGTTTCTTGTTGGATCATGAGTTAAACCTCCTTTATCTTCACTATTTCTTAAATAATTACTGATTCTTCAACAATTTCTACCAAACGGAAACGTTTAGTTGCTGATAAAGGACGTGTTTCTTGAATCTTAACGATGTCCCCTAATTTAGCTGAGTTGTTTTCATCATGAGTTTTGTATTTTTTAGAGTATTTTACTCGTTTACCATATAATTTGTGCGTTTTGTATGTTTCAACAAGTACAGTTACAGTTTTGTCCATTTTATCGGAAACGACTCTACCTACATAAACTTTACGATCATTTCTTTCGCTCACTTTTGTAACCTCCTCTTTCAATTAATTATTGATTAGCTTTTCCTTGTTCAATTTCTCTTTCACGAGCAACAGTTTTTAGACGTGCAATCGTTTTTCTCACTGTGCGAATACGTGCAGTCTCTTCTAATTGACCTGTAGCTAACTGAAAGCGTAGGTTAAAAAGCTCTTCTTTTGAAGATTTGATTTGTTCTTCGATTTCTGAAGTGGTTAAGTCTCTAATTTCCTTAGCTTTCATTTGTTTCACCACCC
>NZ_JBICNX010000069.1:0-3553 GCF_043107035.1 Staphylococcus sp. 231237_7MaSpsaltlick
GCGCTCCTTAATAATCCTAAAGCTGTCCATCGGTCGATTTAATAGCTGACGCTATTGACCGCTGGCGCTTTAAGTCTAATTAAGGGCTCTCATCGACAAATAGATTTTCTCGGCATAAATGCGTGTTATAATACATGAGAGTACAACCAATACCACATTGTATTTACTTAAGCCTTTATCTATTCTGATAAGGGCTTTTATTATCTGCTCATACCTCTACCACGTTTCTGATTATCTTTTTGTTCTTGATGTTCTTCAGGATGTATTTGTTTATCTAACGTTCGTATTACTTGTATCATGCGACCATTATCTTTACTCACATCATTCATTAAATTCCTATATTTATTTCTACCAATAGCTTGCTCTAACTTCTTGAAAATTTCTCTAAGAACTTCAAAAAGTTTATTTGCGTTATCAAGTTGTTTATTTCGTTTTTCAAGAACCTCATTCGCTTTCGTCAGAGTTTCAAACATACTCTTATTTTCTTCTTTAAGCCTACTGTTTTCGTTTTTTAGGTCATTTAGAGCTTTATCTGACTTAATATACTCATAATCATCTTTGATTAATTGTGCTGCTTCTATTTGCTTTTGAAAGGCATTAAAATCTTCTTGGCTTATGACAACATTTCCAGTTTCTTGTACTTCTTTGTTAAACAAACTACCTACTTTTTCCGTTTCAAGCTCATATGGAACATTTATAGGCTTTTTAAGCGTTTCTAACGATTTTTGATACTCTTGCATCAATTTATCGTTCTTTTGCTTTATATGGTCTGTTTTTTGGCTCTCACGCTCATATTCTTGCTTATGGTATTCTGTTTTTTGTTTATACTGGCTCATTTGCTCATGTTTCGCATTCGTAACTTGTCTTGATTGACCACGTTCTAAGTCATATCCTCGTTGTTTAACATACTCATTAAATCTATCTTGAAATTCCGTTAAGGCTTTTTTATTACCTACAACCTCTTTAGCACTTAAACGACCGTCATCAGTAATCGGAACAACTCCATAATGCATATGTGGTGTTTTCTCGTCCATATGCACCGTTGCATATAATAAATTATCTTTACCGTATTCTTGTTCTAAAAACTGTTTAGCTTGTTCAAAAAAACGCTTTGTATCTTCTGATGTTTGATTATTAAAAAATTCATTGTCTGATGTAATTAACCCATCAATATGTTTAACTGCGTCTGTTCTAATTTTTCTTTTATTTGTATAATTCTGCTCTATTTTTTCCTCAATCAAGTTATTAAAGTTTTGTTTATTATCGTTTACTAAATCATAATTTAAATGTGTTTTACTATGGTCTATATCTTCGTTTTCATAATTATTATTTTCTCTTTGAACATGTTTTTGAATACCTGTTGTATTTGTTCCAGATTTAACTTTTGAAACTCTCACAATCGAATATGACATATAAAAATTCCTCCTCTGTACAAAGGGTTTTCGTGTATCTAATAATTTAAGTCTAACATACTAGACTTATTTTCAATAAGTCATTAAACCGTATGCTCTGCGAGGCTATGTTTTGCTTACGCAAAAACGGACATGTCATTTTGACACGTCCGTAAATTCAAAACCCCAGCAACCAAAAATGGTGGTTGCTAATGTTCATAAATTTTATGATCACTCACGTGTATAAAATTTAATTCACTAAGTTCAAAATCAATCTAAATGATGAATAAACAATGACTGTAAATTTTGTAATGCTTTTTGTTCTTCATCATTATCACTTTTAAAATTTACCAAAGCTTTTCGAATAACATTTATTTCTTCAATCGTTAATTGATGTTCGATTCCATTTTCAAAATAGATTACATTAGCTAAATTACTCATGTATTTCCCCCGTTTCTGTATCAACATAACTTCGTCCATACTTACGCTCTTGATATACGGCATCAAAATATAATCTAATTAATCCAGTGTGCGAACGTAAAACACTATTAATTATTTTCATACTTGGCAAATTGTAGTTGCTACCATGTTCTTTTACAAAACGTCTTAATTCTCTTATGTTTGCTAAACCATGGTCATCTATCATGTCGCAAACATCATTCAACATTTCGTCTTTATCTTCTACATCAAGCACTACATATCTATCAATATCAAAGTTATTCAAAAGCTCTATATCCTTTTTGTTGTACTTATATTTATTTTTAGCAATAGCGTCTTTACTCTCATGCGTTAAGTACAAATACATGTTTTCCATGCTTTGTTTAATCACTTGTACTTTTGCTACACTCTCTTTACCTAATGCTCTTTGTATTCTTTTACGAACGCTATGAGTTGTAACTGGATTAGCAGCAACATAAATTACATGATAATGTGCTTTTTTATATTCTTGCCCCTCTACGTTACTTTTATCCTTATCATGTAATGGGCTAATAGCCATCGGAATACCCATTAATTCTAATTTCATTTCCCAGTTTTCTGGAATACTTTCTGGATATAGTAAAAACGTGAAGTATCTTGCTTTATCTGTATTCATAATGTTAGAATCACCTTATTAGAGCTTGTTTTTTATATTTTGTATAAAGTGAAATCCATTCTTTGCGGGAGAGGATTTCACTATTTTTTTTGCTCTAATTCCTTTCTTGAATATTCTTCTAATGCTAAAGCTAAAATTGCCGATTTCGTAAACCCTTTTTCTTTAGCTAATTTTTCTAATTCTTCGATTTGTTTATCTGTAAGACTTATTTGTAACCTTGTTTTTCTAGGCAAATTGACACCTCTTTTTTTCTATTTTTTTAAGTGTACCACTTAGGTAACATTAAAGCAACCAAATATACACAAAAAATAAAAATGTCCCTTAAAATGTCCCTAAAATGTCCCCTAAATGTAGAATGCCTTGAGCCCTAGAGAGAGTAGAGACGAAAAGCGTTTTTTTTTCAATTTGGCACTCGGCACTTAAAAGGGGGGTCGTAGTAGCCCCCCCTAGGAGCCAACAAAAATGAAAAATCAAAACCAACCCACCTTAAATGGAACAATTGTAAAATAATTGCTTTTTGACTTCACGATATCGCTTTAATGATTTGGATTGGTTGTTAAGTTGGAATTAATCCAACTTAAAACCGGCGCCAATCGCCACTGAAGTGGCTATCATTTTCGCTTTGTTCGTCAAAAATTTTCTCATTTCACAATTGTTCCATTTTGGTTTGGCAAGCACTGGCTTTGCTATCCACTTCGTTCCAGCACGCCGTACTTGATGGGATTATATCCCATACCCTTTATGTTTTTGCTTACGCAAAAAATGAGTGGCAAAATGCTAGCCACTCATAGTTCAAAACCAAATTCAAAATCAAAACAAAAGCAACCAAAAATGTGGTTGCTATATGTTCATAAATTTTATGATCACTTACGTTTATAAAATTTAATTCACTAAGTTCAAAATCAATCTAAATGATGAATAAACAATGACTGTAAATTTTGCAATGCTTTTTGTTCTTCATCATTATCACTTTTAAAATTTACCAAAGCTTTTCGAATAACATTTATTTCTTCAATCGTTAATTGATGTTCGATTCCATTTTCAAAATAGATTACATTAGCTAAATTAC